>JBBQXV010000008.1:0-71835 GCA_038209335.1 Polyangiales bacterium | reverse complement strand
TCGCGAAGGTGACGGCGGAGAGCGAGCGCGCGTCGCGCGGTGTCGGCGGGGCCGCGCGCGATGCGTCGTGCCCGAGCAGCGCGGCGCCGAGCGCGGAGACGTCGCCGTTGAACACGACGGCGTCCGCCTCGTGGATCTCGCCGCCCGCGCGGACGCCCCACGCGCGACCACGTCGCACGAGGATCTCGTCGACCGCGGTGTCGTAGACGATCTCGACGCCGAGCGCGCGTGCGCGGTCCTCGAGCGCGGCGGCGAGGGCACGCATCCCGCCACGCACGCGGTACACCCCCTCGGCCTCGACATGCGCGACGAGGTTGAGCGTCGCCGGCGCGTCGAACGGGGACGAGCCGCAGTACGTCGCGTAACGGCCGAAGAGCTGACGCAAGCGGGGATCGGCGAAGCGGCGCTCGAGCGCGCGCCACATCGTGCGCATGCCGTCGATGCGCGCGAACGCCGAGAGGCCGATCGACCCGGCGTGCTTCACGATGCTCGCGAACGTCGGGCGCTGCGAGCGGATGAACGGCTCCTCGACGGTCTCGTAGATCCGCCGCGCGTCGTCGCAGAAGTCCGAATACGCGCGCGCCTCGCGAGCGCCGAACGCTTCGCCGATCGCTTCCGCGGACCGCGCGCGATCCGCGTGGAGGTCGAGGCGCGCGCCGTCGATCCATGCGTGCCGCGCAAGAATGGTCGCGCGATCGAGCGCGACCGCGTCGCGAAACGATCCCCCCGCAGCATCGAACAGCTCGTCGAAGACCCAGGGCATCGTCAAGACGGTCGGCCCCGCGTCGATCTCGACACCGCCGATGCGCGTGGCCTGCGCCTTCCCCCCCGCGGACGAAGCGCGCTCGATGACGAGAACGCGGCACCCTCGCGCAGCGAGGTCGATCGCGCTCGCGAGCGCGCCGATACCGCTTCCAACCACGACGACTCGGGCGTTTTGACTGACCATGTACAAAAACTATACGCCATCCCTTGCCATCGTCCAGAGTTTGTATAAGCTTAGCCTGATGAACGATTCGGCACTGGCCCTCCGAGAAGACCTTCGAACGCTGGCGGCTCGTCTCGACGAACGAACGGAGCTCGCGCTGCGCGCGGTGATCGAGCGCGCCAGCGGCTCCGCTTCCCCTCCTCGCCTTCGCTCCGCGCTCGCGCACGCCGTCTTCCCGGGCGGCGGTCGGCTCCGACCTCGCCTGTGCCTCGCCGCGGCCACCGCGTGCGGCGACGCGCGGGCCGAGCGCGCCGACGCGGCCGCGGCAGCCGTCGAGCTCGTGCATTGCGCGTCGCTCGTGCACGACGACATGCCCTGCTTCGACGACGCCGATCTGCGGCGAGGTCGCCCGACGGTCCATAAGGTCTTCGGCGAGCCGACCGCGCTCCTCGTCGGCGACGCGCTCATCGTGCTCGCGTTCGAGACGCTCGCGCGCGCCGGTGCGACCGCCGAGATCACGCTCCTCGCTACGGGGACGGGGCCGGCGCGTGGCATCATCGCGGGGCAAGCGTGGGAGAACGAGACGGCGGTGCCTCTCGACGAGTACCACCGCGCGAAGACGGCCGCGCTCTTCGACGCCGCCGCCGGGATGGGCGCGATGACGGCCGGCGCCGATCCAGGGCCGTGGCGGATTCTCGGAGAAGCCGTCGGGCGCGCGTACCAGGCCGCCGATGATCTTGCCGATGCGATCGGGACGTCGTCGCACCTCGGCAAAGCCACCGGCCGCGACGCGGCGCTCGGCCGTCCGAGCATCGTTCGCGTGTACGGCGTGGACCGCGCGCGCGATCGAGCGCAAGAGCTCCTCGCGGCGGCGCACGAGAGCGTCCCGCGCTGCACGGGTGAGGACGGGCTGCACGTCTGGCTCGATCGACTCGGTGATCGACTGGGGATTCAATGAACACCGCGTTCGCATCGGGCAAGATCATCCTGC
Source organism: Polyangiales bacterium (assembly GCA_038209335.1). Taxonomy (GTDB): domain Bacteria; phylum Myxococcota_A; class Polyangia; order Polyangiales; family Polyangiaceae; genus JBBQXV01. Next base: position 69,916 of record JBBQXV010000008.1, on the reverse strand, counting down.
TCGGCGAGCACGCCGCGGTGTACGGCCGCCCGGCGATCGCAGCCGCGCTCGACCGCGGCGCCGTCGCGCGCGTGACGCCCGCGCGCGCGGTGCGCCCCTCCGTCGTCGCGCGGGGAGCCGACGGCGCGCCCATCGACTCCGGGGGTGCGTTCGATCGCGCGCTCGAAGCGTTGCTCGACGCCGCTCGTTCGGATGGCGCGCTCGACGTCGAGGTCGACCTCGAGATCGCGCCGGGTGGAGGGCTGGGATCGTCCGCGGCGATGGGGCTCGCGATCGCGCGCGCGCTCGATCCGTTCGCCACCGATGCGGATCTCTACGCGCGAACGATGGCGTGGGAGCGTGTGTTTCACGGGTCGCCGTCGGGCATCGACGTCGCGGCGAGCCTCCTCGGCGGCTGCGTGCGTTTCCAGCGCGGCGAGCCCGCGCGACGCTTGTCGCTGTCGACGCCGCTCCTCTTCTGCGTCGGGCACAGCGGCACGATCGCGATGACGAGCACGATGGTGGAACGAGTGGCCCGCGCACGCGCCGCCGACCCAAGCGGCGTCGACGCGGCCTTCGACACGCTCGCTTCGGCCGCCGAGAACGCGGAGCACGCGCTCGTACACGGTGACCGCGCGCGCCTCGGACGCATCCTCGGCGACGCGCACGCGCTGCTCGCGTGGCTCGGCGTGTCGACGCCTGCGCTCGACCGCATGTGCCAGCTGGCGGATCACGCCGGCGCGCGCGGCGCGAAGCTCACCGGCGCGGGGGGCGGCGGCGCGGTAATCGCGCTCGTCGACGGAACGACCGACGCCGAGCGCGTCCTCGCCGCGTGGCGCGACGCGGGCTTCGACGGAACGACGGCGCGGGTCCCGAACGCGCCCGCGGACAGCGGCACTCGCCTCGTCGCGCACGCGCACGATCGCGGCGTTTCGCAATCCGTCGGCCGGGGCCTCGGCCTCGAATCCTGAAAGCGCGAGCCATGGCCCTCACCTCACGACTCCCCGGCTTCTACAAGATCACCGTGGACGAACGCCGCGCGCTCGTGAGCGATGCGACCGGAGTCGGCGCGGGCGACATCGGCGCGTGCCTCGACGCGGGCGGACTCGACGCCGACACCGCCGACAAGTTCGTCGAGAACGTGCTCGGCACCTACGCGCTGCCGTACGCCGTCGCCCTCAACGTACGGATGTGCGGACGCGACTACGTGGTCCCCATGGTCGTCGAAGAGCCGAGCGTCGTCGCTGCCGCATCGAACGCGGCGCGGATGGCGCGCGCGGGCGGCGGCTTCACGGCGGAGGCGGACGCGCCGCTCATGATTGGCCAGATCCAGATCGTCGAGGTCCCGGACCGCGCCGAAGCGACGCGCGCGATCATCGATCGTCGCGACGAAATCCTCGCGCTCGCCGATGCCGCCGTGCCCGGGCTCGTCGCGCGTGGCGGCGGCGCTCGCGACGTCGAGGTTCGTCACCTCGACGCCCCGGGGATGCTCGTCGTCCACATCATCGTCGACTGCCGCGACGCCATGGGCGCAAACCTCGTCAACTCCGTCGCCGAGGCGATCGCCGATCGGCTCGCCGCGATCGCCCGAGGGCGCGTCGGCCTCCGCATCTTGTCGAACCTCTGCGACCGCCGCTGCGTGCGCGTGCGTTGCCGCGTGCCGGTCGAAGCGCTGGCCACCGACTCGTTGTCGGGCGGCGACGTCGCCGACGGGATCGAGCGCGCCTCGCGATTCGCGGAGCTCGATCCGTACCGCGCGGCGACGCACAACAAAGGGATCATGAACGGCGTGGATCCCGTCGTGATCGCCACGGGAAACGATTGGCGCGCGGTCGAAGCGGGGGCGCACGCTTACGCGTCGCGCAGCGGGACGTATCGGCCGCTCGCGACGTGGCGTCGCGAAGACGACGTGCTCGTCGGCGCCCTCGAGATGCCGATGGCGCTCGGCACCGTCGGCGGAACGCTGCGCGTCCACCGCGGCGCGCGCCTGTCGCTCCGCTTGCTCGGCGTCTCCTCGGCGACGGAGCTGGCGATGGTCGCAGCCTGCGTCGGGTTGGCGTCGAACCTCGCCGCCATCCGAGCGCTCGCGACCGACGGCATTCAAAAGGGACACATGGCGCTTCATGCGCGCGCCGTCGCGGTCGCGGCGGGCGCGACCGGCGATCGCGTCCAGAAGGTGGCGACCATGATCGTCGAAGCGCGCGACATCTCCCTCGACGCCGCGACGCGAGCGCTCGCGGTGCTGAGCTCACCATCGATCCAAACAGAGACGACCCGCGGCGACCAATCCCGTTGACGCTCGACCGCCGTCCGCGCTCGCACGCACCGGTCAGTGCGAGACCATGCTCTCGCAGTCCATCAAGTTGCGGACGCTCTCGGTGCTGTGAAAGCACGTCGCGTCGATGTGACGGATGTGCGCCATGCACTCGTTCTCGACCCAATTGCCTTCACCCGTGATGCGGTGGAGCAGGTTGCTGCACCAGCGATCGATTTGCGACGAGTGCGTGTTGCCGCGGTTCTCGCACTTGTCGAGCATCCACTTCGCGAGCGTTTCGCACTCGGTATGATCGAGCAAGCGCGCGGCGTCGCCGGCGGGGGGCGTCGTGGCCGTCGGAGTCGGCGGAGGCTCGGCGCGCGGTGGCTCTTTCGCGCCGCACGCGCTGACGACGATCGCGAAGAGAATCGTTCTGACGAGTCGCATCACGCACCCCCTGCCGCGATCTTTACCACCGCGCGTCAGTCGAGGAGCACCGAATCGATCGTGACGATCCACTCGTTGTGCGGCGGGCCCATGCTGGCGGCGCCGTCGACGGGAAGGGGACGACGAGGGTGTGGATCATCGCGTGCGCGCCCGAGAGCGCTCGTGGGAGCGCGCTCTTCGAGACGGCGGCGACCACCGCGTTCACTTCGTTCGCGTCGGGCAATCCACCGAGCGAGACGGTCGAGACGTCGGGGAGCGTCGTCGGCGCGCACACCGTCGGGATCTCTGCCGCGGATCGAAACGTCGTCGGGTAGAGGATCTTCCCCGTCGCCGACCACGAGAGCTCGCCCGAGAAGACGAGCGCCGACGTCGCGAGCGAGACGACGCCGAGCCCTCCGAAATCTCCCGGCGATTGATAGAAGACGAAGTCGTTCGTGCCGCCCGTCGGTCCGACGCGGCGGTAGCTGTCGACCATCGTGAACGGCGGGAGCTGCGCCGCGAACGCCGCGCGCGCGTCCGGCTCGGTCGCGACCTTCAGCCCGCCGCACGCGATCGTCCAGCCGAGGATCGTGTGGTCGATCGACGAGAGGCGCACCATCGCCGTGCAGTATTTGTTCGTCGTCACCATGCCGAGAGCGTGCACGGCGGCGCGGCACGCGGCGTCATCGATCGCGGCGTCGGGTCCGATCGAAGCGTCGACGCCACCGTCCGCGACGACGCCCGCGTCGCCGTGCGCTTCATCGCCGGTTCGTCCACCGCAACCCGCGAGCAGGGTCGCGACGACGAGGATCCCCGAGCGCGCGCGCCGCTTGAGCATGTGCTCATCGTAGCATCACCCACACCGCCGTGGACGCCGGGACACGCCGCGCGATCGCGAACGCAGGGAAAAACGCGGGATTCGGTGAGGCACGCCGGTTGCTCTATCCCTCACCATGCACTGCCCATCTACGTCGCACGTCGCTCGCTTCGCACTTCTCTTGGCCATTCCCGCCGCCATCGCCGCGTGCGGTCCCACGGCGATGGATCCCGATCCGCGCCTCTCGCGTCGTCATCCGAGCACCGAGCCTTCGAGCGAGGATCCGGTTCCGCCGAACGAGCCGCTCGTCACCGAAGCGCCGGCGCCGAAGGCTCCGTGGATCGGTGTCGTCGCGTCGCGTGGCGCGGGCGGTGTGCTCGGCGCGTGGACGGCGTCGCGCGTCGTCGTGAGTCGCGACGACGGCCGCCACTACCACACGGTGCTCGACGGCAAGGACGACGTCGCGAAGGTCGCGATGGACGACGCGGGAACGCTCTTCGCGCTCCGCGGCGCGAACGCGCTCGGCATCGTGAAACGAAACGGCGAGTCGACGTGGCGCGCGATCCCGTTCGCGAAGAAGACGTCCGCGCTCGTCGCGGGCGCCGGAATCGTCGCGTGGATCGGCGCGTCGAGCGCGACGACGGACGGCGACGTGCTCATGGTGTCGCGCGACGAAGGCGCGACGTGGTCGGTGCCGACGGGGGCACCGATCCTCGGCGACTTCGCGAACGACCTCGTCATCGAGCCCGACGGAACGCTCCGCCTGATGACGTCGAACGAAGCGGACTGCGGCGGCGGCTTTCAGGAGCGGTGGATCGGCGACCTCACGACGAACACGTGGAAGGAAGCCACGTGGCCGCTCGACACGCCGGGCCGCTGGGGCATCGGTGACGAAGGATGGTCGTACGCGGTCGGCAACTGCGGCGACGGCGTCGAGTCGAAGCTGTGCGCGGTCGATCCCGCCGGCAACGCGATCGCGGTCGCCGTGGCGCGCGGCGCGACGTTCAAAGGAATGCACGCGGTGACGAACGGACGCGCGACGTGGGCGATGCTGGACGGGAAGCTCGCCTGGCTCAGTCGCGGCACGGTGATGTTCCCGGCCGGCGCTGCGCCGAAGGGCTTCGCGCTCCTCGCGGTCGACGCCGAAGGGCAACCGATCGGGATCGCGGAAGGCCACGCGACGCGCTGGTCGCGCGACGGGAAGTGGCGCGCGATCTTCGGTCACTGAACCGCGATATCTCGCGTCGGCGAAGCACGTTCTGTCCTCATGGGGCTCATGGGTCGCGGCGCGCACTACACGTCGACGCGCGGGATCGTCGAAGGGGCGCTCGCGCGTCTGTACCGCGGCGGATGGCCGTCACGCGCAGCGCGTCGCGCGGGATTCCAGCGCCGCGTCCGCGTCGTCACGCACGACGTCGCGTGCGCCGCGTGGCCGAAAGGCGCGCCGTCGCTTCGCATCGCGTTCGCGTCGGATCTGCACGCCGGTCCGACGACGCACCCCGAGCTCCTCGAGCTCGCGTGCCGCACGCTCGCCGATGCGCGCCCCGATGTCCTCCTCCTCGGCGGCGACTACGTCTTCCTCGACGCGCGATCGATCGGTCCGCTCGCGCGCGCGCTCGGTCGCGTCCCCGCGCCGCTCGGTCGCTTCGCCGTCATGGGCAACCACGATCTCTGGGCCGACGACGCACGCATCGTCCGCGCGCTCGAAGCCAACGGCATCGACGTGCTCGTCAATCGCCACGTGCGCCTCGCCGCACCGTTCGCGCACGTCGCCGTCTGCGGTCTCGACGAGCCGTGGGTCGGCTGCCCGGACGCGACGCGCGCGATCGACGCCGCCGACGTCGCGGTCCGCATCGTCCTGATGCACGCGCCCGCGGGACTCCTCGCCGTCGGCGCGCGCCGCTTCGACGTCGCGTTCTGCGGACACACGCATGGCGGTCACGTCGCGCTTCCTGGCGGCGTACCGATCGTCGCGCCCGGCCCGCTCAGCCGACGCTACTCGCACGGACGATACGCCGTCGGCGCGGACGGACGCGCGACGTTGCTCGTCAGCCGCGGCGTCGGCGGCATCGAGCTCCCGGTCCGCACGTTCGCGGATCCCGACGTCGTCGTCTGCACGCTCGGCGCGGCCGCTACTACAGCTTGAATCCGTCGTTCGTCGCGACCTGGCATCCCGGATCCGCGATGTCGTACGCGAACTTCGTCCCGTGGATCTCGAAGTGCCAGCGCGTCTCGCTATGAAAGTGCCCGGACGCGAAGACGTTCTTCGATCCGTAGGTGATGACCGCGATCGCTTCGGGAGGCGCGCCGGCGTTGCGCGCCGCGGTCCACACTTGTTCGATCGTGCACGTCGGATCGGCGAGCCCTTCGTCGCCCATCCCGAAGTTGAACGGCTCGGTGTGCATGCCCGTCGACGTCACGGTGACCGTCGCCACCGTCGTCACCGGCTGCGCGGGCCTCGGCGCGCCGAGCGGTCCCGACGATTCGGGCGGTGGTGGCGGCCGTGGTCCGGTGAACGAGAACGCGATCCGCCCTTCGTATCCTTGGCCGCGCAGATCGACGCGCCCGTTCGATCCAACGTAGTCGACGCGGACGGCGGTGATGCGCGCGTCCTTCCCGCGCCCCGACATCTCGCGCGCGGGCGCGAGGAGCGCGCTCGGATCCACCGCGTGAGGAAAACCTGGAATGGAGGACGCGGGCGCCGTCAGATCGATTGCCGCGCGCCGCTTCCCGGCTCCCATCGCGAACGCGCCGACGACGCCGATGGCGAGGATCACGCCGCTGATGATGTACGGCGCGCGAGTCGCCGGCGGCCGCGACGGCTCCGACGACGCCAGCGCCTCCCGCGGTCGCGACAGCGGCTCGTCCGCAGGCGCCCCGCCGATCGACGATCGCATCCGCGTGATGCTCTCCGCGATCTCTCCGAGCGCGCGCTCGTCCTCGGCCACGCGTCGCGTCGCCACCTCGACGCGATTCGCCAACGTCGAGAGCTCGCGAAGAAGCTCCTCGCGCTTCCCCGTGTCGCGCACGCCGGCGAGCTCCTCCTCGAGCTGATGAAGCCGCTCGAGCATCGCCTCCCGTTCGTCGCGAAACGCGCTCATGCGAACAGTGTAGCGGCTCCCCGCACGCGCGACGCCACGGTTGATCGACGCGATCTTTGCGGCGTTCGATGTACGATGTGCATCAGGCAGGTAGCCATGACGCGCATTCTCCTCGTCGCCGTCGTCGCGTTTTTCGCAGTGAGCTGCTCGAAGGACGACAAGTCGTCCGTCGAACCTCCCGCAGGATGGATTCGGATGTACGGCGTGACGACCGAGGACGGATCGGGCCAGGTGCTCGCCGACTACGAGATCTGCCTCGTCGTTCCGAAAGCAGACCCGCTCCGCTGCGTGAAGAGCGCTGCCGACGGCAGTTACACGCTGTGGGTGCCTCCGAACACGCGCATCGCCAACTCGTTTCGGAAAGAAGATTACTTCCCCGAGATCGGCATGTCGGTGACCGAGACGAGCGATCTACTCGTCAACTTCGGCGGCCTCCCGGCGTCGCGCGCGCCGATCCTCGCGGCGTTCGTCGGCGCCACGATCGATCCCACGAAGGGGCAGCTCGTCTTCAGTGTCTTCGGTCCAAACGCGTTCGTCCCCGACGGAGGAGCGCCGGGATCGCCGGGCGTCACGATCGCGCTGTCGCCGCGATCGGGGCTCGGGCCGTACTACACAGACAGCGGCGGCATTCCGGACAAGATGCGGACGACCACGTCGACGAGCGGCCTCGGCGCCATCCTCAACGTCGATCCTGGAAGCATCACCGCGACGTTCACGCCGCCGACGGGCGTGGCGTGCCAGATGTTCGCAGGGTGGCCGAGCGACACGCCCGGCGGCGTTGGCTTCTACCTCGAGCCGGGCACCATCACGCACATCTCGGCGGCCTGCCGCTGACGACGGGCGCCGAGAACGATGGCCGACCAAACGCTCGCCGTCGCCGCGGGAGATCGCCTCGTCGTTCGACGCGCGATCGCGTTGCCTGCAGTCTGCATGAAATGCGGTGCCGTCGATCGCGCGATCGTCCGTCGCGATCGAGCGTTCTCGTTCGTCACGCCGTGGCTCTATGCGCTCCTGCCGCTGGGGCCGTTTGGCGCGCTCGGGATGCTGGCGCTGACGAAGACCGCGGCGCTGAGCGTTCCGCTGTGCGAGCGCTGCGACGGGCGTTGGAGGACGGCGTCGCTACTGAGGACGATTGTCACCGCGGTCGCGGTCGCGACGACCCTCGTCTCGATCTTCCTTCCGCTCTTGCGGCCGAGCGCGGGCCTCGTCGCATCGGTCGGCGTCACGGTCGTCGGCTTCGTCGCGATCGTGGTCGCGTACGCCTTGACGGCGTCGCGCGTGATGCGTGCGACGTCCATCGACGCGACGCACGTGACGCTCGCCGGCGCAGACGCGTCAGCGAGCGCGATGGCCTGCCGCGACGCCACGCCGGGCCCGGAGCTCGCGGCGCGCGCGACGATTGGCGTCGCGGTGCGGCTCCTCGTGGCCCACGTCCTCGCGTACATGCTCGCGTTCACATGGACCGTCGGCGCGATCGCCAGAGTCATCCTCACGCTCCCGACCGATCTCGATCCCGAGCTCGCGACGATCGCGCCGCTCGTCTTGCCTCGCGTCGGCTGGGAGTTCGTTGGCGTGTGGATCGCGGTGCACGTCGCGTCCCTTCCGTGGGTATTCACACGCAACGAAGCGCGCGCGAAATGGATGCGCGCGCTCTTCTTCACCGTCGTCGTCGCCGGTTTCGTCGCGGCGATCGCCGTCGGCGCGGGCGCGTGGTCACGCGTCTTTGGACACGGCTGAGCGACGCGCGCGCTACTTCGTCTCCGCGCAGCAGCGGAACCCGGACTGAAACCCGTGGAAGTGCTCGTCGTGCGCCGTCGTCGCCGGGCGGCAACGGTTGCGCGCGGCCATCCACCATCCACCCTTCATCGCCGAACGCCATTGCCCGTTCGTCGTGTCGCGGAACGTCCACTCGTCGACGTTGCCGTTCATGTTTCGGACGCCGAACGGGCTCAAGCACTGCTCGGTGTCCGCGACCGACTTGCGGAGATCGAGCGCCTTGCCGAAGTGATCGAGGAGCTGCTTCTGGTCGTAGTTGCACTTGGTCGCGTCGCGCGTGTAGCCCGTCGCGTACGGGAGCATCTCTTCGCCTTCGCACGCGAAGTTCCACTCGCTCTCGGCGCACAGACGCTTGCCGCCCTTTTCGCAGGTCTCTTTCGACGTGAGCCAGCCGACGTCCGCTTTCGGCAACGTCTCGCCCGGCGCCGTGTACTCGTCCTTGTCGATGCAGAAGCGTTTGTGGACGCGCTGCCCGACGCATTCGCTCGGCGCGAAGTGGCGGCATCGACCGACGCCGTCGGCGCGCGGAGCCTCCATCCAGTCGTCGCAGATCTGCTTCACTTCCGTGCAGTACTCGCCTTCGACGAGCACCATCTCGGCCGGGCACGCCGCTGCGCCTGACGCAGGTCCCGCGGGCGTCGCGTTCGGCGGAGGCGTCGCCGCGAGCGGCTCGACCGCCGCCTGCAACTCCGGATGGAGCGCGGCGAGCGCGAGGCGAGGCAGCTCGTTTTCGGTGGGGGCGGGAAACAGCCCCAGCGTAGGTGGTCCGTCGGCAGGACGCGCTTCGCTCGAGGCGCACGCGGCGACGGACAGGGAGAGGAACGAGAGGACGACGACGATCGACGGGACGCGGGTGGCCATGTTTGTTCGGCCCCTCGTCAAACAGGTCGGAGGAGCCGCACTCCGAATGGTTGCAGAATGCTCGTTTCATGCCCAAGAAGACGGCGACGTTTTCTCGGCCGCAAGATCGCGATCGCGCGTCGACGACCCGCTCGATCAGCGCGACAACCGCGTCAGGGGATCGCGTTTTTTACGCGCGAGCGAACGTTTTTCGCGCGTAACACCGTATCCAGTTACGCGTCACATCGGCGCGGCGTCACGACGCGCAGAGCGTCAGCGCGGATCGGAGCAGCAGCGGAAGCCGGTCTCGAGACCGTTATAGAAGTTGTCGTGCGCGGTCTGATTCGCGCGGCAATGGTTGCGACTCGGCTGCCACCACGCGCCCTTCATCGCCGGACGCGGATGACCCGTCGCCGCGCTCGCGTCGATCGTCGTCCACTCTTCGAGGTTGCCGCTCAGGTTGTGGACGCCGAACGGGCTGACGCATCGCGGCTTGTCGTCGGCGCCGACGCGGCGGTCGTGGAGCAGCCCGCTCGGCTTGAAGATGTCCATCCTGTCGGCGTTGCATGCATCCGCGTCGCGTTTCCAACCATAAGGATAGGGGCGCATCTCTTCCCCCTCGCACGCGAAGTTCCACTCGCTCTCCATGCAGACGCGCTTGCCCTGCCCGCCGCAGACCTTGACCGCGTCGTTCCACGACTTGTGGTTCGCCGGGAGCGACTGACCGGGCGGCGCCCACTCGTCGCGGTCCATGCAGAAGCGCATGTGGACGCGCTCCTTGGAAATGCACTTTGCAGCCGAATACTCGGCACATCGGTAGAAGGCATAGCGCCCGGTCGATTCGAGCCAACGCGCGCACTCGTGACGAACTTCGGGGCAGTAGCTCCCTTCGACCATGACCATGTGCGCGGGGTCGGGGCACGCTTGGCTCGCGAGCGGGGTGCCGCCGGCTTCGAGCCCACGCGTCGCGCCGAGCGGTGCAGGTCCCTCAGCCGACGCGACGAGCGCGACGAGCGAGGAGACGAGCGCGGCTGCAAGTGCGCGGGCGAGTAGGGGGGAGCTCATGCGTGGGGAATTTCCCTGGGACAGCGGGTTAAGCTCGCCTGACTCCGGGCGTCAACCTGAAAGCGCCATTCTACTGCTCACCTGTATCGTACAGGGGTTTTTGGCGTCGGTCGTCGATCGCGCGATCGACACCCTCGGCGACGTCCGGAAGTGACCTCCGAGCGGGCCTCACTGGAACGGCCGAAACCTCGGCGACACAAGGGCGGATGCGACGCTCGATCTTCTTTCATCGAACGCTCTGTTTGCTATTTGCCCATTCGCTTTGAAGGCGCATATACGGGGCCATGGTGTTCCGATCTCTGCTCGCCGGTCATGGGCGTTTCGTCGGTCTCGGGCTCATCCTCCTCGCGCCTGCGTGCGCGTCGCGCGCGGCGACTCCGGCGATGACAGGCGCGGGATCGAACGCGACCGCGACGACCGGAGCGCAGAGTCCGCAGCAGCCTACGAAGCTCATCGCGGTGCAGCCGAACACCCCGTCGAACACGCCCGCCGATCCATCGGCGCCGCCGCAAGCGGGAGATCCTGCGGCAACGCCGAACGCACCCGGGCCTGTCGTCCTCGGAACGGATCCCGTGCCGACGCCGCCGGTTGGTGCCGCCGCTCCTGTCGCTGCGCCGCCGCTTCCCGCAGGTCCCGTCACCGTCAACGTCGCCGACGAGCTCCCGTTCCTCGCGACGGCCGCATCGTCCAGCAAGGCGCATGACACGAAGCCGACGAAGGCCGGTCGTCCGAAGAAGCTCCCGCCGGGAACGACGGGTCAGCGCTCGACGCCGCACGGTCGTCGTCGCGCGGCCGGCACGACGCATCGTCCATATCATCCCGATCCCGGGATCATCGTCGACGTGACCTCCGTCGGCGCCGGCGCGAACCAAGCCGACGTGCAGAAGCTCGCGCGCGCGAAGGGCTACACGCCGTTCCGTCATTGCTACGAAGAGGGGCTTCGCCGAAATCAAAAGCTGGGCGGCAAGGTCTCGATCGACCTCGTGCTCGCCGCTGACGGTACGGTGTCGATCGCGAAGAAGAATTCGTCGACCGTTGGCGATGCGAGCGTCGATCAGTGCGTCGTTCGCGAAGCGTCGCACTTGACGTTCGCGCGTCCCGACAGCGGAACGCCTACCGTCGCGATGGTCGTCACGCTCGCCGTCGGCGACGAGCCGGTCCCGGTTCCGCATGCGGCGCCGCACGCCGACAAGCTCCGCGACGCGCTGCGCGCGCGTTGGTCGGGCGTCGAAGTTTGCTACAAGCAGGGGCTCGACAAGAAGCGGGATCTCGGCGGACGCATCGAAGTGCGCTTCAAGGTGAAGCCCAGCGGCGACCTCGTCGAAGTCACCGAAGGCGACGCGCACCTCTCGGACGCGGACGTCAACAAGTGCGTCGTCGGTGTCTTCAAGGGGGCAAAGCTCCCGAAGGTCGGCGGCAAGCACGAGACGTCGTTCGTGTACGCGATTCACCTCGAAGCGATTCCGGTCGCGACGGCGACGGTCGCTGCGGCGACGCCCACGACGACTCCCTGATCGCGGCTACGGAACGTTGATCGGCGTCTGTCCGCCGGTTTTGTGGCAGTTGTTGCAGTTGCCGTCTGCGATCGCGCCGGTCATCAAGCGCGTGTTCGCTGCGTCGCGCACGCCGGGATGCGCCGGCGGTGTCATCGCCCCCGCGTCCGCTTTGAGAATGTAGAAGTTCCCGTTCGCGTCGGTGTACGTCGTGCGCGTGACGCCCGCGTTGTCACGTACGGCGACTTGGACTTGCGGTGCGGGGATCGTTGCGGCGATGTCTTTGTAGACGGTCCCGCCGATCGTGAACTCGACGCCGGCGCCGCCGAGGGTGTGGCAGCTGAAGCAGGCCTGACCGACCGGGTTCGTGATCGGGACGCTGTTCGGGAAGTTGTGCGCCGCGTTCAGCGTGCTCGGTCCGGTCGTCGCGATGTACGCGGGCGCGTTGGTGAACGCGTTGGCCATCATCCCGCCTTCGCCGTTGCCTCCGCCGTCACCGCCGCCGCCTTCGTGCATCGCATCGGCGTGCGCGACGACGTCCGTCGGCGCGTCGGTGGCGGTCGGCGCGTCGCTTGCGGTCGTTGCGTCGCCGCCGTCGTGCGCGGTCATGCCGCCGGCGGTGCCGTCACTCTCTCCGGCGTCGGTGATGCTCGCGCTTCCGCGTTCGCCGAAGCCCGGACGGAAGACCGTCGGGTCCGCTTGGCTGCACGCCGTGAGGACCAGCGCAGCCGCGGCTGTCTTGAAGATCGATGGACGCATTTTCCCCTGCACCAGACTCAGCAAGCTTCGCGCCTCCGTCGCGGGTGTACGAATGCAAGCGCACGCGAACGTCGGCGCGTGCGTGCGATGCGACGCGGCGTGCGGAATCGCAGCGCTTTCCCGCGGTGCGTGTGCGACGAGGGGCGACGCACGCGCTGAGGCACGCGCGCACCAGCGTTGGATCCTCGTCGAGGCTCAGTTCGGCGTCGCCGACATCGCGAGCGACAGAGTCGCGCCCGCGAGCGATGCGTGTGGGAAGCGCGCGCGATCGAGCTTCTTCCCGCCGAGCGTCGCGGTCGTCACGAAGCGCGCGACGTCGCTCGTCGCGGGCGCGTCGACGACGAAGTCTCCGCCCGCGAGGTGCATCGTCACCTTCGTGAAGATCGGACTGCCGAGAAAATAATAATCCTCGCCCGCGAGCGGATAGAAGCCAGACGACGCGAAGACGAACCACGAGCTCATCGCGCCCGAGTCGTCGTTGCCCGGCAATCCATCGGGTCCGGTGCCGTACTTCGTCGCCATCACCCACCGCGTCCAACGCGCGGTGCGCGTAGGATCGTCGAGCGCGGAGAAGATCCACGGCGTGAGCACGTCGGTCTCGTTGCCCGCCCAGAAGTACGGCTGCGGCAAGAGCGCGAGCGGCACCGACGTGCATCCGGCGTGCGTGAAGAACTGTTCGAGCTTCGCGAGCGCGGCGTCGCGTCCGCCGATCGTCTGCGCGAGCCCGGCGAGATCGTGCGGCACGTACCAGAGGTACTGCCACGCGTCGCCCTCGGCGTAGAACGGTTGCCACTGCGTCGGAATCGTCGAGTCGAACGTCCCGTCGGCGTGACGCCCGAGGAGGAAGCCGCTCGTCTTGTCGTAGATGTTCTGCCAATTCTTCGAGCGCGCGAGGAGCATGTCGCGATCTGCGGTCTCGCCGAGCGCGTCGGCGATCTTCGCGAGCGCCCAGTCGTCGATCGCGTAGTCGAGCGTCCGCGCCGCGCTCGCGCCGCCCGCTTCGATCGTCATGTAGCCGCGCGACATGTACTCGTTGATGCCGCCGCGTCCGTCGTACGGCGCGCCCATCGGCACGGGGCCCATCGCGCTCTTTTTGAACGTGTCGTACGCCTTTCGCAGATCGAAATCGCGCACGCCCTTCGCCAAACTGTCGGCGACGACGATCTCCGCGCTCTCGCCGATCATCCCGCTGGTGTAGCCGTCGGCGAGCGGCCAACGATCGATGTAGCCGCCGTCGTTCGCCATCGCGACGAGCGATCGCATCATGTCGCGCGAGATGTCCGGGAAGAGGAGCGTCACGAGCGGATGCATCGATCGGTACGTGTCCCACAGCGAAAAGTCGGTGTAGTAGCGGAAGCCCTGCGCGACGTGCACCGCGCGATCCATTCCGCGGTAGCTCCCGTCGGCGTCGCTCGCGAGCGTCGGCATGAGGAGCGAGTGGTAGAGCGCCGTGTAGAGCTTCTTGAAGTCGGCGTCGCTGCGCCCTTCGACGGCGACGACGCCGAGCGCTTTTTCCCACGCCGCTTCGGCGTCGTGGCGCACCGTGTCGAACGGCGCGATCTCCGCCTCGAGGTTCGCGCGCGCGTGCGCGACGTCGACGAACGAGATCCCGACCGCGACCTCGACGGGCGTGCTCGCGTCGAACGACGCGTACGCGCCGGTGTCGCCGCCGATGCGCGTCGTCTCGCCGTCCGCGGTGACTCCTGCTTTCCAAACGCCGTACTTCGTGAACGCGCGTGCGAAGCGCGCGACGTAGTAGACGCTCGATCCGTTGAAGCGGTTCGAGTAGCCGCCCACGAAATGCGAGAAGCCGCTGACCTCTTTCGCGACGGCGTCGACGGTGACGCTGCCGTCGATGATCTTCGATCCGTCCGCGATGAGATGCCCGACGTCGACGAGGACGACGGCGTCCGTGCCCGCGGGGAACGTGTAGCGATGAACGCCGACGTGATCGGTCGCGGTGATCTCGACGTTCACGCCGGAGTCGGCGAGCGTGACGGCGTAGTAGCCGGGCGATGCTTTCTCGCCTTGGTGCGTGAAGCGCGCGTGATACCCGCTCTGCTTCGTCTTCGCGTCGGACATTCCGATCGTCGGCATGAGCGCGAGGGTGCCGTAGTCGGCGATGCCGGTGCCGCTCATGCGCGTGTGGCTGAAGCCTTCGATGTACGTGTCGGAGTAGGCGTAGCCCGCGCAGTGCGTGAAGATGGGCGCGCCCTTTCCGTCGGACGTGTCGGGGCCCGGGCGCACCATGCCGAACGGGCGCTGCGGTCCGGGGAACGTGCTCCCGGTTCCGTAGCCGAGGCCGCCGGTGCCGATGAACGGATCGACCCATTGCACGAGCGGCGCGGCGGCGGGCTTCGACGCGGGCGGGGGCGGCGCGTTCGCGGCGGGCGCGCCGGGATCGCATAGGACGGTGTCGTCGTCGCCGGCGTCCGCGGGCGGTGGCGTCGTCGTCGTCGGCGCGTCGTTCGACTTGCTGCACGCGACGAACGCGAACGCGATGACGACTCCCCAGCGAAGTGCCTTGATCACGCCGACGAGGGTAGCGTCGTCTCGTGCGGAGTCTTCGACGGCCGCGTCTCAATCGCGTCCGGTGCGTCAGGGCGTGACCTCGACCACCCTCGTCACTTCACGTCGTATGCCTCGACCAAATCCGTCATGAAGTGGGGCACGAGGACACGGCTACGCTTCGAGTCCCAACCGATGTCGGCCGGCGACTTCTGCTCCGCGACCACGATCTCGAACGTCCCGCCGAGCTTGCCGCGATACACCGCCGAGCCTTCCCAGCTCGACACGAGGATCGTGTCGCCGCCCACGGAGACGATCCCGTCGAGCATCCCTTTCGGGAGCTTCATCGTGTCCTGCTTCGCGCCTTTGTCGTCGAGACGATAGAGCTCGCCCGATCCGAATGTGGCGACGAGGACGCCTTTGTCCGTCACGAGGAGCCCGTTCGGGCGTCCGAGATCGGTCGACTTCGCGAGTGGCTTCGCCTTGCCTTTGTCGATGACCCAGATCGCGTCGGTGCCTGTCGGCTCGAAGCCCTTGTCGCCGAGCTTCAACCCCGAGTCCGAGACGTAGACGCGCCCGTCGGGACCGGCGGCGACGTCGTTGAGGAACGTCGCGCCCGGGATTTTGATCTCGCCCTTGGGTGCGCCCGTCTTCGCGTCGAACATGCGGAGGTTGCTGAGGTCGGCGACGTAGAGCACGCCTTTGACGATCGCCATCCCCTTAGGCGCGTCGAGCTTCACTTTGTTCTTGCCCGCTTCGATCCATTTCAGCGTCGTCACAGCGCCGTCCGGCGCGAGCACCGAGATGAAGCCGTTGTTGTCGGCGTCGGTGGGCTTGCCGTTGATGTTCGACACCAAGTAGCGATCGTTCGCGTCGTCGTAGAGGACGCTCTCGGGGGTGGCGAAGCCGGTGTACTTCGCCGCGGGCGTGGGCGCGGCGGGCGGCGGCTCGGGCGGCGTCGCGCTCGCGGTCGGCGTCGGATCCGGCGGCGGCGTCGACGCGATCGGGGCGGTCGCGGAAGCGGACGGCGCGACGGGCGGCGCTGGGAGCGGCGTCTCGGCGCCGCAAGCGGCGACGAAGAGCGGGAGCGCGAGCGATCCGAGAAGAGCGAGACGAGCCATGGGCATTCCTCCGTTTGAGGAGCCTCGAATAGCACGACTCGGTGCGGTCGGCGTGACCCGCGCGCGAACGCCCAACACGGATCGCGACGTCGTCACGTCGAGCACTTGCTGCCCTTTCACCTCGAACAGATCGACGACTGCGAAATCGTCTAGCCACGATCGTTCAGCAACGATCCCCGTCGGCCATCGAGCGCGGCAACGCGTCAGTGCCCTGCGTCGGCGCCGGCGTCGGCCGCGCCGTAGAGCGCGAGGTTCAGCGTGCCGAGGTCCTTCGACATGCCGTCGAAGTGCACCTTCGCGGGTGACGCCGCGACGTAGTCGACGCCGGCCTTCGGTGACATTTGGCCGCCGCCGTTCATGAAGAGCACGACGAGCACGAAGTAGTCGCCTGTCACGCCGCTGGCGTCTCCCGTGACGGTGAGCGACTGGCCCGCCGTGACGGCAGGCGCCTGCATCTGGTCGAGCACGGCGGACGGCGGACCTTGCGGCGGCAGCGAGTCGAACAGCGCGACGATGAGCTGACGCGCTTGACCCGTGTACGAA
Source organism: Polyangiales bacterium (assembly GCA_038209335.1). Lineage (GTDB taxonomy): Bacteria > Myxococcota_A > Polyangia > Polyangiales > Polyangiaceae > JBBQXV01. Next base: position 53,234 of record JBBQXV010000008.1, on the reverse strand, counting down.
GCCGGCACCCCGAGCTTCATCGTGAACGTGACTTGCGCTGCCGTCTCGGCGCCGCTGTCGCTCGTGCCTCCTCCCGAATCGTTCGAAACCGACGCGTCGATGCCGCCGCTCGAGGCGTCGATCCCGCCGCCACCATCGGTGCCGCCGCCGGTCGTGCTGCTGCTGCTACTGCAGGCGATCGCAAAGAGCGCGATGGCGCTCGCCGCACAAGCGTTCTTCCACGAGCGTACGCTTCCGATTCCCGATTCGAGCTTCGTCGTCATGATGATCACTCCCGGGCGGCAGGTCGCCGCCGCTTCTGTCATTGGGTTTTCAAGAACTCCACCATCGCGTTCACGTCTTCGTTCGAGAGCCCGGAGCGTCATCCATGCGCATCTCTTCGATCGTCGGTCGTCGAACGACGCGAGGCATTCAGCGGCTCGCGCGATACACGTAGACGACGCCGTCCTCGTATCCGGTGAAGACCATCTCGGCTCTTCCGTCGCCGTCGAGATCCTCGACGAGCGCTCCCGCCGCTTGCCCAAGCTTCTCTTCGATCACGTGCATCGCGAACTCGCCGGGCGACGTCTGCTCCATCCAGAACGTCCGCGCGTCGCCGTCGCCGGCGAGCGCGACGTCGATGTCGCCGTCGCCGTCGATGTCGCCCCATCCGAACACGCCTGGCGCGCCTTGTACGCGAGCACCCTCGCTCGGACGCGAGACGACGCCGCGCGAGATCGTGCGCTTCGTCCACCTCTCGGTGCGATCGCTCGGGAGATCGAAGACGAACACCGACGACTCGATGGCGCTGCTCGCGCCTCCGTCGGCGTCCGCTTCTGCGTCGTGCGTGTTCGTGTGATTCGTCGCGAGCGCGCGCGTCACGCCGTCGCCGAAGAGATTCGGCACGAGCTCCAACATGAAGCCATGGCCGCTCGCGTCGTCGATCACGTGCCTGTTGAACACGCCCGCGGGCGCGCTCACGCTGGGAGGCGATACGCGCTCGAGCCACGCGAACGAGCTGCCTTTGACGAAGTACTCGGCAGACGCGACGTCGAGATCGCCGTCGCCGTCGATGTCCGCGACGATCGGAAAGCTCCCGAGCCCGTCGCCGATGTCGAGCGGCGTGGGTTCGAACCTCGCTGGCGTCGCGCGCGTTCCTTTGAACCAGCGCGCCTTTGCGCCCGACGTCGTCTCGCCGACCGTGACGATGTCCTTCGTGCCGTCGCCGTCGAAGTCGACGAGCACGGCGTGGTGATAGAAGCTCTTGTCGCCGAAGGGCACGACGTCGTGCCGCGCGAACCCGCCGTGGCCGTCGTTCTCCAGCCACGCGATCGCGCCGCACGGGCCGACGTTCTTGTCGAACTGACAGACGAAGAAGCCGGCGGGGACGACGACGTCCATGTCGCCGTCGCCGTCGACGTCCGCGACGGTGGTCAGGTTCGCGAAGTACGTTCGCGCGGCGTCGCTCGGCCCGACGATGTCGACCTTGTGCCAGCACGTCGGGCTCGCGCCTTGGTAGTAGACGGAGACTTCGCCGCGCGAGAGCGTGACGAGAGAGCCGTCGACCTTCACGGGGCCGAGCTTCGAGACGACGAGATCCTTCGCGCCGTCGCCGTCGACGTCGGCGATCGACACGAACGCGGGGCCGCTCGCCGTTGCGTCGACGGTGATGCGCGTGAACGCGCCGCGACTCTCGATGGCGCCGCGCGATGCATCGCAAGGGATCGATGATCCGGGCGCAGGCGCAGGCGCGCTCGGCGCGGCGCTCTTGCTCGAGCACGCCGGCGCGAGCGAGATCGCGACCGCGGTCAACGCCGTGAGCGCCGCCGTCGGCGCGAGCCATTGCCTTCGCGAACATGCAACCAACACGACCGTCACCCGCCGAACGTGAAGACGCAGTTTTGGGCGAGCAGACCGACGTCGCTGAGGACGTACAAGTGATACGCGGTCCCCTTGGCGAGCGCGGGCGCGCGGCCCGATGCAGGAAACGCTTGGAACGATCCGGGCGGAGTGCGCCCGTAGCGAATGCCACTCGGCACCGCGTCGGCGCTCGCGAGGACATCGAGGCGCCACAAGGTTCCCGTCGGCAGATCCGCATCCGGCGGGAACAGAGGATTTTTCGCGCCCACGTCGAGCACGTACACGTAGCGCGCGGGCGCGCCGCCCCAACGAATCGTGCCGTTGGCGGCGACGCCGATGCCGTCGTTGCAAGCGCTCGGCTTCGTGTCGAGCACGTCGCGGATTGGGCCGCCGAACGCCGGGACCGCCGCGGCCGCCGCTTGCGAGATGTTCCGGCGCGCGAGCTCTGCGAAAAAGAACGCGCGCATGCGCGGCGCGTCGGTGCTCGGAAGGCCCGTCGTCGTGCGCTCGAAGCCGTGGTTGTCGGCCGGGTCGTAGTGGCCGAAGAGCGTCGAATCCGCGAGCCCCGAGAAGAGCGCGATGGCCGCGTCCGACGCAGTGTCCGTCCAGATCCCGTCCGCGGCGATGTTCCACTGCGCGGTCCCCATCGGCGCTTGCCGCGCGTCGTGACAGCACGTGCACGCGGACGCGCGCACCTGCGACGTGACCCACGCGAGCTCGCCCATGAACGTCGCGTCGCCGAGACGCGGATCCTGCGCGTCGGTCTTTCCGTGCGCCGGCCTCGGTCCGTACGGGCGCTGCGTCCGCACGACGTCGCACGCCGCGTAGTCCGGGAAGTATTTGCCCGGTTCCGTGGCGCCCGAGATCGCGACGTGCGTGCAGACTTTGCCGCTGGGATCGTTCGCGGTGTCGCCGGCGATCGGCGCGCGGCAGCTCGTGAACGGCGGAATGAACACGCCGGGCTTCGCCTGCTCGACGCCCGTCACCGGGACGACGTCGGCGCGGAGCGTCGGCGCGGGTTCAGGATCGTCCGCAGCGTCGTGCGACGTCGGCGCGCCGCCGTCGTCCGCTGCTGCCGGCGCGCTCTCGCTTGATGAGCACGCGGCGATCGCCGACAGGCCGATCGTCAGCGCGCTGATGAATGTACCTCGCATACCGCACCTCCCTTCGAGCGTGACCGTGGCGCCTCGAGTCAGTGGGTGAGCGCGAGATCGAGCTCGCCGAGGTCGTGCTTCTTGCCGTCGAAGTGAAGCTTCGTCGTCGACGCGGCTTGGTAGTCGACGCCAGCCTTCGGCGTGAACATGCCACCGCCTTGCATGTAGAGGACGACGAGGAGGTAGTAGTCGCCGCTCGCTCCCGACGTGTCGAGCGTGAGGTGGAGCATCTCGCCCGCCGTCACCGTCGGCGAATTCTCTTGGTAGAGCACGCCCGCCGGCGGGCCCATGGGCGGAAGCGCCCCTTCCGTGACGATGCTGAGCTGACGCGTCTGTCCGGCGAACGTCGACGGGATCTTGATGGTGAGCGTCGAACCGCTCGGCGCGGCGTCCGCGGCGGTGCTCGCGTCGCTCTGCGCCGCGCCATCGGGGGCGTTCGACGCGGAGTCGCTCGTGCTCGATGCGTCGTGCGCGCCCGAGCCGCCGTCCGTGTCGTTGGCGCCGCCACCGGTGGACGAGCTGCTGCTGCACGCGGCGACCGCCGTGAAAAGGGCGAACGTCACGGCGCTCGCTATGCTCGGCATTCGTAGCTGCCTCATTTCGTCCTCGCCCTTTCGTGTGATCTACCGATCGGTAGATTACATCGGCGAGCGCGTCAAGGGCTAGCGGGCCGCGCCCGTGCTCCTCGAAGACGCAGCGGCGCGCCTTACTTCCGGCGCCCGAAGATGTTGAGGAGGAAGAGGAACATGTTGATGAAGTCGAGGTAGAGCGTGAGCGCGCCGCGGAGCGCGAGGTTGCCGCCGACGCCGGCCGCGTACATCGCCTTCAGCTTTTGCGTGTCGTACGCCGTGAGCGCGGCGAAGATGACGATGCCGGCGAAAGTGACCAGCCACATGAGCGCAGAGCTCGCGAGAAAGATGTTCACGACGCTCGCGATGATGAGCCCGATGAGCGCGAAGAGGGCAAAGCGACCGACGCCGGACAGATCGCGCTTGGTCACCGCGCCGAACACCGACAGGCCAGCGAACGTCCCGCCCGTGACCAGGAACGTGGTGGCGATCGACGACGACGTATAGACGAGGAAGAGCACGGAGAACGTCAGCCCCGTCAGCGCGGCGTAGGCGAAGAACATCGCCGCGGTCACGGCCGTGCTCGCGCGCGTGGCCACCGAGCTGAACGTGAACACGAGCGCGAGCTGCGCGAAGATGAGCCCGTAGAAGACGAGGCGGTTGCCGACGACGACTTCGATCGCCTCGGGCGACTGCGAGACGAGCCATGCGACGAGGCCGGTGATGCCTAGGCCGACCGACATCCAGCGGTACGTCACCCAGAGGATGTCGTTCGCGGTCTGCGTGGCCACGGAGCCCGCGGGCAGGACGTTGTCGCGGCGCGCGTCGGAGGAATAGCGGTTCATGCGAGTCAATGTAAGGACGTCGGACGGGTTGCGGAAGGGGTGAATTTGCGCGGCGCCTCAGGCTCGAGCGCTCAGTGGCATTCGCTCGCGTCGACGAGCTTGCACGTCCCTTTGTCACACGTGAACGGCGACGCGCACGTGATCCCTTTGCCCGGATCGCACAAGGTCCCCTCGGCGCCCGCCGCCGCGCACTTGCCATTCAAGCAGCCGCCGCCCGCCTCGCAGACGATCGCTTCGTTGGCGACGCTGCACGGATCGTCGACCTTGCCGAATTTGTACTTGGTGCATTTCTTCGACGTGCCATTGCACCAAACCCACTGGTCGTAGTCGCAGTCGATCCCGCCGAGCATTGTCGTCGATCGGCGCGTCGCCTGACGTCGCGCAGGCGGCACCGAGGTCGCGGCGATGAACGTCGGAATGTCGACGCCCGATCCGCGTGTGAGCCTCGCCGACAACGCCGTCGTCGTTCGCATGAACCACGCCTTCGGTCACGGCGACCGCATCGGCAATCTCCTGATGAGCCGCGCGGGGAGCGGCAATCACTACCTCGCGACCGCCGTCGACGGGCAGTACACGATGTTCGACGAGCGGTTGGCGCTCTCCGGATTCTACGCGCGCAGTGCGACCGATGGCGCGGGCGCGGGCGGGATGGCGAACGTGAACCTCACGTGGGCGAGCCAGGATTTTCAAGCGGGCGTGCGCTACGTCGACGTGGCGACGACCTTCGATCCGCAGCTCGGCTACGTACCGGAGACCGGCATCGTCAGCACGAATTTCTTCGCGTCGTACACCCCCTTCGTCGCGAACGATCTGGTTCGCCAGCTGTTCCTCGATTCGTCCGTCCTCCGCTCGACCAACCGCGACGACACGCGCGTCTACGATCGCTACAACTTCGGCGGCTCGGCGCTCTTGATGAACAACGCGTTCGTGTCGCTGCGCCTGCTTCCCGCGGTCGAAGAGGTGGGGGCGCCGTTCAAGATCGCCGCGGAGCGAATCACCGTGCCGGCCGGTCACTACGACATGATGGTCGGGCAATTCTCGATCGACACGCCGCCGCGGCGCACGCTCGAAGGGCATCTCGGTTACACGACGGGGAGCTCTTCGGCGGGTATCGGCGCGCGCCGAACGCGCGCGTCGGCGTGAACGTCGGGCGGCTGGCCGCGTCGGTCTACTACGAGCTCACGAACCTGCGTTACGCGACACGCATCTTCGTCGCGCATCGATTGAGCTCGCGGGCGACCTACTCGTACACGCCGCTCGCGCGGACGACGCTGATCATCGAAGCGAACACGCTGACCTTGCGATCGATCGCGCAGATCGTGAGCTCGTACACGTTTGGCGCGCTGAGCACGATCTCGCTCGTGCTGAGCGAGAGCAGCGGACAGCAGATCTTGAACCTCGGTGACGGCGCGAATTGGTACGACCACGCGAATTTCACGGCGGTGCTCGCGTTCGCGTACGGGTTCACGCCGTTCTGAGCGTTTCAACGCGTCCGCGAAGCGAACGGCGAGGCTTCGAGGCGCTACGTCATTTTTCCCAGCAGTTGCCCTCGCCGCTGGTGTTGCCGTCGCCGCTGCCCTTCGTGGCGCTCGTGTAGAGCTCCATGCAGTCGTCGCCCATCGCGCCTTCGGCCGGCTTGTAGCCGTACCAAGTGCTCTTGTCGCCATCGACCTTGGCCGGCTTTCCGAGCTTCGCCGTCACGAGATCGCCGTGCTTCTTGAAGTCGTTGTTCCCCTTGATCGTCGTGTTGTACGTCTCCTCGATCTGCTTGGCGGTGAGCGTCGTCTTGAGCTTTCGCTTCGACGCGGCTGCTGCCGCGCCGCCCCCGCCGCCGCTAGCGCCCGACGCCGCGCTCGACGCGCCGGTCGTGTCGCCACCCGAGGACTTCTTGTCGCAGGCCGCGCCTGCGATCGTCATTCCCAACACCACCACGATCGAGATTGCTCGAGTCACCATCGCTTCTATCCTCCTAGCGCGCTCTCGCGCGAAAGCCGGATGCTACGCGCGAATGACGCTCGTGGGGGTCACCTAAGTGGAGACGGAGCCCTTGTGCGCACCGTTTTCGGCTTCCTCTGCGTCCTGTTCGCGATCGGGGCCGTCGCCACCGGCGCGAGCATGACGATGCGCCATCGCTGACCGCGCGACCGCCGCGTCACGCGGTCTCGCCCGGAAGCAGCCGCGGATAAAACCATCCTGTAATGACCGCGACCCACGCGCTGCCGGCGAGGATTCCTCCGAGCACGTCCGACGGATAGTGCACCCCGAAGTAGACGCGCGAAGTCGCGACGGCGACGATCAACAAGCCCGCGACGGTGACGACGCCGATGCGCCAGAGCATGGGGCGACCCATCACGACGAGGGCGATCGCGGCGGTCGCGAGGACGCCGGTCGAGCCCATCGCGTGGCCGCTCGGAAACGAGAACGACGTCGGCGACGAGACGATGTAGAGGAGGGAAGCGCCGGGACGCGGACGCTGAAAGAACGCCTTGAGCGCGACGTTGAGCAGGAGCGCGCCGCCCGCGCCGACGGCGGCGAAGCGGAGCTCTTTCCAGCGGCGCCGCGCGACGAGCACCGACGCGAGGATCGCGGCGACCGACGTCATGCCGATCGGCCCGCCGAAATTCGTGAGGCCGAGCATCACGGAGTCGAGACGCCCGCGCCAACCATCGACGCTGTGCGAGACGGCCGCGTCGAACGAATCGAGCTCCCCCTCGGAGACTTCGCTGGCGAGCCGCGCGAAGAAGACCGCCGCGCCGACGCCGAGCGGCAGGCTCCATTTGTGCCGACGAAGAAAGGCGAGCACGCGGCGCATACGATTATTGTAATCACGTCTTCGACTCTGGCCGCCATCGAGTCGGGCGATTGTTGCCGCGTTCGCAACGCTGTACCTCAGGGCGCTCGCGGCAACGGCCGCGCCAGCGGCGCGCGCGTCGTCGCTTCCGCGTTGCGTGCAACGTGCGTCGCGTTGCAGGTGCGCGCTAGCCGCGCTGGGATTCGCGTCCGGCGCGCGCTTCTCGCGGTGGCACGTGCGGTGCTGAAGGGCGCGCATGAAGATCACCTTGGGCATCGGGACGTTCGCGCTGGCAGCCATCGCGCTCGGCGCGTGCGGAGGCGCGCCGTCCGGCGAGAGCATCGACAACGACGACTCGCAAATCAGCGCGACGTGCGGCGTGAAACCGAAGGCGCCGGTTTGTCAGGTCGAGAAGTGCGACCCCAACGCCGGATTTTGGGAGCCGGTGCCGCTCGCCGCGGGAACAGTTTGCCAGACCACCGGGCACTGCGACGGCAATGGCAGTTGCGTCATACCGCCTCCGCCTGCCATCTCCCCGCCGCCGCGGAACCTGACCGTCTACAACTCGAACGCGCACCAGATGATACTCGAGTACGCGTGCGGCGCGAACGCGACCTCGCATCAGATCTATCGCCAGACCAACGGCGGCGCATTCGGCAAGCTGTTCGGCCCGACCGACGGCTGCCCCGCGGGGACGTGGGTCGATTGGGACAACTACCTGATTCCGGGCGCGACGTATTGTTACTACGTCGTCGGGTACAACTCCGCGCACCAAGCGCAGAGCAATACGGTGTGCGTCACCGATCAGCTCGACACGACGGTGCCCGCGCTCCCGACCGGGCGCGTCGTGCCGACGTTGCAAGGCGCGGTGCTCACGTTCCACGATCAGGCCACCAACGAAGACGGCTACCACGTGTCCTTCCGACGCGTCGGCGCGCCCATGTGGAACATCTGGAAGACGTACCTGAACCCCAATCCCGCGATTGGTATCAAAGACGAGACGTACGGACAGACGGACCCCGGTCCCGACTTCAAGTACGTGATGAACAACCTCGACCCGCTGTCGGAGTACGAATTCAAAGTCACGGTGTTCCACGATCACGCGCCGGAGTCGGCGGACGTCGTCTTCCCGTCGTTCAAGCCCATTCCGCCGCGACCGACTCCGCCTACCAATCTGCATGCGACGGCGATTGGCGACACGTTCATCCAGATCGCGTGGACGCCCGGAACAGGCCAAGACGACTACATCCTCACGCTCGATCGCGCGATGGTGAACGGGCTGGGGAGCCACACCGTTCCGGGTACGGACGTCGGCGAGAACCTCACGCCGCTTCTGCCGGGCACGCGCTATTGCGTCACGCTGAGCGGGGAAAATCGCGGAGGAACGTCGGTCTCGACGCCGTTGCTCTGCACCACCACCACCGGCACGGCTCCGCCGCCTCATTTGGTTTCGCACACCGACGGCATCTGGATGCGTCCGCCGAGCGTGCCCGACAACGGGTTCGTCCTAAACGTCGGGCTCTACAACCCGGTGAGCGGCGGGTTGATCGATTCGCTCGTGCTGACTCGCAACTCGAACGACTCGCGACTTCGCGGCGTCATGCTCGTCCGCCCCGGGACGACCAACGGGTCGGCCTGCAACGATCCGAGCGCGATCTTCGTGGCCCTCGACACGCCGCTCACCGCGGCCCAGATGACGACGCTCTACGGCTCCGCGCGTCCGTCGCTCGCGTCGGGGGTCACCGTCGAAGGCTGTCCGGTGTGGAACGTCCTGCCGCCGACGTTGCAGACGATCACGATGACCATCAACTACTCCGCGCCGCAGTGACGGGCGACGCACGTCCAGAAAGAGATCGTACGATCGGCTCGGCATCGTCGAGGGCGACGAAGACCGAGGGGGCGGGTGCTAGAACGCCGCCATGCTTCCGCTGCCTTCCGCCGTCGTTCGCGTCGTCGCCGCTGCGCTCGCCTGCGTCACGAGCCTCGCGTGGACGACCGTCGCGCGCGCCGCGCCCGAGGTGCATGTCCTCGGCGTCGACACGCGCGACGGGCTCGCCGCGGGCCGCCCCATCGTCACGACCTTGGTGACCGTCGAGCAGACGAGGCCGGTCTCCGAGATCGTTCGCTCGTGCGCGCGCCCCGCCGATCGTCTCGCGTGCTGGGAGGAGCGCCTTGCGACGCCGGGAGCGTTCGGCGCGCCGTTCCCATTTCCTCGCGACCACGCGCGTTTCGTCGTGCGCGTCGGCGACGAGGATCGCGCACTCGAGCTCGTCGATGCGACGCGCTGGCTCGACGCTCCATCGACCGCGCGCGCGGGGACGGCGTGGATCGTCGCGCTCGATGCATCCGCGTCGATGGGCGCGCGCTACGAGGACGCTCGCGCGTCGGTGTACATGCTCGTCCAGGCGATGCGACCGCAAGATCTCGTCGACCTCGTGGTCTTCGACGATCGCGGGATCTTGCGCGACACAAAGTGGAAGACGTTCACCGAGCGCAACGCGATCGTCACGGCGCTCTCGATGGACGCGCACGTCGCGCCTCCCCACACCGGCGAGCGGCGACTCCCGGCCATGCTCCAGATGATCGCGGAGGGGGGCATGGCCTCGCTCTACGCGCGAGACGATCCGAACGGACCGCCACTTCATCGCGCGATGGTCGTCTTGTCGAGCGGCTCGGGTCGCGCGGATGCGGTGGCGGCGGAGATCGCGCGCGCCGCGTTCGACAACGGTCGGTTCACCGACCGGGGCGTCGCTCTTCCGAAGACCCCGCTGCCGGTCGTCGCGATCTGGTTCCCCGCGAAGTCGACCATCGATCCCTCTACCGACCGGGGCGCGCAGACGATGCTCGGGATCGCGAGCATCGCGAGCGGCGGCTCGTTCGTCATCGCGCGGCCCGACGCGGGCAGAGCGCCCGTGCCCGCCGCGACCTTCACGAACGTGCGCGCGCGCTTCGACCGGATGTGGATCGTGCGCTGGCGAATGCCGTGCGCGAATCCCACCGTCGAGCAATCCTTTACGCTCGCGATCGAAGGGACCGCGCCGGCGATCGTTCCGGACGCGACGTTCAAGGACGTCCTCATCGGCGTGGCGCCGACCGACTGGCCAATCGACGTAGACGCCGACGCGACGGCCGTCCGAATCGCCGCGCCCGGCGACGTCGTCACCGTGCGAGGCAGGTTCTGTTGGGCGAGCGATCCGAAGCGCGTCGAGGCGTTCTTCTTCGCGCCGGGCGGCACGAAGTCGATGAGCGAAATCCGCGCGGAGGACGTGCGCGGCGAGGTGCTCGACGTGAGCGCGACGGCCGTGAAGGTGCGCATTCCGAGCCGTACGCGCGCTCTCGTCGGCGACGGCGCAGGCGTCGTGCGGCTCGCCCTGGTCGACACGGTCGCACGCCGATCGTCGGCCACGGGCGCGGGCGCGATCGCGATCCCGATCGCCGCGGCGGAGAAGCCGACCGTGAACGACGCCGCAGCGCCGCCGGTGACGATCGTGAGCGCACCGATCGCGCCGCCGTCGCGTGGATGCGCGTGTGACCTCGGCGCGAGACGTGGCGAGGGGAGCGGCGCGGGCGTGCTCGCAGCGTTCGGCGCACTTCTGCTCGCGCGCGTTCGGCGGTGGATCAGAGCGAAGTCTCTTGTGCCGGCACCCGAGCGGCAACGTCAGTAACCGATAGAACACGTTTCACTTGCGCTGGTCAGTCAGAGCGAAAGGCTGTAGTTTGGCCCGACGATGAGAGCTTCCTGCATGCGTCATCGACAAGCGCTCGCCATCGCGCTGCTGCTTGCGTCGTGCACGTCCAGCTCGAGCACGCCGCCTCCTCCTCCCTCCGACGACGCGGGCGACGCCGCGCAGCCGGTCGCGCAGATTCCGATGCCAACGGGCGATCCTCTCTCGTGGGCCGTCGATGCGGCAGGCCCGTTCAACGTGGGCCACAAGGTCTTCAGCATCACGTACACGCCGCCCGGCGGCGCTTCCGAGCGCACGATTCCGGTCGATCTCTGGTACCCGACCCTCGACGCGGACGGGACGCACCCGACGTACAAAGCGATCTTCAAGGACGCCGCCGCGTTCGAGGGCGCGAGCGTCGCGCCGCCGATCGATCCTGCGGGCTACCCCGTGCACATCTATTCCCACGGATCGTCAGGCTTCGGCGGCACCGCCAGCCACATGGCGGACTGGTTCGCGTCGCACGGGTGGGTCTACATTGCGCCGAATCACCTCGGCAACACGCTCGGCGAGCCGATGGGTACGCACCCGATCTCCATCTACTACTTCCGCTCGACGGACTTGACCGCCGCGCTCGACGCCGTCGAGAAGCTCGCGGCGCCCGATCCGCTCGCGGGGAAGATCCGCACGAAGCACGTCCTCCTCAGCGGCCACAGCTTCGGCGCGTTCACCGCCTGGGCGTCCGCGGGCGTAGCGTTCGACACCACGTTGCTGAAGACGAAGTGCGACGCGGGCGAATTCGGCGCGCCGTGCACGCCGGCGGAGCTCGCGGTCTTCGCGAAGGGGCTTGGTGATCCGCGCGTCGTCGCGTCGATTCCGATGGCGGGTGGAGCGTTCGACTGGGTCGTGGACTACGACGCGCCGAAGAAGCCAATGCTCATGATGAGTGGGAGCCTCGATGTCAGTGGCGCTCCGATCTTCAATCGCACGAGCGCGCTCGACGTCACGTGGCTCGAATTCCAAGGCGCCTGTCACGAGCTCTTCGCCCTCGGCGGGTGCGCCAACTTCGACGAGAAGCTGGGCTGGGCGCTCACGAGCACCTGGGCGCTCGCGTGGGGTCGGCGCTTCGTGCTCGGGGACGCCGGCGATCGCGTGACGAAGCTCGTGACCAACGCCACTTCGCTCTCTTCTTTGATTGCCTATCAACACAAGAACACGCTCACGGCGCCCTCCGGTCCGTGAATGCCAATCGCGGCCGACTGCGAAGGATACCAAAGGCAACTCTCTATGGTCCCTTACAGGCACTCACTTCGCGTGGCCTTGATCGTCGGCGCCACGGCCTGCTATTCGGGTGGCCCGCTCGATCCCCCCGCTCCGCCGGTGACGACGGGCCCCGTCGGCGCCGCGATCGCGTCGCCCAGCGCCGCGCAGCGGCTCACGCGCGTCCAGTACGCCAACGCGATCCGCGATCTGTTCGGCGCCGAGGTGGTCGTGCCCACCGCGCTCGAGCCCGACATCGCCGGCAATGGCTTCGAAGCCGTCGGCGCAAAGAGCAGCACGATCTCGGCCCGCGGCGTGGAGCAATACGAGACGGCCGGGTACTCGATTGGCAAGCAGGTCGCCGCGAATCCCACGCTGCTCGCGCGCATCCTCACGTGCACGCCCACCGCGCCGGACGACGCTGCGTGCGCGCGCATCTTCGTCTCCGCGCTGGGCCCCGTCGTCTACCGGCGCCCGCTCGCCGATGCGGAGATCGCCAGCCTCAGCGCCATCGTCACGACGGCAGGCACGGCGTTCGCGTCGTTCGAGAAGGGGGTCTCGTACGGCATCGCGCGGATGCTTCAGTCGCCGCACTTCCTCTACCGTCCCGCCGCCGGCGAACCCGATTCGGACAACCCGGGAAAGAAGCGCTACACGAGCTACGAGATCGCCGCGCGGCTCTCGTTCTTCTTGTGGAACAGCGTCCCCGATGCCGAGCTACTCGCCGCCGCGAAGTCCAACGCGCTCGATACGTACGAGCATGTCAGTGCGCAAGTCGAACGCATGCTCGCGTCTCCCAAGGCGCGCGACGGGCTGCGCAACTTCGTCAAAGAGTGGCTGCGTCTCGGTGAGCTCGACGACCTGACGAAGGACTCGAAGCTCTTCACGACGTTCACTTCCGACCTCGGACCGATGGCGCGCGAAGAGACGCTGCGGGTCTTCGACTCGTTGGTATTCGAGAAGGACGCGGACATTCGCGACGTGATGACGACCAATCAAACGTTCGTCACGGCCAAGCTTGCTTCCATGTACGAGATCCCCGCGCCGTCGAAGACCGACTTCGCACCGGTGGATCTCCCCGCGGATGGCCTGCGTCGCGGACTGCTCGGGCACATTTCGATTCTCGCACTCTACGCGCACCCGACGACGTCTTCGGCCACGCTGCGCGGCAAGTTCGTTCGCGAGAAGCTCCTTTGCACTCCCATCCCGCTGCCGCCCGTGAACCTGAGCACCGGCCTCCCCGAGGCTACCCCGGACGCGCCGACGCTGCGCGCTCGCTCGCTCGTCCACATGGGCGATCCGACGTGCGCGAGCTGCCACAGGATGATGGACCCCATCGGGTTCGGCCTCGAGCAGTTCGACGGCATCGGACGCCTTCGCAGCAAAGAGAACGGGACGGTCATCGATCCGACGGGGGAGCTCGACGGCGCGAAGTTCGGAGGCGCCGCTTCGCTCGGTCACGCGATTCACGATGACCCGCGCTTCGCGGGCTGCTTCGCGCGCAAGTTGTACCAGTACGCGACCGCGTCGGAGATTTCCGACGACGAGGAAGCGACGGTCTCGGCGCTCGCGCAGCGCTTCGCGCTCACCGGATACAAGCTCAAGACGCTCATCGCCGCGGTCGCGACCAGCCCCGCGTTTCGCGCCTACGGCGACCCGAAGTGAGGTCATGTCGATGAAACGCACGCTCAGCCGACGCTCGGTGCTCCGCGGTTTTCTTGCCGGCGGCGTGGTCACGATCGGCCTGCCGTACCTCGAGGTCTTCGGCGGCCTGAAGAGGGCGCACGCGTCACCCGACGGTCTGCCAAAGAGGTTCGGGATGTTCTTCTGGGGCAACGGCGTCCTGCCCGATCGATGGGTGCCGGCGGCGACGGGGACTGCCTACGCGCTCTCTCCGACGCTGTCGGTGCTCGCGCCCTCACAGCCGAAGATCTCGATTGTGACCGGAATGAAGGTGCCAATCGTCAATCAGATTCCGCATATGTCAGGTCCCATTGGATTCTTCACGGGCTCGCCGCCCGTAACCGGGAAGCCGGACGCGTTCAACGCGCCGACGCTCGATCAGGTGATCGCGAGTGTCGTGGGCGTCGACTCGCGCTTTCGCTCGCTCGAGGCGGCGGTGCAGCCGGGGGCGACCGGCCTCTCGTACAACGGCGCGAACAGTCAGAACCCCGCGGAGGCTTCGCCGGCCGCGCTCTTCGCGCGGGTCTTCGGTCCGGAGTTCGTCAAGCCCGGAACCACGCCGCCGTACAATCCGACGCTCGATCTTCGCAAGAGCGTGCTCGACGGCGTCGCGGAAGACGCCAACTCGCTGAAGTCGATTCTCGGCGCGACCGACAAGCACCGGCTCGATCAACACCTCGACGGAGTGCGCGCGCTCGAGCAGCGCATTCAACGGCTCAAGGAATCTCCGCCGAACCTCGCGGCGTGCACTGTTCCCGCGTCGCCCAAGGACCAGTACCCCGACGTCGCCGGGAGGCCGCCGATGAGCGAGATCTCGCGCGCGATGGTCGACATCCTGGCCATGACGCTCGCGTGCGATCAGACGCGCGTCTTCAGCTTGTGGTTCTCGAGCCCCGTCAACAACACGCTCTTCACCGGTGCGCCGGCCGGGCACCATCAGCTCACCCACGACGAGCCCAGCCCGCAGCCCGAGGTGGCCAAGATCCTCGATCAGATCATGGGGGAGCTCGCGTACTTGCTCAAAGCGTTCGACGCCATTCCGGAGGGGGACGGCACGCTGCTCGATCACTGCGCGATCCTCGCAACGAGCGACTGCAACTACGGTCGCCAACACACGCTCGACGACTTCCCGATCGTGATCGCGGGCTCGTGCAACGGCGCGCTCAAGACCGGACTCCACTACCGCGCGCCGAGCCCCGACAACACGAGCAAAGTGGCGCTCACGCTCGCGCGGGCGATGGGGCTCACATTGGATTCGTTTGGCACCGCCGAGGGGAAGGTCACAAGCGGCCTTTCTGCGATCGAGGTATGACGATGCGCTCGCCCTTCTCGTTCGCTTCGCTCGGTGCATTCGCGATTGTGACCTCGCTGTTGGTCGTCTCCGCGAACGGCTGCTCGCACGCTGCGCCGCAAGCCCCGGGCGTCCGCAAGACGTGGATCCTGACGGCGATGGGGTTCACGCGCGAGCATGACCATGTCGCTCCGGGCTTCGATCTCGATCGCCAGGTCACCAGGATGCCCGACGCCGCGAGCTGCGGTCAGCTCGATCTGACCGCGCCCGACGGCACGCCCGGCATCGACAACCAGCTGTCGCTCCTCATCCCAGTCGTCGAGAAGCAGTTCGGCAACGCCATCGACGGCATCATCCAGGGGGCGATCAACGACGGCCGCCTGCTCATCGCGTTCGACCTCGCCAACGTGCGGAGCACCGCGAACGATCGCGACATCACCATGGAGGTCAAGCTGGCGCAGGGAAAACCCACGATCGGGACCGACGGTGTTTTGGACGCGTACCAAACATTGGACATGCGTGAGAACGGTCAGATCATCAGCCCGGCGGAGGGCGGCACCTTCGCGAATGGCACCTTCACGATCGGACCGTTTCCGCTTCGCATCCCGATCGCGATCTTCGACGTGGCCTTCACGATCTTCATCCGCGACGCGCTCGTGCGCTTCACGGTCGACGAGGACGGAAACGCGGAAGGGATCCTCGGCGGCAGCATCTCGATGGATGAAGTGGCCGACGGCGTGAAGGACGGCGCCGGTGTCGCGCCGCTGTTGCCGCAGATCCGCGGCGTGGGCCTCCTCTTTGCCGACATGGGGTTGGATCCCGACACGGGCAAATGCAGCTTGCTGTCGTCGGCGCTCAGCTTGAAGGCACGCCCCGCGTTCTTGCGTTGACGTTCGGGGGGACCCCGCGCGCGTGATTCGCTCGTGCGAGTGCCGAGAATCGAACTCGACTAGACTCGGGTATCAGCCGAGCGCCCACGACCAGTTGGCTTCACTCGCAGTGGGTACGGGGCAGGAGAATCGAACTCCTCTCGACCTCTTTGTAAGAGAGATGCAATCCCAGATCGCTAGCCCCGCATGGTCGCGACGGAGGGAATCGAACCCTCGCGGTGCGCCGTATGAGAGCGCCCTTGCACCTTGCAGCGTCGCGGTAGCGGGCTCGGGAGTCGCGCCCGATCAGCTTGGCTTATGAGACCTAGCCGGCATCTCCGCCTGCCCCGCAGCGCCCCCGTGAGGAGTCGAACCTCACCAACAAGCTTCGTAGACTCGTGCGCGGTTCCGCCGCGACGGGGGCAGCGTTTCATTGGCCTCTCTGCGTCGATCATCCTGAAACGTATGCACGCTTGCCTGACCACGACGGACGCGGCGGTGCTGGACGCCTGACAATGGCGCGAAACGAATGTTCGGGGCGGGGCGCTCGATTGTCACCACCACTGCCACCACGGCTTCGGTTGCGGCAGCGCGAAGGCGTAGAGCTTGTTCGCATTGAATCCCTGGTAGTAACCCGAGCCCCAATAGAGAACGCCGTCGACGATCGAAGGGGCTGACATCACCGAGCCGTAGCTCGCGAAGCTCCACAAGATCGCGCCTGTCCTCGCATCGATCCCGTACATGTGCCCTTCCGGATCCATCGAGCCGGCGTACATGACGCCGTTCGCGATCGTGATCGGCCCCATCGTCGTCGCGAAGAACCCCGCGCCCTTCCATGGTCCGTAGCCCGGGCTCACGTAGAGTCCCGAGAGCGGGCGTGAGCTCGACGGATCGGGCGTCTGCCAGACGAGCGCGCCCGTCGCGGCGTCGAGCGCCGCCCACATGCCGCCGTTCACCGTCTCGCCCGCGTGCGCGCCGGCGACGAGCGTGAAGGGCGTGTGATCGAAGTTTGTATTCTGCACGTAGATGCGCTCGCCGTCCGTCGCTGCGCCGAACTCCATGCCGCCGAGCGGAGCGCCCGGCCCGGCCTTCGTGCTCCAGACGATCGCGCCCGCCGCGTCCGGATCGAGCGCCCACACGACGCCGCTCTTCTGGCCAATGCCGAGGAGATCACGCCGCACACCGTTCACTGTCGTCGTATAGAGCATCGGCGCTTGGCCGAAGTCGAAGTCGAGCGCGTCGAGGTCCTCGCACTTCGAGATGTCGTTCGGGATGAACGGGGTGACGCGCGGATCACATGCAAACGTCCACGCGCCGTAGTTCTGAAATCGTTGTGCCCACCTCACGCTGCCGGTGTGGAGATCGAGCGCGAGCACCGAGTCGGCGTAGTCGTCGGGCGCGTCGAGGAGATCGAAGCACTGTGTCTGCTGCGCCGCCGGATCACCGCGACGCGCGGCGATGCATTGCTTCAGCGGCTCCGGGTACGTGTAGTTGTTTCCTGTCGCGACGTAGACGACGCCGCGCTGCGCGTCGATCGCCGGCGAGCTTCCCCACACCGCAGCGCCGGCGTAGCCACCCTTCACGCCGCCGTTCTCGGGCTGCGTGTACCGCTTCCAAAGAATCCTGCCGGTCGCGACGTCGAGCGCGACCACGCTGCCACGGAAGGTGCAGCACGTGTTGCCGAGACGCGCCGCCGGCTCTTCGAGCGACGAGACGCCGACGTACACGACGCCGTTCCAAACGACGGGCGACGACGTCACGACCGAGAGCGGGTGCGGATCGAGCTGCGTCTTCCAAACGAGATCGCCGTCCGAGCGTCGCGCGGCGTACAGCGTCGCGCCGTGGCCGAGCGTGAGGTCGAGGCCCGCCGCGGGTTGGATGAGGATGTCGCCGAAGACGAGGAGATCGCCCGCGATCGCAGGGCTCGATCGCGACACCGTGTTGAGCGCGTTGCCCGTGTACCCGAGGACGACCTTGGACCAGATCGCTCGCCCGGTGCTCGCGTCGATCGCGTGGAGCTTGCCGCCGCCGAGGAGCGGGACGCCCCAGTCGGGCACGTAGACGACGCCGTCGCTGACCGTCGGGATCGCCGACACGTCGCCCGCCGTTTCGTACGTCCACTTCGGCCGAAGTTGGCCGACGTTGCCGGTGTTGATCGTGTGCTCGGTGTCGGCCTCGTGGGTGTTGTGCAGGTTGCCGCCCCAAACGAGCCAGCGGCTCGGCCCGGTGCGGTGCTCGGGATCGTGGTTGGCAAATCCGCCGAGGAAGACCACAAAACCGAGAACGAGAACGGCGTGAACGGCACGAACGGCGAAGCGACGGACGGGCATGCATGACCTCGAAAACGGTAGGGAAAGCGGGCGAATCCCTAGCGTTAGCGCACTGCGTCGTCAATGCATAACGCGATGCGTCTCGAGGTGGCGCGACGTCGTGCGCGTCGGCGGCCGGCTTACTCGTCGGCGCCGCGTGCACGTCCGAAGACGCGCGAACCCGGCGGCACCGATTTGGTGAGCCACACGTTTCCGCCGATCACCGAGCCCGCGCCGATCACGGTCTCGCCGCCGAGGATGGTCGCGCCCGCGTAGATGGTGACCTTGTCCTCGATCGTCGGGTGGCGCTTCCCCCGCTCGTCGCGATTCGGGACGCTGAGCGCGCCGAGCGTCACGCCTTGATAGAGCTTCACGTCGTCGCCGATGACGCTCGTCTCGCCGATGACGACGCCGGTCCCGTGGTCGATGAAGAAGCGCTCGCCGATCTGCGCGCCCGGGTTGATGTCGACGCCCGTGCGCGAGTGCGCGTGCTCCGTGAGGATGCGCGGAATCATCGGTACGCCCGCGCGGTACAGGCGGTTCGCGATGCGGTAGGCGACGATCGCCTCGATCGATGGGAACGAGAAGACGATGTCCTCGACGTTCTTCGCGGACGGATCGCCCTCGTACGCGGCGCGGATGTCGGCGTTCACGAGGCGGCGGATCTCGGGCACGTCGCGGAAGAGCGACAGCACGACCTCCTCGCCCGACCCCGCGGGGAGCTTGCGATCGGTGCGCCCCATCCAGTGGTCGTAGCCGAGCGCGCGTTCGATTTGCTCCACGAGCACGCCATGCGCGGCGTAGAGGTGCTCCGCGAGGCCTTGCCGCAGGTTGTCTTTCGTCAGCGTGCGCGTGCTGTAAAAGCCCATGAAGAGCGCGTGCTTCAGCCGCTCGAACGCCTCGACCACGGCGCGCTTGTTCGGCAGCGCGGAGCTCTCGAGGTTGTTGATCTCGAGCTTGCCGGCGTAGCTCGCGAGGACGCCGTCGATGGCGTCTTCGAGCTCGCGAAAGCGCTTTGGCTCCGTCCCCATCCTCGCGTCTTACGATGCCTCGGCGCGGTTGTCCGTTCCTTCCGCGCATCGCCGCGCCCTTTGTCGGGTCCGTCATCGGTACATGCGATCGATCCGCGACTCGGGCGTCGCGGGATCGAGCAAGACGAGCGCGAGATAGAAGAGCCATTCGAACGGCTTCATCGCGAGGTACACCACGTCGGCCATCCATCGCGACTGGATCCACCGGCTCACCGGCAGACCGAGGCGGTCGTAGACGCGGCGCGCGACGGCACCGAAGCGCGGCCAGTGCGTGTGGAGCAGATCCTCGAATGCGTTTGCGACCGCGAGCTGGCGATTGACCAGAATGCGTTGGCCACCGCGACGACCCATGCGCTCCGGTCGAACGAGCGCCGCGTGACCGCGCGCCGCGACCGTGCAGAGGTAGTGGCAGTCGCCGGGCAGCTGGACGACCGGGATCTGCGAGAAGGTGTGGTCGCACGTCTGCGAGAAGACGCGTGCGGCCGCCGACCAGTCGCGGAAGACGACGCCGGTCACGACCGCGTAGGCGCCGAGGAGCACCGGAGAGAGCGCGAGCGCGCGCGCGAGGATCACGCGATGGATCCGCGGCGACGGCGCGACGGGCTCGATGCTCGGCTCGCGGTAGATGCCCGAAAACGGGCGCGCCTCTTCGAGCGGCGGCGGTTGCTCGGCGCCTCGCCGGCGGAGGCGCGTCACGAGCTCGACGGCGTATAGCGCGATGATCATCACCGGTGCGAGCGCGGGCATCGCGAGCGGCGCCATGAATCCAAAGATCAGCGCTGGACCGAACTGAATCGCGACGACCGTATGGAGGATGATGCCGGCGACGAGCGAAGCGTGCAGGAGAAGCTCCGCGGACGGGTGGAGCGCCTCGGGGCGACGGCGCGACACCGCGTATGCGAGCACCGTCACCGCGTGGAGCGCGAGGAGCGCGAACGCGTGCGGCTCCGCGAGGTAGCGAAAGAGATGGTCGTCGCATGCGCTCCGCTCGCACTGGGGTCCGAACGAATGATTGGCGGCGAGCCCCCACGCGATGAGCACGCCGAGCGCCAGAATCTCGAACGCACCGCGGATGTGCCGGCCCCGGCGGACGACGGCGTATCCGACGATCGCCGCGAAGACGAGACCGGCGACCGGAAACAAGAGCATGTCGCCAACGCCTGTCCACACGGCGAGCCAGCCTGCCGCGCTCGCGTATCCGACGCTCACGGCGCCTGCGAGCACTACGAGAAGGAGGATGCGCAAGACGCGCTCGACGACGCTCGCGAGCGGCGCGTGGTGCGCGGGATTCGATTCGCGGCTCACGAGCGGAGGATGCCCCATCGCATTGCGAACGCAAAACCGAGGCGGATCGTATCTGCCGTCGCTCGAACGGGTGACGCGCGTGCGCCCTGGCGTCTCGATGCCGCGTGCTAGACGAAACGCGTCCCGTGAGAACAATCTTCGCTGCGGTCGTCGTCCTTTTTTCCGTCTTCGGAATTCTCGCGTGCGGCGGATCGGACACTGTCGACCCAGCCGACAGCGGCGTCGATTCGGGATTCGACTCGCGCACCGACGACACGGGCACCGACTCGACGGTCGACGCGTCTCTCGATGTCGGCGCGGACGTAGTCGCCAGCGACACGACGCCGGGCACCTTCGTCGACAGCGCGTTCGACGCGGGAATCGACGCGGACGCGAGCGACGCCGCCGACGCGAGCGACTCCGCCGACGCGACGGCGAGCGTCGACGCGGACGCGGCTGTCGGCACCGTCGACGCGGGTCCAGGCACCGACGCGAGCACCACCGGAGGCACCTGGCGGGCCGTTCGAGCTCCGATGTTCGCCCCTGCCATGGGGAGCGCGCTCCTCCTCACCGACGGCACCGTCATGGTCCACACGGCCGTAGGTCGCGCGCGCTGGATGCGCCTCACGCCCGACATCGACGGCAACTACGCGAGAGGAACGTGGAGCCAGATGGCGTCGCTCCCGGACGGATACACGCCGCTCTACTTCGCCTCGGCTGTCCTCCCCGACGGTCGCGTCCTCATCGAAGGGGGCGAGTACAACGACGGTGCCCCGATCGCCGAGACGAACCTCGGCGCGATTTACGATCCGAAGCTGGACACGTGGACTCCCGTCGATCCGCCCACCGGCTGGCTCAGCATCGGCGACGCGCCGAGCATCGTCTTGCCGAATGGCGTCTTCATGATGGGCAACGCCGTGACGCGACAGCAGGCGCTCTTCGACGCGCAGACGCTCACGTGGACCACGACCGGAACGGGCAAGGCCGATCGCAACAACGAGGAAGGGTGGACGCTCTTGCCCGATGGCCGCGTCCTCACGGTCGACACGACGAACGGAACCAACTCCGAGATCTACGATCCGAGCACCGGCAGCTGGACGAGCGCCGGGAGCACGGTCGCCGATCTCATCGCCGGCCAAGAAGTCGGGCCTACGATTACGATGGCGAACGGCCGCGTCCTCGCGCTCGGCGCGACGGGGGCCACCGCGATTTACGGCGTCGGAGGCCCGTGGACCGCTGGGCCCGATCTCCCCGTCGCGCGTGGCGAACAGCTCACCAGCGCCGACGGCCCCGCCGTGCTTCTGCCGAACGGAAACGTCCTCGTCGTGCTGAGCCCCGGCATCTACTCGACGCCCGCGTCGTACTTCGAGTTCGACGGAGTCCGTTTCAATCCCGTCGCTTCGGCTCCGAACGCGGTCAACGAGTCGTCGTACACCGTCTCGTTCTTGCTTTTGCCGACCGGCGAGGTCCTCGTCGTCGATCAATCGTCGCGCCTGGAGCTCTACACGCCGACCGGCGCTCCCGATCCCGCGTGGGCTCCGACCATCGCGAACGTCCCGTCGATGGTTGCGCGCAGCTCGACCTACGCGATCAGCGGGACGCAATTCAACGGCCTCTCGCAAGGCGCCGCGTACGGCGACGACGTTCAGTCCGCGACGAACTATCCGCTCGTTCGCATCACGAACGACGCGACAGGGCATGTCTTCTACGCCAGGACGCACGACCACAGCACGATGGCGATTGCTACGGGGAGCCAGCCCGTGTCGACGTCGTTCGACGTTCCCGCCAACGCCGAGACGGGCGCGAGCCACATCGTCGTCGTCGCCAATGGGATCGCCTCGGCGCCGGTCGTCGTCACCGTGCAGTGAGCACGACGTCGAGTATCCTCTTCGCATGGCCTTCGCGTCCGCTCTTCCGTTCGTGGCGATCGCGTCTCTCTCTCTGCTCGCGTGCGGCGGCGGTGACGACGCCGCGGACGGCGCGGATGGCGGCGGGGCGATCGACGGGGCGATCGACGGCAGCAGTCTCGACGGCGGCGGCACCGACGGCACCGTCGTGCCACCCGACGGCGGCGCGGACGCAGCGCAGGTCCCTCCCGGCGTGCGCTTCGTCGGTCGCTACGACACGCTCGACGGAGGCGCGACGCGCTTCGAGTGGCCGGGCGTCAGCCTACACGCGCGCTTCACCGGCAGCGGCGTCGGCCTCGATCTCGGCGACACTGGCAAAAGCGAGCTCGCCGTGTTCGTCGACGGGATCGAGCACCCGAAGATCGTCGCGACGGCCGGTCGGAAGACGTACGCCGTCGCGGGCCTCGACGCAGGGACCCACGATCTCCTCGTGTGGCGTCGGAGCGAGTCGTTCATCGGCCTCACGCAGTTCTACGGCCTCGCGCTCGACGACGGCGGCGCGCTACTGTCGCCGCCCGCTCCGCTCGCGCGACGCATCGAGATCATCGGCGACTCGCTCACGTGCGGATATGGCAACGAGGGCGCGCCCGGCTGCAACTTCACGTCGGGCACCGAGAACAACTACCTCGCGTACGGATCGGTCGCCGCGCGCCTCTTGAACGCGGAGCTCTCGACCGTCGCCTGGTCCGGCCTCGGCATGTACCGCAACTACAACGACGTCGACGCCGCCGCGAAGCCGCTGCCATTCTATTACGACGACGCGCTCCCGACGAACGGCGCCAAATGGGATTTCTCCAAGTTCGTGCCCGACGTCGTCGTCATCAATCTGGGCACGAACGACTCGTCGACACACGGCGATCCCGGGCAGCCGTTCGTCGACGCGTACATCGCGTTCGTCAAACGCGTGCGCGCGAAATATCCGAACGCGTTCATCGCGTGCATCGACGCGAGCTCCAGCGTCACTGCCGACATCGCGAAGGTCGTCGTGGCGATCAAAGGGGGCGGCGACTCGAAGATCGAGGCGATCGCGATCACCGGACAGAACGGGCAAGGGTGCGACGGCCACCCGAACGTCGCGAGCGATCAGGCGATGGGGCAGAGTCTCGCGGGTGAGCTGCGGCGGATCATGGGTTGGTGACTCGAAGCGGGAGCGACGGCGTCCGCGCTCGCACGATCAGAAACCCAGGCATCCGCGTGAGCTTTCGGAACCCCTCGGGATCGACGGCGCGCAGCGCCTCGGTCGGCGCGGGCTCGTCGATGCACTCGATGAGAAACCCGGCTGCGATGAGCGGCGCGAGGAGCGCACTCAGCGGACGGTGGTAGTAGCGGACGGTACCGAGCCAGCCCCACGAGTCCTCGACGATCTCTGTGCGCGTGTACCCGCCGCGTCGCACGCGCTTCAGATCGTAGAACGGGTGGTGCGTCGAGAGCACGACGTGACCGCCGGGCCTGAGCACGCGCGCCCACTCGACGAAGAGGGCGACGAGATCGTCGACGTAGTGAACGGCGAGCGAAGAGACGACGAGATCGAGCGAACGCGCGCTCACGAACGAGCCGAGGTCCGCCATGTCGGCCGCGTGCACGGCGACGCGAGCTCCGAGCCGCGCCCGTGCGATGTCGGCCATGCGTCGGCTCGCGTCGACGGCGACGACGCGCGCTCCTTGCGACGCGAGACAGTCGGCGTAAAAACCAGGGCCGCAGCCGGCGTCGAGCACGTCGCGGTTCGCAACCGGCGGGAGCGCCGCGAGCATGCGGGGGCGCTCGTAGTGCGCGTTCCACGGGCGCGCGTCGACGCCGGCCGCATAGGCGTCGGCCATGGAGTCGTAGTCGGTCACGGGCCCGTCGAACATCGTCGCGAGCTAGCACGATTACGCCGCTCCCGCGTACGCGCGTCTTGACATGCAGATCGACGCATCCGGAGCCCGATTTTGCGATTCAAGCTTGAATCGACGTTTGTCCCCTTGCGTGTAGGTAAAGGTGCGGTCATATACGGAACCTCATGCACCTCAAGCGAAGCTTTCTCGTGTGGATGTCCCTCGTCGCGACCGCCATCTCGGGCTGCGCCAGCGCAGCCGGTCCGCACGAGGAGCCTCAGCCGGACGTCGAGTCGAGCGACGTCACCGCTGCGATCTCGTGCGACGCGCACGCGCCGATGACGGTGCATTTCTACGATGTCGAGCAAGGGCTCGCGGCGCTCGTCACTCTCCCCGACGGTCGCCACATTCTCGTCGACACGGGAGCGGCTTCGGCGGCGCCCGGCTGCGGAGAGCCTTGCAAGCGCGCGCACGAGAACCTCGTCGCAGGGCTCGAGCGCGATCTCGGCGGAAAGCCGATCGACGTCATGTGGATCACGCACCAGCACATGGACCATCTGGGCGGCGCGCCGGACCTCCTCGGGCGTTTTCACGTGCGCAAGTACGTCGAGAACGGCCGTGCGCAAGACTCGGCCGAGGTCTCCAACGCGCACGCGGCAGCGTCCGCGATGAGCACGCCGGTGCGGACGGTGAGCCCGTCGAACGTCGTCTCTCCGCTGTCGAGCTCGAAGAACCTTCGCATCCGCGCCGTCGTCCCGCATGCGTGGCTACCCGCGTGCAAGAACGACGAGAACGACTGCTCGATCGGCCTTCGCATCGACTACTGCGGATCGTCCGTTCTTTTCACCGGCGACGCCGAGCTTCAAGAGGAAGCGACGCTCGATCCCCACGGCCCGGTGACGCTCCTGCAGCTCGGGCATCATGGAAGCGACACGTCGTCAGGCGACGATTTTCTCGCGAAGGTGACGCCGAAATACGCGGTCATCTCGGCCGGTCATCGCGGCGTCGGCATGAACCGCTCGTACTGTCACCCGCACGCGTCGACGCTCGAGCGTGTCACCAAGGTGCTGGGCGGCGCAGGCAAGACGTCGATCGAGGGCTTCGACTCCGCGGTCGCTTGCGGCCGCGACGATCGCTCGAACTGGGTGAACATCCCAGTGAGCGATCGGCTCTTCGCGACGGAGCGCGACGGTGACGTCGTCCTCGTGACCACGGGCGACGGGCGCTTCACGCGACGCTGAGCACGGGCGCGCCGCCTCCGAGAAAGGCGCGGCTACCACCCCGGGCAGGAGAGGGAGCACTTGCTCGAGACCTCGTTCACGCACGTCGCGTCCCACCACGTCTCGCAGCAATAGATGTCGACGGGCGCAGCGGGAGTCCCACAGATCATGTCGACGCAACCCGAGCCGGTAAAGGCTCCTCCGCCGCCCGCGCCTCCCGCCTTCGGAGTGCTCCCGTTTCCGCGGCCCGTGTCGCCGGCACCGTTGTCGCTCCTGGCCAAGGCCGCCCCTTGTTCGCAGAGCGCGTGAACCCCTTCCGGTACTCTCGTCGTGCCGCCGATCACGCCGAGGTCCGGGGTCAGCATGCTGCCGAGGTTGTTCACGTGGTCATCGCGACGCCCGAGCGACCCGAGGCTCCAATTCCATTCGATGAACTTGACGATCGACGAGTGCTCCATCGTCACGTGCGAGATGTAGCCTGCGCCCGGGTATTGGCGGGCGAAGGGGCCAAGCGCGAGGAGGGGTACCCGCGCCCCGTAGTACTGTTGCCCTTGCGAGGCGCTCTGAAGGTCGCACAAAAAGCATTCGTTGTCGCCCGAGCCACAGACGCGCGAGTGCCAGTCAGCGGTGCAGGTGGCATTGATCGTCGAGGCTGGATTGGCAAGTACCGAGCTCGCGCCGCCGATCTGCGAGCCTACGTTGGATTGCGGAAGCAGGGTTGCGTCTGCGAGCTTGGTCGGTGGCGGGACATGATCGTAGAACCCGCCGCCTTCGTCCCACGTCACGACCAAGAGAGTGTTGCTCCGAATCGGGGAGGTGACGGGGGAGCTCACGAAGAGGGTGTCGTAGACGCCCTTGACGAACGTCTCTCCGGCCGTGAGAGTGTGCCCTTGGTGGCCCGAGTTGCCGGTCGACGGCTTGACGATGGCAACGGCCGGTAGGCTATTGAAGAGGACGTCCTTCCCGAACTGCTCATAGGCCTTTGTGTGGTGGTTGCTATCGTTCGCTACGCTGGTCGCGTTATCGAACGTGAAGTAGGCATACGGGTTGTCGGAAGGATCGTACGCGCACCCGGCACCATACCCCTGGTAGTAGTTCGCCCAGTAGAGCGACTTCGCGTCCATCAGGTTGCCGAGCGTGCCGCTGTAGTTGTACTTCGTGTTGCCGCCGCAGCCACCAAGCATCGGTGTCGCTTGGTTGTCTTGGAACATGAATCCAGCGGTGGCGAAGAACATCGTGTTGGCAGAGCTCGCTCCGACGATCGGCGCAAAATATCGGTCGGCGAGCGCGCCGCTCTTCGCGAGGTCGAAGATCTTGGTGAGGGCGCTGCTGCCACCGTTGTAGGGGATCGTTTGAAAGGCGGACAGGTACGCGAAAGACGTCGGAGGGACAGTGAAGTTGTTCATACCGAACCCCGTGAGGTTCGTGCCGATGAACGGCGGCGTCCCCATCCTATTCATCGCGGTCAGGTTCTGGTTGGCGCCGTTGTCGAGAGAGCCGACGCTCTGGTTGTAAACGTCGTTCGCTTGGGTGACCGGTACGGACGACTGCTTCGCAGCCCTCCACGTGCTGGTGTTGGTGAATGCGGTCTCGCAACACCCCCATCCCCTGTCGCAGTTGTTGAAACCGTTGTTCGTGCACCAGTCGCCGAAGTAGTGGTCGAACGTGTGGTTTTCCATCACGACGATCACCACGTGCTCGATTTTCGTCTTGGGCGTGGTGACCGCTTGCGCGATCCTCGCCGCGGGCGGCTCTGGCGACGAATCGGGCCCTGAAGAGCACCCGGCCAGCGACACCGCACCGACGAGCAAAGCCAATGAGCTGATTGTGGCGGTCGTGTTCATTGCGACACCGGTCACCACATCATGATGGGGGCGAGATGTCCGAGTGCGACATGGAGAGTCGCGTTCAAAGGCCTCTCTACGACCTGAACCTCATCGTCGACGTTTCCTTCGACGCTGATCACGTTCATCGTGGCCGCGTTGAACCCAAGGAACATGCCGCTATGGTTGGTCGCGCCATCCGCGTCCGTATCCATCGCCAGGTAGTCGCCAGGCTCGGCGACGGTCGGTATGGTCCAGACCGTGTTGCCGTAGAGCTGCCCATTCTGGCTGAAATAGGCCTCGATATTTTCAACGGTGCCCGTTGCGAAATATGTCCTCGTATTTTGGTACACCCGACCCCCTGCACCGAGAACATTCCATCCATAAAACTCCGAGCACCAAGCGTCGGAGCTGAAAAACACCCCATACCGCGTGCCGTCCCGTGCGGCAGTTCCGCGATAGCCAACCAAGCCGAGCTGATTCTCGCCAAGCTCGCGCAGTGCGCTGAGCACCATCGCGGTCCGATGGTGCTGCGCGGTCGTGGTCCCTTGCGTCATCGTGTAGAAGCGCCCGGCCTGCGGGCCTACCGCGCTATAGTGCGGGCCACGAATGGTGTACGAATCATTGGCATACACTTGCAGCCCATCGATCCGGTACACTTTCGCAGGGGCGAGGTTGGCAAGGTTGAACGTGAAATCGGTGCCGCCGGTCCAGGTCGTCGGGAGCCAGAACGTCACCGGTGCGCTGCTGCCGTCAATGGCCGTTACTTGCCCGTAGACGTTTAGGTGTTGGCGATAGCTCCACGTGTTCCAGTCATTGATGGTGACGTGCACTGTCGCAGTGTCTGTCGTGACGTAACCGCTGGGATTCCACGGATAGACAAACGTCGGCTCGTCGATCTGTCCGTCGCAATTGTCGTCGACGCCGTTGAACGCAGCCTCGCTGTGGCGCGGGTGCACATTCGCGTTCGAATCGTTGCAGTCGTCTGCCCTGGCGACATAGCCGTCGGGACACTCCATCACCTCCAAGTGGTTCAGGCCCATGAACTCTACTCGGGGTGCCCACGGCACCGCGTGACCGTCACCATCCGAATCCCAATATTGGGCGTAGTAGCAAGTATGCTTGCCATCGTTGGCAAACGCGGAAGGCACAGCCACCAGTGTCAGCAGCAATGCAGTGAGAAGTCCCAGTCCTACTCGTCCCATGATCATGGCGGCCCTAAAGCGACGAGCGTGCCAGCGACGCGTACATCGGTGATCTCGTTCTTTTCGGCTCTCCGCGCGCGCGGACGTCACGGGGCACGGCTCGCGAAGTCTGCGGTGTCTCGGACAATGTCCGAGCGCGCCTTCGACTCGGCGCGGTCGTCTCCAGAGCGACTCGCGGCGCGACCTACGGCGTGCCGCCGGCCGCGCGGCATTTCGCAGCGAGATCGTCGGCGAGCTTGGTGCGGCCTAGAGCTTTCATTTGCCTCGCCGCCGAACAAATGGCCTCGGGGGATGCTGGGGCATGCGCCGATGCAGCCGGCGGCGGTGAGACTGCGGACGGCGCGGGCGGCGGCCCGGAGACATGCTGGTCCGCGCACGCCGCTTCGAGGCGCTGCGCCTCGAGCGAGCGACCATTCACGCGCATCCGCTGCGCGGCTACGCACGCGGGAGGATCGTTCACGAGCGTGGGATCGCTCGGACCATCCGCGAGCGGCCGCTCCGGATAGCTCCGGTTCGGGGGCACCGACCGAGAGGGGCACGGCCCAGGCTCGACCACGCAACCGACTGTCGCTGCAAACACGGCGACGCCCGAGAGCGCTTGCAGCGATCGCGAAGCAGCGAACATCGGCTATGTCTTAGCGCATGAAGGCCCGGATTTCGCTCGGCGCGATCGTCATCGCGCTTTCTACGTCCTGCGTGACGCGCAATCGAGTTCCCGACGAATGCGGCGAGATGATCGGGATCTGGACCGGCTACATGACCGCGCCGACGAAGACGCTCGTGCTTCCCGGCGCCGAGCACGGGGCCGCGCTGTCGGACGCCGCGTTCGAGCCGAGCTCTTCGCGCGTGTGGATCGCGGCGGGCGATCTCGGCAGCGTGTATGCGATCGACACGGCGACGTTCTCGGTGACGCGCGTCGACGGCTTCGGCGTCTCCGGCACGAATGCGGCGACGACGCGCGCCGAGCGCGGTCCGAGCACGATCGCGATCGGAGCTGGGCTCGTGTACGTCGGCAACACGGCGACGTCCGAGATCTGTTCCGTCGACGCCGCGAGCGCGAAGATCGTGGCGTGCACGAAGACGACCGCGCCGCCCGGCGAGCTGGGCTACGACCGCGTTCGACGAGAGCTCTGGGCAGCGTTGCCCGCGAGCGGCTCGATAGTCGTCTTCGACGCGTCGCGCGCCGAGCTCGCGCCTGCCGCGACGATTGCCGTCGGCGGAACCACGGTCGGGCACGCGTTCGGGCCGAAGGGCTCGTCGTTCGTCACGTTCTTGGCCGACACCGGAAGCTTGCTCTGGTTCGATCCGAGCACTCACGAGCTTCGCTACACCGCGCCTCTCTGCACGAAGTCCGGAGGATTCGTCGACATGGCGAGCGGCGGGAAGTGGACCGTGGTCGCGTGCAAGCACGCGACCGAATGGCTCGAGTCGCGCCATCCGGATCGGGCGGACGGGAACCTCTCCGAGAGCGACGCCCGTGGACGCATCGCTTTCCTCGCGGAGCGAGAGTTCGTCTACAGGGTTGGGCATGGACGCTTGTCGGTCACGCAAGGGATCAAGAGCGGCGGCAAGCGCGAAGTCTACGTGGCGCCGCTCCCGGAGACCGCGCGCACGGTCGTCGCAGATCCAAACGCGGTCGCCTACGTGCTCGATCCCGCGAGCGGGCGCGTCCTCGTGTTCGACGTCGTGAAGAGCAGCGCCCTCTGCACGGCGACGAGCTACGGCTACGACTGCCTCCCGCACCCTGTTCCTGAGCCCGACCGCTGATGATGCGGCGAGTGCGTCGTA
This sequence comes from Polyangiales bacterium, assembly GCA_038209335.1. GTDB lineage: Bacteria > Myxococcota_A > Polyangia > Polyangiales > Polyangiaceae > JBBQXV01. The sequence continues at coordinate 22,887 of JBBQXV010000008.1, read as the reverse complement.
TGCTCACGTGATGGGCGTTCGGATCGCTTCGACCGCTGTCTCGCTCTCGCTGCTCGCCGCGAGCTGCGCGTCGAACGCTCCTTCTTCTTCTTCTTCTTCTTCTTCGATGTCGCTATTGGGATCCGACGCCGTGAGCCCGGGCCTCGCGGTGCCTCGGCGTGACGGCGGAAAGAGAACGTCCTGCGCGTGCATCGCGCGAGCGGCCCCGTCTAAACCTCAGCGACCGCCGTCGCCCGTGTGACCCGCATCGACGCACGCCGTCCCGCCGCACTCCCACGTCGGTCCGTCGGGCGTCGCGACGCAGTCGCACATCTCCATGTTGCAGCCCGAGCCCCACGAGCACGACAAGCCCACGCTGCCGTTGCACTTCCCGCTCGGCGGGTTCGGCGGGCAGCCGGGCGGCGGCGGCGGGCACGTGCGGATGACCATGCTCCACACGTAGTTGACGCAGACGAACTCCGGTCCGCATTGCGTACCGAAGGTGCACGTCAGCTGGTTCTTTCCGCAAAATGTTCCCACGGTAGGAGGCGTCGACGGGCACGTCGTCGATGCATCGATGCAGGCGATCTCGGCGCATTCCCATGCGCCTTCGAAGCATGAGCAGTCGTTGCATCCGTCGGGCGACGGGCACGTCGTCGTCGAGGTGCAGCCGGGGAGCGGCTTGCACGCGCCGCCGCCGTCGCCACCGCCGCCGTCGCTCGCGCCGCCGTCGTCTCCGCCATGAATGCCGTCGTACGTCCTGCCGCCGCACGCCCCGACGACAACCGCCACCGCCGCCACCGCGATCGACAACGCCATGGTCTTCATGCATCCGTTGTTTGCGAAGCCCGTGCCGCGGTCGGCGCATCGAGAAATCGGCTGCGTTCGCGATCGCCGCGTGTGCCACGTGGCACGCGCGCCGACGCCGAATGTCGTGACGTTGACCTGGGACCCAGCTCACCTCCGACGAGCGTCACCCGATGGAGTTCACGGTCGCGGACCGCTACTACCGGCTCGAGGCGACTGCGTATCGCGACTGCACCCGGGCACGGACGCTGGACGTCGTGCAGGAGCGCGGCAAGCTCATCGCGCCCGCGCGTGCAAACGCGAGGCGACACTGCGCCGTGCTTCGGCGCGATTACCCGAAGTCGCCTCTCGGGTGCATTTGCCCCACCGAGTAGAGCGCGCGGCCTCGCGCGTTCTCAGCATCGTGCGCAACGACGACACGTCACGCGCGCGCGACGCGTAGCAACGTCGCGGTGACTCGTGCGACCATCGGCGCGCATGGCCCCGATCTGCAGCCGACGCCGACAGCGCCGCGCTGACTCGTCGTCGAGCAGGATGCGCGCTCTCTCGCTCTCGCTCGTCGTCGCGATCGGCGCGGTGTGCGCGTGCTCCAAGCCGCAGGCGTCGCCGACCGACGCGCCCGCGCCGCTCGCGTCGTCGAGCGCGCCCGCTCCGATCGTCGAGCCTCCCGCGCCGCTCGCGATGAGGCCGCTCGCACCGACGGTCTTTCCGTTGGCGCGCGAGACGGACGCGGCGTGCGCGAAGGATGACGTCGCCGCGTGCATGAAGCTCGCGGAGTGGCTCGTCTTCGGCGATCGCGTCGCGCGCGATTGGTCCGGCGCGGCGGCGCGCTTCGATCGCGCGTGCGCGCGCGGCAACATGCAAGCGTGCGCGCGGCTCGGGGCGTTTCATCTCCACGGTCTCGGCGTCGAGCAGAACGAAGCCTACGCGCTCTCGCTCTTCACGCGCGCGTGCGACGCGGGAGAGGGCGAAGGATGCGCGCGGCTCGGCAACGAGATCCTCGAAGGGACGTACGCCCCGTTCGACGCCGCGCGCGCGTATGCGCTCTTTCGACGCGGCGCCGAGGCGGGAAACGCGCGCGCCGCGCTCTACCTCGTCGGCTCGGAGCCCAGGAGCTCACCAGCGGCGCGCGACATCGTCGACCGCTACGTCGCCCTCGCGACCGTCGCGTGCGATCGTGGCGAGGCCATCTGGTGCGCGCGTCTGGCGCGCGGCTACAGCCGCGGTCCGTCCTACGGGCCGCCGAGCACGATGCGCTACCTCGGCGAGGACGACGCCAAGTCGCGGATGTACTCGCTCCGCGCGTGCGAGAAGGGATGGCTCGCCGCGTGCTCGGGCGACGACGCCATCCGCGACGCCGCGCAGCCGCTCATCGAGGCCCAATGCGATCGCGGCGACTACCTCGCGTGCGCGCGGAGTGCGCGACCGGCGACGTCGAAGCGATTCGGCCTCGACAAGCTTTGTCGCGCAGGCGTGCCGGAGGCGTGTCGAAGCTGGTCGAACCTCGCCGACGCCTCCGATCTGCCGGCGTTCCGCGAGGCGTGCAGCGGCGGCGACGTCGACGCGTGCAGCGCGCTCGTCGCCACAATCAAGCGAACGACGGCCGCGAGCGTCGACAAGCTCCGGGCGGATCACGAGCTCTCTTGCGAGCAAGGTCTCGCGTCGAGCTGCTTCGAGCTCGCGACCGGCCGCACCGTCGTCGACGGCGGCGTGCGCGACGCGGGAATGCCGAGCGACCGCGTGATCGCGCTCCTCGATCGCGCGTGCAAAGGGCGGGACGGATCGTACGTCTTGGACGCGTGCTTGGCGCTCGCCGAGGCGTACCGGCGCGGCAACGGCGTCGCGGCCGATCCCGCGCGCACCGCGGAGATCCTCCGCCGCGCCTGCTACGCGCCGGTGCGCTCGTGGGAGCTCGTCCGAGCGTGCATCGAGCTCGCCATCATGTACGACACGGGCGAAGGCGTCGCGCGCGATCCCGCGCACGCGACGGACGTGTACGCGGTCGCTTGCACCGGCGGGTCGAAGCAAGCGTGCGCCGATCTCGCGGATCGATTCGCCGGCGGCATCGGCACGCCGAAGAACGTCGAGCGCGCCGAGGCCATGCGCACCGGCAAGAAGCACGTCCTCACCGACGGCGGTCGCTTCGAGCCGCTATGGTTGCTCGAATGAAGCGCGTCGCCCTGCTCAGCGTGCTCGCGATCGCGACCGCCGTGACCGCCGCGCGCGCGGACATTCCGACGCCGCCGCGCCCCGAGCCGTGCCGCGTGCTCGTTGAAGGCGCCGCGTGCTGGGTCGACGGACGCCGACCCGGCGCGTGCGTGAACCAGAGCGACGCGGGTTACCTCGTCTGCCAGCTCGGCGCGCCCGTGCGCGCACCGCCATCGGCGTCGGCGTCGGCGTCGGCATCGGCGGCGCCGGCCGAGACGTCGCGCTCGGGATGCGCGATCGCCGTCGGCGGGGCGTCGGATGCGCCGTCGTTCGTCGCGATCGGCGCGGTCTTCGGCGCGTGGATTCGCCGTCGCGCGAGGTACGGTGTGCCGCCCCCGCGCAAGCGGACGTAAAGCACACGCGACGCGCTCGCAGCGGTTGCGCGCCGACGGCATGGGCGCGCGTGGGCGCGCGCATGGGCGCCCATCGCGTGCGATCGTAAATAGGCCTATTTTACCGCCTCCGCGCGCTCGCGTGGTCGCGGGCGAAGGCGGCGCGGAGCTTGCGAAGGGCCGTGCATGCTCCGCCCCGACCGTTTCACGCTCGCTCTCCTCTCCATCTCCGCGCTCGCCGGCTGCTCGTCCGCGTCGAACGACGGAGACGCTCCGCTCGCCGACTCCCAAGACGTCGAGCCCCCGAAGCCCGGCATGGTCAGGCGGACCGTCGTCGACCTGCGACCCGACGGGACGACGAGCGTGACGCACGACTTCGTCACGGTCGAGGAGCAGCGCGCCGAGGTCGCCGATCAGGAAGCACGGGCACGCGCGGCGCGCGACGCGCGGCCCGGCGACATCCACACCGACGACGTCATCCTCACGACCGGCTCGTGCTCGTGGAACGACGTGAAGCTCTTCGACGGCGCGGGCTACACCGGCAACAGCATCTGCTTTCGCGGATTCGGGTTGGTCGATCTCACGCAGTACTGCGACTCCATCTACTACCGCGGGCGTTGCCTCCATCGATGGTCCGGGGGCGTGCGGAGCTATTGGTCGGGGAGCAACATCGGCGTGTTCACCACGCGGAGCCCGTACTGCAGCGACTACATGCCGTTGTACGAAGCCGTCGCGACGCCGTCCGCGTGCGTCACCACCGCGGACCTCCTTCGCATCAACGAACCGACGCTCTGACCCGACGCGCGTCCCGGCGCCGCCGGGCGCTTTCACTTTCCACCGATCCGGAGACCATCATGATTCGCGCTTCCCGTTCCGCTCACGCACTCCTCGCCGCCGTCGTCCTCGCCCCCGCGCTCGCGTGCACCGCGCAGACCGGCGAAGGCGTCGCGTCCGACGAATCCGCATTTTGCATTTCCTGCATCGCTCAAACGCCGGCCGACTGCCTCGTCGGAGGCGCAAACTCCGTCGGCATCTGGGACCTCAAGGCTCCGACGCTCGAGGCGATCGGCGCGAGCTACTACGGGTCCGTCACGCTCACGCGCGGGAGCGCGGCGATCAACCCGGTCGTCACCGTCGACGGCGTCCCCGTGGGTGTCTGGGACAACATCAGCGGCGGGCTCGAGGTCCAGCCCAGCATCGGGTTCTCCACGCCCATGGGGACGTCGCCACAGACGCACACGGTGTCGATCACCGGCCGCTGTGGCACGAAGACGCAAACGGTGACGACACAGCCGGCGACCCCGACCGCGCCACTCATCAAGTTGACGGCGACGCCCGGCGCGACACATCCGGGCCAGGCGGTGCACTTGCATGGCGAGGCCGATCGCCCGAGCGATACGACGTGCCAGCGCGCGGTCTACACGCTGCGCGAGCAGGTCATCGGCGGGCCGACGACGACGACGCCGCTCGGCACTAACAGCGTGGGTCTCGTGTCGTTCGATTTCGATCGCGCGCCTGCGCTGACCACGGACTACACGCTCACCGCCGCGTGCGAGAACAACGCGTCGGCGGTCGGCAGCGCGACCGCGCACGTCGACGTCGCGCCGAGCGGTCCACAGACATCGACCGCACCCATGACCCTGTACCCGTATCCGCCGGGGATCGGCGGCGGACCGGTCGGCTGGGCGGGCGCGTTCCCGTCGATCGGCACGATCCAGGGCAACGCCATTTCGCTCACGAACCCCAGCGGGTTCAACGCGCCGACTGTCTTCCTCCTGAAGCCGGGACACTTCGTTTCGGAGTGCGCGGCCCTGCCGAACAACATCTCGTCGTTCGTGCTGCTCGCTCCGGGTCAATCGATCACCGACTTCAGCGCGCTCGGCGTCGCCGCGCATCCCACGCTGCCGATCCAGCTCGTCGCGTGCTCGACGCAGGCCCCGACCGTTCCGGTCACGCTGAGCGTGACCTATACGCACCCGTGATCGCGACGTGACGGCGAATCCCTTCGAGTTGCGCGTCTGAAGGTGGCGCTGAACTGAAGTTCGGTCCGTCGCCTATCCCGAGCGCGGCTCGACGATGCGGAGCAGATCAGCAGCGAAGAGATGGTCTTGATAGCCAGCGGTCGCAACAGACAAACAACTGGAGTCTTTGGCGGCTGCGAGCCGCAATCGCGGAACGGCCGCCGCAGTGATCATTCCGTGGTAAATCGCGCCGCTGAACCCGCCTTCGCCGTTCGATGCGAAGTGCAACGCTCCCGAGTCGAACACGGCAAGGTCGCCCTCGAAAAGCAGCGCCAGGGTCACGTCGGCATCGCCAAGTAGACGCGATTGGCGCAGCGTCAGCGCCCGGTCTGTGGGGACGCGGGTCGCTTCCTGCGCTTCCTCTTCTCCGTGCTCGGCGTAGAGGCGCGGCGTCGCCTGTGCAGAGGCGACGCCCAGAAACTTCAAACCCATCAGGCCGTGTGCCAGCTCGAGCTGCGGACAGATGTCAGTGTGAGCGCACGTGAGGGAACCCGGTTCGCCCAAGAAAAGGCGTGGGGTGTCTTCTCGCCAGAGCGGCACGCATCCGCGTAGAGCCATACCGACACCGACGTCGATCCGTGTTGTGGGCGGCTCGGTGCCCAATGCGGCAGAAAACACTTCGAGAGCCGCGGCCGCAGGCATCTCGACAGCGTAGAGGTTGGTAACGGAGGCGGCGGTGTTGAAGGTGACGGGAAGATCGACGCCTGCTGCGCGACGCTCGTCGATTTCATCGAGCACAGCTTCAAACGTCATACGGTTTCGTCCGTTGGACGACAGGACCATGTCCGGATTCGACAAACGCTCCAAGGCCATGCCTGGCATGACTCCAGCCCGCTCTGCGGCCCCGTGAGCGTCAACCTCCCCGACCTCGGCACCCCAGCCTACCGACGCGGTGTTGTCGCCATTGTCGTTTGCGTCGGCAACCTGAAGCGGCCCGAGACCGAGGCCCAGAGGCTCAGATGGTTTGAACACCACGTGCAGTGGCCCCGTACCCAGCGCTGCTCGACACCCGTCGGCAATGTCCGTCCCTAGCTGTCCGAGCTCACCATTCGTGTATTCGCCAATCAGGCGGCCGTCGCCGTCCCAATCGAGCTCGCCCGCCGTCGTTGCCTCGGCGCTCAACGCACCTAGCAGCGCCTGGGGAAAAACAAGGTCCTTGGCAGATGCGAACTCTCGAAGCACTGCACTGGCACGTTCGAGATCAGCAAGCCCCAACTTCGATGTTGCGTTGGGAAAGAGCATCGGGCGATCCATGGCCGAGGTCGCGAGCCTCAGCGAGAACCAGTCGGTATCAAAAGCAATGGTGCCGGCCCCCGACAATCGTCTCCGCGCGAGACGCTGCGTAAGGGAGGTTGGCCAGTGCGGCGCGCCTTGTTTCACCGTTGCATCGAGCGCCTGCTGCCTTACGGCGCTCTCGCCGAGGGCGAGGGCAAAGACCTCGTCAGGGGATCCACACGCGACGTCTGCGCAGCTAACCGAATGCCCTTCAATGATGTCCCAAGACTGGCCGCCCTGGTGTCTCATGAGACCTGAGCGGAACTCGGCTTTCGTCTCCGAACGGAACGACACGTAGTACGTTTCAGCCCCGCCGTTTTCGATCTCGAGAGCTAAGAGGCGAACGGAGACGCTGCCAAAGACGTGAAGCGACGCTCCCTCGCCCACGGATCGCTCGGTCTTGGTGTTCACGTGGACACGTTCATCTTGAGGCAGGACGGGTGGGCGAGCATAGGTAAAACAAGCCGCCTCGGTTGATGATTCGGGTTTTTGTCATCTGTCGCCCGGCAGAAGCGCAAAGCATTCAGCATGGCCTTTTTGCCAGTCGGGATATCGTAAGTGACATACCGATCCCCGCGCCGTTCGGCCACACGAACGTTCGCCCGATCAAGTTGTGCGTCCACGCCGCGCGAGGACGAGACGATTCACCAACACACCTCGCGATCGTCGCGCCGAGCAGCGTCGCGTCGTGGCTCGTCTGGCGGCGATCGAGTCTACGCAAACCACGTCATGCGCGGACATCCGCGTGTGCGGAATCAGAGTCTCTGGCGCCGGGCGATCGACGCTAAGAGCGCGCCGATCACCACGGCGAGGGCGACACCGCCGCGCGTCTCGATGTCCGATTCGCCGCGGCCGGCGCTGCAGCCGCCTGCTGCAGAGACACCCGAGGGCGCAGCGCCGTTCGCGTCGGGCGCGCTGGCATCCGTCGCCGCGTCCGCGCCGGCTTCGCTCCCTGCGTCCGTTTGGCCGAGCGTCGCGGCCACCGCGGGCCAGTCCGTCGCGCACGTCGCGCCCGTCGTCGTCGACGGAGCGCACGCGAGCTCGGCGAGATCGCGGCCGCGGTACGTCGGCGCGAACGACGCGCCGTCGTCGTGCGAGAGGCCGATGGTGAATCCGTCGGCGGGCTCGGTGCCGCACGCGTACAGGCCTTCGCGTGTCCACGTGAGGCAGCGCGTCGCGATCGCGCTCTTTTTCGTGAACGCGAGGTCGGTCGTGCTCGCCACCCAAACGCCGTCGCTCGGCCCTCCGACGGCGACGCGTGATCCGTCCGGCGAGAGCGCGAAACCGAGGAGGCTCGCGCTCGCGGTGAAGACGTCCCGCCACGTCGTCCCCCCGTTACTGCTGACAGCAAGTCGATCGCCGGTGTCGGACTCGAGGCGGAGGTAGACCTTGTCGGCGTCGACGGGATCGACCGCGGCGATGTACGGCGCGCGCGCGCCGCCCATGCCGAACGACGAAGAGGTCCACGTCACTCCTCCGTCGTCCGAGCGCGCGATGACGCCGAAGAGCGGGAAGGCGCCGACGCCGCTTGCGTAGATGCGCTGCGGTCGCGACGGCGCGACGTCGACGGTGGCCGGCGCGAAGTCTTCGGGCAAGAGCGCGCCCGGTACCGTCCACGTCCGGCCCGCGTCGTGCGACTCGGCGTACGTCGCTTGAAAGCCGATCTGCGTCGTGTCGAGCGCCGCGGCGATCGCGACGACGTGCGCCGCGTCCGTGCGATCGACCGCGACGTCGATGACGTAGTGACCCGCGAGCGGATCGGCAGCTCGCTCCCAGGTGCACATGCGATCGGTCGTGCGTGAGAGCCCGCCGGGAAGCGCCGCGACGAGCGCGCCGCCGCTCGCGATCGCGATGGCCGGATCGAAGCGCCCCGAGTATCCGACCGCGCTCTCGCACGTCCATCGCCACGATAGACCGCCATCGATCGACTGGACGACGCCGTACGTGGTGCGCGCGACGAGGTGCGCGGCGTCCTCGGGATCGATGACGAGCTGGCTTGCTTGGGGAAAGCGTCCGTTCGCTCGCGCGCTTGCAGAGCCGAAGAAGAAAGCCGCGCCGCATGCCGCGATGACGACGCCGCTCCTCGCGGGGGTGGATCGTCGTCGAACCTGTTGCATTCAGCGCCTTCCTCAGTAGAAGAAGCGCTCCCACGGCGCAACACGGCGTGGGCTTAAAGGGGAGAGAGACATGAAGACTCGTTGGGTACTTGGGGCGCTCGCAGCGACGACGATCGCGAGCACGATGGCCGCGTGCAGCGGTGACGACACCGCCGCGACGACGCCGTCCGACGGCGGCTCGAGCGACGGCACGACGAGCGAGGGCGGCACGGGCCAAGAGGCCGGCGTCGACGCGACGCCCGACGGTGCGGTGGCGAAGGGATCGGCCGACATCCAGATCCTCACGCTCTCGGATTGGCACGGGCAGCTCGATCCGATTTCGGAGACCGACTCGACGGGCACGACGCAGACCTACGGCGGCATCTCCGTGCTCTCGACGCTCTTCAAGCAAGAGAAGGCGAACAACCCGAACACCCTCGTCTTCACCGGCGGCGACGAGTTCGGCGCGACGCCGACGCTCTCCTCGGTGTTCGACGACAAGCCCGCGGTCGCTGGGCTGAACTTCCTCGGCCTGACGGCGGACACGTTCGGCAACCACAACTTCGACCACGGCACCGATTTTCTAAAGGCGCGCATCGGCGAGGCCAATTACAAGTTCGTCTCGACGAACCTCAAGAACGTCACGACCGAGCTCGGCGCCGCCGTCGTCACGCCGTACCTCATGCTCTCGGTGGGGCAGGCCGATCCGAAGGTGAAGGTCGCGGTTCTCGGGATCACGAACCCGGACGCGCCAAGCCTCGTGTTCCCCGGGGTCTTGAAGACGATCGTCGTCGAGGATCCGGTCGTGTCCGCAAACAAGACGGCGGCGCAGGCGCGCAGTGCAGGCGCCGACGTCGTCATCGCGCTCACGCACATGGGCGCGACCGCGAAGGATCCGAACAACGGGCCGTCGGGACCGATCATCGATTACGCCAAGGTCTTGACCGGCGTCGACATCGTCGTCGGCGATCACACCGATCTCGCCGTCAACGGTACGTTCGGTACGGCGCTCGTCGTCGAGAACCGGAGCAAGGGCCGCACGTACGCGCGCATTCAGCTCAAGGTGACGGCCGGCGCAGTCGTGTCCAAGTCGGCGACGATCATCGAGCCGCTCGCCGTGCAGACCGCGTTCCTCACGGGCTGCGACGCGGCGAGGTGCACGTGCCCGACGACGGCGTGCCCGGCCACGTACACGTGCGTCGCTGGCGGCGCCTGCCAGAAGGCGGTCGTCATGCCCGATCCGGCCGGCGAGGCGATCCTCACTCCGCTCCGCAACCAGCTCCAGGCCAAGTTCGACGTGAAGATCGGGACCATCTCCACGCTCTTCGTCCGCGACTCGTCGCAAGCCGAGCGCCTTCAAGAGGTGCCGATCGGCGATCTCGTCGCGGATGCGATCCTCGATCGATACAAGATGGAGGGGGCGCAAATCGCGTTCACGAACGGCGGCGGCATCCGCCAGCCGCTCCCGTCGTCGTACGCACCCGCCGACCTCACGCTCCATCGCGTTGGCGGCTCGTACAACCAGACGCCTCCCTACGATCTCATGCTCGGCGACGTCTACAACGTGCTGCCGTTCGGCAACCTCTCCGTCGTTCGGAAGATCACCGGCCAGGTCTTGTGGCAGGCGCTCGAGTTCTCCGTCTTCAACGAGCCCGCACGATTCGGCGGCTTCTTGCAGATCGCCGGCTTCAAGTACACGTACTCGATCGGCGCTGCGCCCGGCTCGCGCATCCAATCGGTCACGCTCGTTGACGGCACCGCGAACGGCACGCCGATCTTGAACGATCAAACGCAGTACACGCTCGTGACGAACGACTTCACGAACGTGGGCGGCGACGGATACGCGATGCTCAAAGAGACGGTGACGTCGCCCTCGCGCGACGTCCTCGCCGACATCCTCCTCGCGTACATCCAGGCAAAGACGCCGATCGTCGTCCCGACGGCCGGCCGGATCACGCAGGTCCCCTGACCTTCTGCTTGGCGAAGAGGCGCCACGCGAGCACGAAGCGGATCGCGTCGAGCAGGGCTGCCGCGTAAAACGACGCGCCGGGGATTCGCAGAATCGCGGTCTCCGGCGCGCGAACACAGCTCCTTTTGGCGGAGAAGAGTCACCGCCATTGGCTCGGGCGGTCTCGGCGCGACGTCTCGACGGCCCGAGCGATTGCATTGCTGTGGCTGGCGCCTGATACCATCGCCGTGTGCTGATCGGACAAGGCACGCTCATCGCCGGTCGCTACGTCGTCGAGCGGAAAATCGGCGAAGGCAATTGGGGCGAGGTGTGGCTCGGCCATCACGCGCACGTCGGCATGCGCGTCGCGATCAAAGCGCTCCTCGAAGCCAAGGCCGCGTCGCACGACGCCATCGTCCGCTTCGAGCGCGAGGCGAAGTTCCTCGGGCGCATCCAGAGCGACTACGTCGCGCGCGTCCTCGATTTCTTCAACGACGACATCTACGGGCTCATCCTGGTGATGGAGCTCATCGACGGCGAATCGCTCTCGGATGCGCTCGTCGACGGAAAGATCACCATCGAGCGCGCGATCGACATCGGCTGCGATCTCGTCGCGGGGCTCTGCGATCTCCACGCGGCGCGCGTCGTCCATCGCGACATGAAGCCGGCGAACGTCATCTTGCGACCGCTCGCGACGGGCGGGACGCGCGCGGTCATCATCGACTTCTCGCTCGGGCGATTGCTCGTGCGGCCGGGCGAGGCGGAGTCGTCGTTCACGCAGCTCACGGCGGCGTCGATGGCGGTCGGGACGCTCCCGTACATGTCGCCGGAGCAGGTGCTCGATTCGCGCAAGGTGACGGTCGCGTCGGACGTCTACGCCGTCGGCGCGATGCTCTATCGCTGCGTGAAGGGGGACTACGTCTTCACGGACGAAGGCGACGCGGTGGTCGCGCGCAAGAAGCTGAGCGTGGACGCGCCGCGGCTGATCACGGGGCGCACCGACGAGATCGCGCAGGCGTTCGAGAAGGTCATCGGCAAGGCGTTGCGGAGGCGGCCGGAGGATCGGTATCCGGACGCGCGCGCGATGTTGAAGGAGCTGCTGGCGCTGAAGAATCGGCCCGCGGCGCCGCCGCCCGAGCCGCCGCCCGCGCCAACGCCCGCGGCGGAGCCGCCGCCGACCTCTCCTCCTCAAGTGAGCAACACGATGCTCGCGATCGCCGGCGTGAGCCTGCTCGGGGCAGGCCTCGCGATCGGTCTCGGGATCGGCGACGCGCGATGGAATCATCCGGCGCCGGTGGTGTCGGCGTCTACCGCGACCGTATCTCCGCCCGCGGCCATCGTCGCCGACCTGACGCCCGACGCGGAGGCCGCAAGGCCGGACGCCGCGCAAGACGAAGACGCGGACACGACGGACATGCCCGCGCAGATCGCGCGCCCGTGGATCATCGTGCAAGGCTCGGCGCGGCCGCCGACGCCGTCGGCAACGGCGAGCGCGACCGCGACCACGACTGCGACCGCGACCGCGACCACGACCGCGACCACGACCACGAGCGCGACCGCGACCGCGACCGCGCCCACGACCGCGCCCACGACCACGCCCACGCCCACGCCCGCGCCCACGCCCGCGCCCACGCCCACGCCCACGCCCACGCGCGCGCCCCCGCTCTGACTCCGCTTCGTGCTACGACCCGCCCATGTCGTACGGAATGTCCTTCGCCCGAAAGCTGATCGATCGCGGCGACTACGAAGAAGCCATCGACTCCGCCACCAAAGAAATCGCCGAAGGCAACGACGGCCCGGAGATCCTCGTCGATCGCGCGACCGCGTACGATCTCGCCGAGCGCTACGCCGACGCCGTCGCCGACTTCGAGCGCGCGATCGAGCTCGACGCGACCGCGAAGGTTCTCCAGCGCGATCTCGTCGACGACGCTTACTTCAGCGCGCTCCTCACGTGCGCGCGCGACGAGGCCACGCGCTCCGTCGACGCCGGCGTGACGCGCCTCGATCGCTACGCTCACGTCCTACCGAAGGGCGCGCACCTCGCCGACGCCGCCGAATGGAAGCGACGCCTCCGCGGCGAGCTCGTGAGCACGCTCGACAAGACCGTCGACATGTAGCGTCGCGCGCGCACGGGGGACGCGAAGCCCCGCGGCGCCCACCGACGTGCGCGCGCGTGCCCCGCGTCGGACCGTCACGTCGCGGTCGACGCGCTCGACGCGCGCGGCGTGTCGCGCCTGCGCGTCGCGGCACGGATGCTGCTGTACGCCGATGCATGATGCCTCGGCTTGTTCTTTCCTTCGCGCTCTTCGCTTCGTCACTCGTCGCCTGCTCCGCCGCCGACATCGCGACTCCACCGCCGCCCGACACGGCCGTCGTGAAGCAAGGCCTCACGATCGCCGAGTTTTGCGCGGCGACGGACAAGCTCTTTGTCGCGTGGTGCGCGTATAAGGATCGATGCTGCACGCTCGCCGATCAACACGACGACGCGTACATCCCAGTCCTCTGCCCGGCGCCAGGGGCCGCCGAGTGTGAGAAGAGCCTCGACGAGGTGCTGAAGAAGAAGCACTTCGTCTATCACCCGGAGCATGCGCAAGCGTGCATCGACGCGAAGGTCGCACTCGTCCCGGCGCCGCCGCGCACGTGCGAAGGAACGCGCGCCACCGACATCGTCGCGACGATCCATCACATCCCGGCGCCCGAGCAGATCCGCGCGTGCCGGCAGACGTTCGCGGGCACGCTCCTCGCGGGCGACGTGTGCGAGTACAACTTCGACTGCGCCGAGCCGCTTCGTTGTCGGAACGCGTCGCCGTCCCAGTTCGACTATCGCTGCGCGCCGGCCGTGAAGAGCGGCGAGGCGTGCCATCTCGACGGCGACTGCGGAGACGAAGACGAGCAATGCATCGGGGGCCTCGGGAGGGAGCCGCCGCACGTCTGCTCCAAGCTCCGCACCGCGGGCCAAGGGTGCGGGTTCGACACCGACTGCGTGGCGAACCTCGAGTGCTCGAACACGCAAAACGTATGCGTGTCGCCGGGACAACCCGGCGGCACCTGCGACGGCACGAATGGATACAGCTGCGCCGGCTTCGCGACGTGCAACGCCGAGACGCACAGCTGCGAAGCGCTGAAAGACGTCGGCGAGGCGTGCACGTCGTCGTACGAGTGCCAGGGGCGATGCGACGCCTCGACGAAGACGTGCGTCGCGATGTGCGGCGGCGCGCACTGATCACGAGCGACGCGCGCTTCAGTCGAAGTACTCCCACCGCGGCTTCACGAGCACGATGAGCAATCCCGGGCCGATGAGCCCCATGAGCGACTGCCCGGGCGAAACGCCGATCGTGAAGTTGATGACGAGCCCGAGCGCCGCCATCGCGAGCGCGCCGTAGACGCCCCATTTCTTGAAGCGCCAGATGCCGAGCGCGCAGAAGAAGTTCGTGATCGACAAGACGCCGAGCACCGGAACCGCCCAGGTCGGCGCGTGGAGCGCGCGCGAGATCGCGTCGCCGGAGAGCAGGTAGAGGAGCGCGACCAGCGGGTTCGCGATCATCATCAAGACGAGCATCGCGGTCAGGCATCCGCCGCGCTGCTTCTCTCCGCCGTTCGGAGACGCTGGTGGCTGCGGATTGGGCTCGTCGTTCCCCGGCGGCGCGTACGGGTTCGGGCGGTTCGGATCGGCCATGCATGGACGATACGTCAGGCCGGCGGCCGCTGCGCCCGTGCCTTCTTCGCCGTCTTGTTCTTCCTCGGCTTGCGCCGCGCGTTGATGATCTGCGCGACCGCTCCGTAGCGTCGCGCGACGGCCGTGTGCTTCGCCGCGATGAGGAATGCCGGCGCGAATGCGCGCAAGAACTGGAGGACGCGGGTCCATGCGCGGGCGTCTTCGTCCTCGACGTACGCGAGCCAGAGCTGCGCGGCGCGGAGCTCGGTCGACCAGCGGTTCGCGGCGTCGAGAGCGTCGGCGAGCTGCTTGGGATCGGGGACGTAGTTGCCGAAATCGGCGCGGTACTCCTTCGATTCGCGGACCTCCGTCGCCGCGGTGCCAAGGAACGCGAGCTGCGACCGCCGCGGGCGATTCCTGCGGTGACGCTTGTTGCTCGGCGTGCGAAAGAGGGGAGGGACGCGGGGACTGAGCGGAACCAGCAGTGGTGGGAGGGCACGCGGCATCGGTCGATCGTAGCTCCGGGCTAGTGAAAAGACGATTGCATCGTGAAGAACGAGAACATGTCGCCATTCACACGATGCGATCGTGTCAGGTCCTATGCAATCGTAAATAGTACGTTGTAAACAGGCACACCACGAATGAGACGAATAATATACGAGCCGTTCGAATCGAGTACGATCTCATCGTAAGACTTACGAGTAGGTCGCACTTGGACGCTCGGGACGGCGCCTCGCTCCGTTTGCGCTCGCATCGACCGCGACAACTTCCCATCGACGCGTTCTGTCGTACGCTCCTTCACGATGGCCGACCTCGACACGTTCCGCGAAGAGACACGCCGCTGGCTCGAGACCAACGCTCCACCGCCGATGCGCACACCCACGCGCGCGGGCGACGAGCTCAACTGGGGCGGAAGGAAGACCAAGTACCCCGCCGACGTCGCGCGCTGGCTCGACGTCATGGCCGAGCGCGGCTGGACGGCGCCGACGTGGCCGAAAGAGTACGGAGGCGGCGGTCTTTCGAAGAGCGAGGCCAAAGTGCTCGCCGAAGAGATGGCGCGATTGACGCTGCGTCCGCCGCTCATCGGGTTCGGTCTGTCGATGATCGGGCCGCTCCTTCTTCAAGAGGGGAGCGACGCATTGAAGAAGGACCACGTGCGCCCCATCGCGCGCGGCGAGATTCGCTGGTGCCAGGGATACTCCGAGCCGGGGTCGGGATCGGACCTCGCGTCGCTCTCGACGCGCGCGGTTCGCGACGGCGACCACTTCGTCTTGAACGGACAGAAGACGTGGACGTCGCTGGCCGACAAAGCCGACTGGATGTTCATCTTGGTGCGCACGGATCCCGAAGCGCGAAAGCAGGACGGGATCACGTTCCTCTTGATGGACATGGAGACGCCCGGTGTCAGCGTGCGCCCCATCCGCCTCATCAGCGGCGCGTCACCGTTCTGCGAGACGTTCCTCACGGACGTGCGCGTCCCGACGAAGCAGGTCGTCGGCGAGGTGAACCGCGGCTGGGCGATCGCGCGCGCGCTCCTCGGGCACGAACGGACGATGATCGCAGACCTCTTCAAAGAGAGCGGAGACGGCGAGAAGATGCTCGCGGCTGCGCGTCACCACCTCGGCGAGGTCGACGGGAAGATCGCCGACCCCATCGTGCGCGACAAGATCGCGGCGCTCGAGATCGATCTCGCGTGCCTCGACTACACGCTCGCGCGCGCGAAGGACGGCGCAAAGGTCGGGCACAAGCCCGGTCACGAAGCGTCGATCTTCAAGCTCGTCGGCACCGAGCTAAACCAACGCCGGCGCGATCTCGCCGCGACGATCGCCGGCCCGCAGTCGCTCGGTTGGGAGGGCGCGGGCTTCGAGGACGACGAGCTCAAGCTGACCAAAGACTGGCTCCGCTCGCGCGGAAATAGCATCGAGGGCGGGACGAGCGAGATTCAGCTGAACATCATCGCCAAGCGCGTGCTCGGCCTGCCGGAGAAGTGATCATGGATCTCGTCATCACCGAAGAGCAGCGGATGCTCGAGCAGGCGGCGCGCGATTTCGTCGCGGGTCGCTCGTCGTTGAAGCGCGCGCGCACCGGCGCTCACTCGAGCGATCTCTGGAAGGAGATGGCGGCGCTCGGGTGGCTCGGGTTGCTCATTCCGGAGGAGCTCGGCGGATCGGCGCTCGGGTATCGGTACCTGATGGTCGTCATGGAGCAGCTCGGTCGCGGGCTCATGCCCGAGGCGATGTTGTCGACGGTGCTCCTCGGCGCGAACGCGGTCCTCATCGGCGGATCGAAGGCGCAGCGCGAGGCGCACTTGCCGGCGGTGGCGAAGGGCGAGCGACTCCTCGCGCTCGCGTACCAAGAGACGCACGCGCGCTATTCGCTCACGGCGATCGAGACGACGGCGGACGCGGTCGACGGCGGGTTCGTCTTGCACGGAGAGAAGGCGCACGTCCTCGGCGGCGTCGGCGCGGAGCACCTCGTCGTGTCGGCGCAGTACGCCGGAGGCATCGGTCTCTTCCTCGTGCCCGCGAAGACGAACGGGCTCCACGTCGAGCCGCAGCGACGCATCGACGGACGCGACGCGGCGATCGTGAAGCTCGAAGCGGTGAAGATCGGCGCGGACGCGGCGATCGGCATGCCCGACGGCGGGCTCTGGGTGCTCGAGCGCGTCATCGACGCGGCGACGATCGCACTCTGCGCGGAGATGGTCGGCGCGATGGACGCGGCGTTCGCGATGACGCTCGAGTACTTGAAGACGCGCGTGCAGTTCGGCGTCCCCATCGGCAGCTTCCAAGCGCTTCAACATCGCGCGGCGCGCATGTACGCGGAGACCGAGCTCGCGCGCTCGGCGACGATGCACGCGCACGCGCTGCTCGACGAGAAGGGCGGAGGCGCCGAGGTCGCGCGCGCCGCGAGCCTCACGAAGGCAAAGTGCTCCGACACGATGATGCTCGTCGCCCACGAAGCGGTGCAGATGCACGGCGGCATCGGCATGACCGACGAGCACGACATCGGCTTGTTCTTGAAGCGCGCGCGCGTCGCCGAGATGACGTTCGGCGATGCGGCGTACCACCGCGATCGCTTCGCGCGACTCGGCGGGTACTAGTAGCGGGTTGCGAGGGCGTGCATCGCGCGCAATAACGCCTTCATGGCTCACCGCCTCACGGCTCACACCATCGACGACGAAGCCACACTCCGCGCGCTCCTCGGCGAGCCCACCGCCGTCGTTTGCTCCAAGGTCAGCGATCGCGTCAACCGGCTCACGCGCAAGTTCATCGAGCTCGCGCCGTTCGTCTGCCTCGCGACGTCGGGGAAGAACGCATCGTGCGACGTCAGCCCGCGCGGCGATCCCGCCGGCTTCGTGCGCGTCCTCGACGACAAGACGCTGCTCGTCCCCGAGCGTCCGGGCAATCGCCTCGCCGACTCGCTCCGCAACATCCTCGAGAACCCGCACGTCGGGATCCTCTTCGTCATCCCGGGCGTCGGCGATTCGTTTCGCGTCAACGGCCGCGCGACGATCACGACCGACGAAGCACTCCTCGCGGACAGCGTCGTCGAAGGGAAGGCGCCGCGCCTCGGGATCCTCGTCGACGTCGAAGAGGCGTACACGCAGTGCTCGAAGGCGTTCTTGCGCTCCGACTTGTGGAACCCGGCGCGCTTCGTCGATCGCACGGCGCTCCCGACCAGCGGCGAGATCCACGCGGAGATCGCGAGCGGCGACTTCGACGCGGCCGAGTACGACAAAGCGCGCGCGGAGCGGTACGCGCGTCGCGAAGGGTTCTACTGAGGCTCGCCGCCGCGCTTCGCGCCCTCTTCGAGGAGCCCCTTGCCCGGAACGAAATTGATCTCGAGGCGCACGCCGTCGGGATCTTCGAAGAGCATCGAGTAATACCCCGGTGCCCACACGTCCTCTTGCGGCGCGTGAACGATCGTCGCGCCCAGCGTGACGAGGAATGCGTGCGCCTCGTCGACCCCTTCGCGACTTCGCGCGCGGAAGCAGAGGTGATGCAGCCCGACGCGGTCTTGCACGAAGCGCTCGCCGCGATGCGCGTCCGCCGCCGGCCGGATCCCGATCGCGGTGCGACCGCCGACGCAATAGTAGTAGCCGTCGACGTCGATGACCGGCCGCATTCCGAAGAAGGGGAGGAGCTTGCCGTAGAACACGCGCGCGGCGGCAAAGTCTCCGCTGGTCAACATCACATGCGCGATGCCGTTGATCTCCATCAGGGCGCTGTCCAGTTTGCCATCTTCGGAATCAAGTAGAGCGCCCAATCGTCGGAGCTCCCGTTGTGATCGCCCGGACCCTCGCGGTACTGAAGCGGGAAGCCGGCGGCGATCATCTTGTCGCGATCCGATCGCACGCCCGCGATCGCGAAGCTCATGTCCTCGGTGTGCGCGGTGTGCGCGACGTTGATCTTCCACGCGGCGTTCGCGAGGACGCTGTCGACGTTGTTGCCGCCGACGCCCTGGCTCAGTCCGGAGTGCTCGATGAGAATGCCGGCGAACGATGCGGCGCTCTTCATGCCGAGCTCGTACGCGAGCATTCCGCCCGACGAATACCCCGCGAGGACCACCTTCTTCTGATGCACGTAGAAGCAGCTGCGAACGTGGGCGATCGCCGCGGTCACGATGTCGTTGTCTTGCGGCACCATCCAGCACGCGCTCTCGCGCCCGCCGAGCGAGATCGCGATGTAGTCCTGGCTCGTGCGAAGCGCGGCGGGGACCGCGCCCCACGTCGCGAAGTTGTACGCCGTGTCGCCGCAGCCGTGGATCGCGACCAAGAGCGCGGTCGGCTGCGGAGTCTGCACGTTGTAATTCGGCGGAAGGCGAACCCAGTAATCGGACTTCGGGCTCGTGAGCTTGAAGAAGCCGGCGGCGTCCTTCGTGAACGCGCACATCTGCGTCGGCCCGGGACCGGGGCCGCCGTTTCCGGAGTCGCCCGAGTCCGCCGCGCCTCCGTCTCCGGGCGTGCCGCCTCCGTCGCCTCCGTCGCTTGCGGGCGACGCACCGTCGAATGCGATCGCCGCATCGCCCGACACCGCGGCGTCACCGGACGTCGTCGCGGGCGACGAGTCGTCTCCGCCGCCGCATCCGATCACGACGAACACGAGCGCAACGGCGAGACGAATCGGTGCGCGCGCGTTTCGCATGACGAGAGTCTACGCGGTCTGCGTCCATCGATCTCCGCGATCGGGAGATTTGGTCGCCAAGCGCGCCAAGAAGCCAAGGACGCCAAGGTTTTTGGGGATCGAGACTCACTGCTCCGCGAGCCCTCGAATCAAAGCGCGCATCGAGTCCGATCAAAAACCCCTTGACGCTCTTGGCTCCTTGGCGCCCTTGGCGACCCCTCTCCCCCCACCGTGGGCGCACCGCGCAATCAGCGCTTCGAGCTTCGCCGTACGAGCCCGTCGAGCGCCGCTCGGCCCGGCCCGTGCGCGAACACGAACAGGAAGAGGAAGCAGTAGACGACCGCGAGCTCGCCCTGGTTCACGATCGGCAAGAACTTCGCGCCCGCGAAGTCGAGCTTCCAATGAAATTGAATGTAGGCGACCGCCATCGTCCCGGACGCGAGGAACGCTGCCGAGCGCGTGAACAGACCGACGGCGATGAGCGCGCCGCAGACGAGCTCGATGAGCCCGCCGATCCAAAGCTGCGAGCCGACCGCGGGCCCGGCGCGCGTCGTGAACCACCCGAGGAGTTTCTGGGCGCCGTGAAAGAAGAGGAGCGCGCCGGAGACGATGCGCAACGCGGAAAAGGCGAACGGCTCGATGCGCGCGAAGAGGTTCGTCTTCGACATGGGGACAATGCCTTCGATGCACGCGCGCGGGCTACCGTCGCGATCGCCGCCGCGCGAAGAGCCCCGCGAGCGCCGTCGCCGCGACGAGCAACGCCGCGACGTCGCCCGCGCGTCCGCCGATCGCGCACCCCGCGCATCCGCCCGCGCGCGGCGGCGGAATCACCCGCGCGGGTGTCGGCGTCGCTTGCGTCAGGCCGATCTCCGGCACGTCTTCCTTCACGATCGCCGACAGCTGCGTCTTTCCACGCGCCACGAACGCGAGGTTCGTCGCGGATCGCGGCTTCGCGCCGTCCGGTGGTCCGCCCCAACGCTCGTACACGGGCGCGCTGCACGCGACCGCCCCCTTCCAATAGTGCCGGATGATGTAGCGCCCTTGGAAGTTGTTCCCTCCGCTCGGCGTCGCCCCCTTCTCGAGCGCCCCGTTCGTGCCGGAGCTCTCGCGTCCGCCTTGGATCGGCGACGCCATCTTGAAGACGAGATCCTCGCCGAGCCCGTCCTTCGCGTAGCGCGCGTGAAGGCGCGTGACGACGAAGCCGTTTCCGTACCGCCACGCGCGCGCCGACTCTTCGTCCTGCGGTCCACGCTTTTGGAGCACGTCGCTGCCGAGGAGCGCGAGATCGCTCGCGTCGAGCGGCGGTGTCGGACACGGATCGCAGCTCGACGCCGCCCACGAATACTCCGTCACGACCGCGCGCGGATTCTTCGCGAGCGTCGCGTCGAAGAGCGCCGCGTACATCGCCGGAAAATCCGCGACCGCCTCTTCGCCGACGGCGAGGTTCGTCGGGATCGTCACGTTCGCGTAGTTCGCTGCTTCGTACCGCTCCACGGCGACGATGTTCACGATGAGATCCTGCGTGCCCGCCGAGTTGATGAGCCCGAGGCGAATCGGAAGCGTGAACGTCTCGGCGTCGTAATCGAAGCGCAGCGGCGACAGCAGCGCGCGCTGCTCGGCGTCGAACTTCACCTTCGCCGGATCGACCTTCGCCACGAAGAACTTCGATCCGCTCTGCACGTACGGACGCAAGTACGGCTCGGCGCCGTCGGGGATCTTGTACTTGTTGTCGTGGAGCCACGCCTCGAGCCCTGCGGCGTCTTGCGCACTCAACACGACGATTTCGTATTCACCGACGACGAACTGCGACTCGATCCGCACGCCGTAGTCGCCCGCGCCGCCGGGGGACCTGGCCGCCGTCATCGGCATCATCGCGCCGCCGCATCCGAAGCCGCATCCGCCGGACGAATACTCGGGCTCCTTGTAACAAGGATCCGTCTCCCAATACTCGACGAGGCGCGGCGCCGTCAGCGAGTCGACGCGCGCGAAGATCTCGCGCGGCAACGTCTTCACGTTCTCTTGCTGCAAGATGACCGGCACCGGCACGACCATCGCGAAGCCTTCGGGCGGCCCCTTGTAGCTGTTCTGCATCGACAGCACGGTGCGTTGCCCGTCGCGCATGAGCACGACCTGCGTCGCGTCGTTGAAGAGCTTGGAGTCGGCGCCGCCGACGTAGAAGCCGCAGAACGCATCCGCCGTGTGCGACGTGAACAGCGTCGCGAAAATCACCGCGAGCGCCTGCAGCGCCACCCACCCCCATCGTGATCGCATACCGCGAGGCTACAACGAACCTCGGCTCGTCAGCGCAACGTCAACCTTTGCCCGTGCTGCTCTTCGCCAAGAACTCGGCCTGCTGTTTCGCGAGCGCGGCGATCTCGCCGTCGATTCCGGCGAGCTCCTCGTCGAAGTGAACGGCGACGCGGCTCGACCACGGCCCCGCGTACGGATCGCTGAGCTTCTCGATCCGGACGACGCGCGCCACGACCTCGCGCGATTCCTTCATGTCGCCGTGGATGAAGAGGTTGAGGCGAACCGTGTCGCCGATCGCGAGCGTGGCGCGAACGAGGAGGAGCGCGCCGCCGACGCTGAGATCGTGGATCATCGCCACGCGCGTGCCGCCGTCTTCGTTCTGCAGATGCGCAGGGAAGCACGAGAGGTAGCGGATCCCGATGCGCCGCTCGGATGGGGTGAGCGAATCGGGGCCGGCTCGGTCGTCGTCCCCGTTGTCCGATGCGCTCATCTCTTCAGAGTATAGCCAAACGACGCTGTGATCATCCACGCATCACCTCATCGAGCACGCGGGTTGTCGAAAGCCCCGCGCGGCACATCCGCCCAGAGGCACGCCGGATTCGACGAGCTTTCGTCGCACTTTTTCATGAAGTCGAGCGCCTTCACGAACTTGCTCGTCGCCCACGTCGCCTCGGTGACGCCGTCGAGGCGCGGCGGCATCCAATGCGACTCGGCGAACTTCTTCCCGTAGTCGGTGATGTTCGAATAGTAGTCGTCGCCGGTCCCGGTCGACCACCGCGCGAAGTCGCCCATCGTGTTGCCGGCGAGGCGATGGCAGTTGTTGCACGCGCCGACCTCGTCGCTCACGAGCTGCTTCGGAATCGAGAAGCCGAGGTGATCCGCGGCGACGATGTTGTACGGCGCGTCGAGCCGGCTGATCGGAAACTCCGCGTGCTCGCCGATCTTCGGGATGATCGTCTTCCCGTTCGATCGCTTCGCGCCGTCGATCCACGGCGAGTGCACGAACGCGCTCTCCGCGTGGCAGCTCCCCGAGCAATACGACTGCACGCTGCTCGACCAGATGCTCGTCGACTTCTCGACGTCGCCGGGATGCGCGACGTGAACGCCGTCGTCGCCCGAGCCGATCGAGTTCTGGAAGTAGCACGTCCGCCCGGTCTTCGGGTTGTGACCGATCATCGCGATGTCGTTGA
>JBBQXV010000007.1:0-74800 GCA_038209335.1 Polyangiales bacterium | reverse complement strand
GGTGCAAGATGATCGACGATCCGAAGATCTCCAACGCCGCTTCCGATGAACGTCGCGATCTCGACGCGCTCCGCGCGCTCCGGCCGCACGACGTCGACGCGGTGCACGCGGCCCGTCTCGGCGCGCGCGGCGCGTCGGAGTTCGAAGCGGCGCATGGGCTCGGTGGACGCAGCGCTATCGGCGTTCGCTTCATGGATGCGTGGTCGCGTTTCGGCGTCCCAGTCATGCTCGCCGGGGTCGTCTGCGTCTATCTGGGCTGGGCCGTCCAAGCGACGAGTGCGCTCTATCGGTGATCTGGCGCGTCCTTTATCCTGCCTCCAATGGTCACGCCGCACGTTCCCTCTCCGCTTCGAGAGACGGAGACTGAAAAGACGGGGCTCAGAGCAGGGACGCTCGTCGCAGGCAAGCTCCGGATCGTGCGGCTGCTCGGGTCGGGCGGCATGGGCGCTGTGTACGAGGTCGAGCACGAGCTGACGAAGCATCGTCGCGCGCTCAAGCTCCTTCATCCCGAGATCGCGAAGAACGAAAAGATCGTCACGCGCTTCTTGCGCGAGGCCTCCGCCGCTGGGCACATCGGCAATCCGCACATCGCCGAGACGTTCGACGCGGGCACGCTCGAAGGGGGCGAACCGTACCTCGTGATGGAGATGCTCAAAGGCGAGACGCTCGAGCTGCGACTCGAGCGGACCGGCCACATCGACGTCGCCGAGCTCGCGGGGCTCGTTCGGCAAGCGTGCACGGGGGTGCAGGCGGCGCACGACGCGGGGATCGTTCATCGCGATCTGAAACCGGAGAACCTGTTCATCACGCGGACGGGTGAGGGCGACGGCAAGCCGTTCGTGAAGATCTTGGACTTCGGGATTTCGAAATTCGACGAAGAGCGAACGGGGCAGATGGGAATGACGGCGGAGGGGGCGGCGATGGGGACGCCGTATTACATGCCGCCGGAGCAGGTGAAGGGGGAGAAGGAGATCGACGGGCGCGCGGACGTGTACGCGCTCGGCGTCATCCTCTACCAGTGCGCGTGCGGCAAGCGTCCCTTCGATGCGACGACGTTGACGGCGCTCGCGGTGCTCATTCACGAAGGGAATCCGGTTCGGCTCGAGGAGCGGCGCGCAGGGTTGCCGCCGGGATTCGCCGACGTCGTGCGGCGCGCAATGGCGGTGAAGCGCGAGGATCGGTTCGCGCACGCGCGCGACCTGTCCGATGCGCTCGCTCCGTTCGCCGACGTCGCGGCGGCCGATGCGTTCGATGCGACGCTGCCGGTCGACGGTTCGGTGCCGCGCATCGTCGTCACGCCGTCGATGCGTCCGCCGGCCGCGCCCGTCGACGTGTCGCGGTCGGATCGCCCGACGACCAAGACGAGCGACGCCATCGCGATGGGGCGCACCGTGCCGACGATTCCGCCGGCAGCGCTCGCGCAGCCTGGGCCGGGCGTAGCGTCGCCTTCGCGATCCAAGGCGCTGATCGCGGTCGTCGTCGTCGCCGTCGTGGGCGTGCTCGCGTTCGTCGCGATGCGTGGCGATCACGCGACGCGCGATCCGTCCACGGCGACGTCGGTCGCGCCTCCCGCGACGTCGACGATGCCGCCGGCCGCGATCCTTCCGCCGTCGCCCGCGATGTCGTCGGCCGCCGCGTCGTCGTCGTCGCTGCCGCTGCCTGCTCCATCGGCGCTCGTTTCGGCGCGCTCGCTTCCGAGCGGAGCCGCCAGCGCGGTCGGCGTGACCGGCACCGCGAGCGCGCGCCCCAAGCCGACCGGCAGCACGCGCGTTGACCAGAAGGGCCTCGCGGGCGAAAACCCGTTCTGATGATCCGACGCGCTCTCGCACTCGCCCTGGTCGCGACGCTCGTCGCGCCGATCGTCCCCGCCGGCTCTCGCATCGCGTTCGCGCAGCCCGCCGAGCCCGACGAGAAAGTCCGCGCCGAGGCGCGCGATCGGTTCGAGCGCGGCAAGCGATTCTTCAACGAAGGGAACAACGACGGCGCGCTCGCCGAGTTCAAGCGCGCGTACGAGCTCATCGCGAACCCGGTCGTCCTCTACAACATCGGCCTCGTCTACGCGCTCATGGGGCGACCGGTCGAAGCGGCCGACGCGCTCGACAAGGTGCTCGCGAGCCCGGGCACGCTCTCCGCCGATCGCGTCGCCAACGCGAAGAAAGTTCGCGACGAGCAAGCGCTGCGGATCGGCGAGATCAGCGTCGACGTCAGCGTCGAAGGGGCGTCGATCGAGGTCGACACCGTCGAGGTCGGGAAGTCGCCGCTCAAAGGACCGCTTCGCGTCGCGAGCGGGACGCGCGTCGTCGGCGTCGTCGCGCCGGGCTACGCGCCGCAGCGCAAGGAGCTCACGATCGCCGGCGGCGACAAGCAGACGATGAAGTTCGATCTCGTCGCGATGCAAGGCAAGCTCGCGCACGTCGTCGTGAAGACGCATTTGCCGGGCGCCGAGGTGTTCGTCGACGATCAGCGGGTGGGAACGACGCCGCTCGCTGCGTCGGTGACGCTCGCGCCGGGCGCGCACAAAGTCGAGCTGCGTCGCGCCGGGTACACGTCCGCCGCCGCGCCGATCACGCTCGGCGACGGCGCGACGGGCGAGGTGGTGCTCGAGCCGACCGTCGACGCGACGGGGCTCGGAACCGGTGGTCTCCTCGCGCTCGACGTGACCGAGCCGCGCTCGAATGTGACGATCGACGGACAACCGCGCGGCGTCTACGAAGCGGCGATTCGCCTGCCGCGCGGGCCTCATCATTTGATCGTCGACCACGGCGACTTCGAGCCGGTCGAGCGTGACGTCGACATCGAGTCGGGCCGCACCACGACGGTGCGCGTGCTCCTCGAGCCGACGCCGGCGTTCCGCGCGCGCTTCACTGCGCAAGCGAGGACGCAGCGGACGTGGGGATGGATCGCGGTCGGCAGCGGCGCCGTCGTGACCGCAGGCGCGATCGGGCTCCTCGCGTACGACGCCACGCAACGCTCGTCGGGCAACGACACGTTCAACACGCTGTCGTCGCAGAACGTCGACCACAGCGGCCAGCCATGCGACATCGGACAAGAGAAGAGCGTCTTCGAGTCGCGATGCATCGTGCCGAAGGCGGTCGCGCTCGCGAAGGTCTCCGACGCGAACCAGCGCGACATCTTCGGGTACGTCGGGCTCGGCATCGGCGTCGCGGTCCTCGGGCTCGGCGTGGCGGTCCTCGCGACGAGCAACGATCCGAGTCGCTTCGATCGAAAGCCCGAGGGCGACGCCGCGAAACGCGTGCAGTTTGCACCGACGTTCTGGACCGCGCGCGGCGGCGGCGGAGTCGGCGTCGTTGGCGCGTTCTGAGGCTACGTCGCCGACGGCGCCGTGCCATTTGCACGGCGACTGAGGGAATACCGCCCGCGCGTCATGTGCTAAACGCCAAGGCCCATGTACGACGTCCGCGCATTGAACGAGCTCGTCGCGAAGGAGAGCGCCTTCGTCGACCGCATCACCAACGAAGTCGGCAAGGTCATCGTCGGCCAGAGCTACATGATCGAGAGGATCCTCATCGGTCTCCTCACCGGCGGTCACGTCTTGCTCGAAGGGGTCCCCGGCCTCGCGAAGACGCTCACCGTCCGCACGCTCTGCCACGCGATCAGCGCGAAGTTCGCGCGCATCCAGTTCACGCCGGATCTCTTGCCCGCCGACTTGATCGGCACCGTCATCTACAATCAGCAGAAGGGCGAGTTCACGAGCAAGCTCGGTCCAGTCTTCGCGAACCTCGTCCTCGCCGACGAGATCAACCGCGCGCCGGCCAAGGTGCAGAGCGCGCTCCTCGAAGCGATGCAAGAGCGGCAAGTCACGATCGGCGACAAGACGTACCCGCTGCCCGAGCCGTTCATCGTCATGGCGACGCAGAACCCGATCGAGCAAGAGGGGACGTATCCGTTGCCCGAAGCGCAGGTCGATCGCTTCATGCTGATGGTGAAGGTCGGCTACCCCTCGCGCGAGGACGAGCGCAAGATCATGGATCGCCAGACGGCGGCCGAGCCCGTGACCGCCGGTCCCGTCGTCACGCCGGGCGAGCTCATGGAGGCGAGGAAGATCATCAAGCAGGTCTACGTCGACGACAAAGTGAAGGACTACATCGTCGAGGTGGTGTTCGCGACGCGCGAGCCGAAGAAGCACGGCCTCAAGGATCTCGCGCCGCTCATCGAGTACGGCGCGTCGCCTCGCGCGAGCATCGCGCTCAACTTTGCCGCGCGCGCGCACGCGTTCTTGCGTCATCGCGGGTACGTCACACCCGAGGACGTGAAGGCCGTCGGGCCCGACGTGCTCCGGCATCGCTTGGTGCTCACGTACGAAGCGGACGCCGAAGAGGTGACGCCCGAGCAGGTCGTGCGGCGGGTGTTCGAGGTCGTCGAAGTACCGTAAGATCGTCGCATGGTGCGATCGCTGGTCGTCGTCGGTGTCGCCTTCTCCGTCGCGTGCTTCGTCTCCGTCGGCGTCGCTGCTTGCGGCGGCATCACGTCGAGCGGTGGCGGCGGATCGACGGGCGCCGGGAGCGTCAGCGGGACCGTCGGAAGCATCTCGTTCGCGGTCGCGGACGTCGTCGCCGTCGCCGAGAGCGGGACGCCGGGCGTCGACGCGCGATCGATCCAAATCGATCTATTCGACATCCCGAACGTGTGCGCGCTCGTGCAAACCTTTCCGAACAACTCCGACAAAGCGAGCTACACCGCACTCGAGCTGCGGCTCTCCGTGTCCGGCAGCGGCTCGTCGTCGTCGGCGATCGTCGCCGGCACGTACACCCTCGGACCAATCACCGGTGGGCCGCGCGACGGCGGCACGAGCGTGCACGCCTCGGCGAACCTCGCGAAGAACGACGCGCAGTGCAACAGCGTCGTCCCGAGCCAGGACCGCAGCGCGACGGGCGGAACGATCACGATCACGTCGATCTCCGCGACTTCGGTCGAGGGCTCGTATGCGGTGACGTTCGCGGACGGGACGATGTCGGGATCGTTCAACGCGGCCTTCTGCACGTTGCCGGACCGAACCAAGACGCCCCCGAGCGACGCCGGAACGAGCTGCGTGCCGTAGCCGGGAATACCCGCTCGATCCGGCTTGTCTCCACCCGCGTGCTTGCGTATCGCGCCACGCCGTTCGGGGCGCCGCGGGGATGTGGTAAACGGGCGGCTCCCCTCCCTTTTCCATGATCCCCAAAGAGCTCCTCGCGGCCCTCCGCACGATCGAGATTCACACGGCGCGGCTGGCGAACCAGCAGCTGTCGGGGACGTACTCGTCGAGCTTCAAAGGGCAGGGGCTCGCGTTCCGCGAGGTGCGGCCGTACCAGCCGGGCGACGACGTGCGCACGATCGACTGGAACGTGTCGGCGCGCATGAACGAAGCCTTCGTGAAGGTGTTCGTCGAAGAGCGCGAGATGACCGTGATGATCGTCGCGGATCTCTCGGCGTCCGAGCGCTTCGGGACGCGTCGCGCGTCGAAGGTGCGCGTCGCATCCGAGGTCGCGGCGCTCCTCGCTTTCAGCGCGATCCGCAACAACGATCGCGTCGGGCTCATCGTCGCCACGAACCACGTCGAGCGGATCGTCCCGCCGCGCAAAGGCGAGAAGCACGTCATGCGCGTCGTGCGCGAGATCCTCGGCTTCGAGCCGAGCTGGGAGATTCCGATGCGCACGCGCGATCCGCGCGGCAACCCGATGCTCGGCGCGGCGACCGACATGAAGGCGGCGCTCGAGGCGCTGGTCGGCGTCGCGCGGCGGCGGAGCATCGCGTTCGTCATCAGCGATTTCTACGATCAAGGGTACGAGCGTGCGCTCGCGCTCGCGGCGGCGAAGCACGACGTCATCCCGGTCGTCCTCGTCGATCCGCGCGATCTCACGCTCCCGGACGTCGGCATCGCGACGTTTGAAGACCTCGAGAGCGGCGAGTCGGTCGTCATCGACACCGGCGACAAGCGCGTCCGCGACTGGCACGCGGCCGCGATGAAGAAGCTCGGCGACGCGCGGCGCGCGATGTTCACGAAGCTCGGGCTCGACGCGGTGGAGATCGAAACGGGCGGCTCGTTCGTCGCACCCTTGCGCGATCTGTTCGCGCGGCGCGCACGGAGGATTCGCACGCGATGAGGTTTGGATTTTCGATCGCCGCGGTCCTCCTCGCGATGACGCGCGCAGCGCACGCGGCCGACGCCGGGCCCACCGACGCCGGACGCGACGCGCGTGCGAGCGACGCGGCGACGGAAGCGAGCGCGATCGACGCCGGCGCGATCGACGACGCGGCGGTGGCGGTCGGGAGCATCAACGGCTGCGTCGAGACGATCCCGAGCGGCGCGCAACGGCCGCTCATCGTCGACTCGTTTCCGACGCGCGGGCTCTCCGGTTACGCCGCCGTCCTTCAGGTGCGCATCGAGCACGGCAAAGGCGAGAGTGTCCTTCCGCGTGGGCTCGAGCTCCAGAGCGCCGCCGACGCCGCGAAGGAGCTGAAGAAAGCGGGCTTCGTGATTCCGGATCAAGATGGCGGCTCCGCGGCGCGCCTCGAGCCGAGCACCGCCGCGGCGTCGAAGGCCGATCGCTCGCTCACGACGCTCTACCTCCCGCTCCTCGTTCTTCCGGCCGACCCGGGACGCCAGACGCTGACGCTTCCGTCGCTGCCGATCTCGGTCGCGCGCGCGAACGGCGAGATCGCGACGGTGTGCACGCTGCCGCATTCGATCGTCGTCGAAGATCCGATCGCGTCGACGCCGAACGCCGAGCCGAAGCCGAACCCGCCCGCGCGCCCGCAACGCGAAGAGTGGACGGCGTTGAAGAAGGGATTGCAGTGGGGAGCGGGCGGCGCCCTCGCTGGCGCGATCCTCGCGTACGTCCTCTATCGCATCGCGAAGCGGCCGAAGCCGGTGCCGCCGCCGCCGCCGCCGCGTCCGCCGTGGGAGATCGCGCTGGAGCAGCTCGACGAAGTGCGCCACGCGGGGCTCCTCGAGACGGCGCGCCTCAGCGAGTTCTTCGATCGCGTGAACGATGCAGTACGCATGTATTTGGGTGGGCGTTTCGGCTTCGACGGCCTCGAGTCGACGAGCGACGAAATCATGCTCGCGATGTCGAGGGTGTCGCACTTCGGCCTCGCGCTCCCCGAAGTGAAGCTCTTCCTCGACGAGTGCGATCTCGTGAAGTTCGCCGACATGACGCCGACGAACGAAGAGTGCCTCCGCGTGCTCGCGCAAGGCGAGAAGATCGTGCGCGCGACGATGCCGCTCGAAGCGCGCATGGCCGCCGCGCAGGCCGCCGACGATGACGAGGTGCGCACATGAGCCGCGCCGTCCGAGGGATCCTCGTCGCGCTCGGGATGCTGGCGGTAACGTCGCTCGCGCTCCTCTATCCGGTGCTCACGCGCGGCGACGTGTGGGCGCACGCGCAGTGGCTGCGTCCGTGGTGGCTCGTGGCGGCGCTCGTCGCGCCGGTCGTGTTGTGGAAGATGACGCTCGGCAACGATCGGCGCGTGCCGGTGCTGTCGATGGCGACGGTCGCGCCGATGCTGCTCGGTCCGCGCGGATGGCGCACGAAGCTGCGCGATCTCCCCGGCATTCTGCGCGGCGCGGCGATCGTTCTCGCCGTCGTCGCGCTCGCGCGTCCGCAGAACGTGCTCCGCGGCGAGAGCGCCGAAGAGCGCGGCATCGACATCGTCGTCGTCCTCGATCTCTCCGGATCGATGCAGGCGATCATGGATACGCCGGGCGCGATGGCGACGGCGCCGACGCCGGGAGCGCGTCCGGGGAAGCGACCGACGCGGCTCGACATCGCGAAGGACGTCATCGCCGACTTCATCTCGCGACGAAAGACGGATCGCATCGGCGTCGTCGTCTTCGGTCGCGCGGCGTACGTGCTCTCGCCGCCGACGCTCGATTACGGATTGCTCGTGACGCTCGTCCGTCAGATGGAGCTGAACCTCATCGACGGCAACGGCACCGCCATCGGCGACGCGGTCGGCACCGGCGTCGCGCGCCTTCGTCGCAGCACCGCAAAGTCGAAGGCGGTCATTCTGCTGACCGACGGCGACAGCAACGCCGGCAAAGTGTCGCCCGAGTACGCGACGCACCTCGCGCAAATCCAAGGCGTGCGCGTGTACACCGTGCAGATCGGAAACGGCGACGAGGTCGACGTCGAGGGTCCGCCCGATGTGTTCGGGCAGCCGCGCTACACGAAGAAGCATTACCCGGTGAACCCCGAGCTCTTGAGGAAGATGGCGGGCGACACGGGCGCCGAGGCCTTCGTCGCGACCGACCGCAAAGGGCTCGAAGAGAGCATGCACGCGATCCTCGATCGCCTCGAGCGGACGCGCTTCCAAGCGCAAGCGGCGACGATGGAGGATCTGTTCCCGCTGCTCCTCGTGCCGGGTGTGATCCTCGTCGCGCTCGAAGCGCTCGTGCGCCTCTTCCTCGTGCGGAGGTTCCCGTGAACGATCCGATCCGCTGGGGACACGACTTTCATTCATGGCAAGGGCTGCTCGTCGCGGGGCTGTGCTTGGCCGCGTTCCTCGCGTTCGGGACGTCGCTGCTCCTCGCGGCGATGCGTCACACGCGGATGGTCGCGCGCTTCGGCGATCCGAAGCTCGTGATGAAGCTCGAGTCGTTCGACGCGACGGCGCGGCGCGCGGTGAAGTCCGTCCTGCTCCTCGTCGCGATGGCCCTCGCGCTTCTCGCGCTCGCGCGACCGAAGTTCGGGAAGGGGACGCGCCTCATTCCGGCGACGAACCTCGATGTCGTCATCGTGCTCGATTACTCGAAGAGCATGTACGCGCGCGACATCACGCCGAGCCGGATCGCGCGCGCGAAGGCGGAGGTCGGGCGACTGATTCGCGATCTTCCGGGCGCGCGGTTCGGCGCGGTCGCGTTCGCGGGCGAGCCGATGAGCTTTCCGCTGACGAGCGACGGCGCGGCGATCGCGCAGTTTTTCCGGCAGCTCGAACCGAACGACATGCCAATTGGAGGTACAGCGACGGCGCGCGCGCTCGAGCGTGCGCGCGAGACGTTCGCGCGCGATCCGAAATCGAAGGATCACGTGAAGGTGATCGTCCTGGTGACGGATGGCGAAGATCTCGAAGGCGATCCGGTCGAGGTGGCGAAGCAAGCCGCGCTCGAAGGGACGCGCGTCGACGTCGTGCAGATCGGCGGTCGCGCGCCCGAGGTGATCCCCGAGGTAGGACCCGACGGCAAGGTGACCGGCATTCGCCACGACGAGCTCGGCAAGCCGATGACGACCGAGCTCTCCGCGGACGGCGAGGCGCAGCTCGCGAAGATCGCCGAGGCGACCGGCGGGGCGATCGTTCGCGCAGAGCACGGCGAGACCGGAATCGATCGCATCTCGAAGGGCCTCCAGAAGATGATGCGCGAGGAGCTCTCCGAAAAAGTCGAGACGGTCTACGACGAGGAATACGCCTGGCCGCTCGGCATCGCGCTCGCGCTCTTCGTGATCGAAGCCGCGCTCAGCGAAGCTCCGCGCCGCCGACGCGACGTCGCGAAGCCGCTCCCGCCGAAGAAGCGCAAGCGCCGCGCCACGACGGAGCCGCGTCATGCCGCGTAGCCACCATTGGCGTTTCGGCGTCGCGGCCGCGCTGCTCCTCGCGGCGTGCAACTGGGATCCGTCGAAGCCGTTCGAGCGCGAGGCGCCGCAAGTGAAGGAAGCGATCGCGTTTCTCGATGCGGGGAAGGCGCCCGCTGCGGCGATGACGCTCGAGGATTACTTGTCGACGGGCGCGTGCGCCGACGGAAACATCGGCGCGCCCGAGCTGCTCAAGCGGCTTCCGAACGGGACGTTCGATCTCGGGTTGTCGCTCTTCAAGATCGGCGAGTCGTTCGGACGACGCTTCGGCGAAGAGGAGCTCGACGGCGGCGCGGACGATCCGCAACGCAAGGCGCAGATCGAGTGCGCGCTCCGCGTCGTCCGCGCGATCGCCTCCGACGACTCGCTGCCGCTCGAGCTTCGCGCGCATGCGCGGTACCTCGAAGGGAATTTGCTCTTCCTCGGCGCGCAATACGAAGAGGCGGTGCAGGCGTACGACAAAGCGCTCGTCCTCTCGCCGGGGATCGTCGACGCGGGCGATCCGGTCGGTCGCGACGCGGCGTGGAATCGCGCGATCGCGATGAGGCGCATCGACGACAAGAAGGACGCGGGGAACGACAGTGGCAACGACGCCGCGCAAGACGCGCCGAACGACGCGCCGCAAGACGCACCGCGCGACGCTCCGAACGAAGGCGGCAACGACGGCGGCAACGACGGCGGCGACTCCGGCGGCAACGACGCGGGGAGCGACGCTTCGAAGGATCCGCCCGACGCCGGGCCTCCGCCTCCGCCCGACGCCGGACCTCCGCCGCGCGCCGATCAAGATCAGCGAACCCTCGATCAGCTCGAGGCGGCACCCACGCTTCAGCAAGAGGTCCTCAAGCGACAGAACGTAGGCAGGCAGCGCGGTCGCGGAATGGTCGACAAGTGAAGCTGCTGCTCGCGCTCCTCGTCGCGTCGCTCGCGCTGTTTGCCGGTGTGCCTGCGCGCGCGCAATCGAAGATCGATCTCGTCGTGTCCGTCGACGCGGAGACGATCGAGATCGGCGACTCGGTGAACGTGACGTTGAAGGCGACGACGAGTGGCGAGGTGCCGTCGAGCGCCGACATCGGCGCGGTGCCGCCGTCGTTCATGCAGCGCGGCGTGTCGAACCGCGTGTCGTTCGGAACGAACGGGCGTCGCGTCGTGTCGATCGTGTGGACGCTCCAAGCGAGCAAGACCGGTACGTTCAAGATTGGTCCGCCGAGCGTGCGCGTGGGCGATCACAGAGTCACGGCGCGGACGGTGACGGTCAAGGTCGTTCCGCCGGGGCAAGCGCCGTCGTCGCCGCGGACGCAGAAGCCGCCTGATCCGTTCGGCACGCCGTTTTCGCTGCTCGATCCGTGGCGTGGGCAACCTCCGGCGCCCGAGCCCGACGACGATCGCCGCCTGCCGCCGGGCACGCAGGCCGACGCGAAGCTCGGAATGGATGCGCCACGTGGCACCGTCACCTTCTTGCACGCGATCGTCGACAAGACGTCCGCCGTCGTCGGCGAGCAGGTCACCGTCTCGATGTACGTCTACATCGACGCGGCCGGGCCCGACCACATCGAGTTCACCGACATCCACGAGGCGCCCGCGAGCGATTTTCTCAAGCAGCCGCTCATCGCCGACGACGCCGAGACGAAGCCCGTCGGCTACGCGCTCGTCGCGGGGCGACTGTGGAGCGTGCGGCTCGCGCGAAAGTGGGCGCTCTTCCCGCTCAAGACCGGAGAGCTCGACATCGGCGCGATGTCGCTCTCGATCGTGAAGCCGCGCGTCGCCGGCGATCCGAAGCGGACGAGCGAGGCGATCAAAGTGCGGGTGAGCGAGCCGCCGGTCACCGGGCGTCCGCCTGGGTACGTCATCGGCGACGTCGGGAGCTACGCGCTCGCGGCCGAGGTGACGCCGCGCGAAATCGAACGCGGCAGCGCGCTCGCGGTGAACGTGACGCTGTCAGGGACGGGGAATTTGCCGTCGACGCTCGTGGCGCCGTCGCGCGCGGGCGTCGAGTGGCTCGAGCCGCAAGTGCGCGATGCGATGACGCCGCAGAATGACGACAAGCTCGGCGGAAAGCGAACGTTCGCGTACGTCGTTCGCGTTCAGCAAGAGGGCGAAATCGATCTCGGCGAGCTGCGCGTCTCGTACTGGGATCCTGACGCGAAGAAGTACGGCACCGCGAAGGCGACGTTGGGCCTCGTGCGCGTGAAGCCGGGGGCGCCGAGGCTCGCGGCGAGCGCCGATCCGACGCAAGAGACGCTCGCGGGGCTTCCGGCGATGCGCGCCGAGCGCGCGGGGGCGAAAGCGTCGCGCGCGCATTTGACCGATACACCGCTCTTTTGGATCGCGCTCGGCGCGTCACCGATCGCGTATGCGTTCGCGTTCGGCGCGCGTGCGGCGGTCGTCCGCGTGCGAAGGCGTCGCGACGCGAACGCGGTTTCGCCGGACCGCGAGCGCAAGCTGCGCGTGAAAGCGGCCGACGACGCGTCGGCAGGCGACGATGCACGCGCGGTGGACGCTGCGATCATGCGCGCGATCGAAGCTGCGGCGCTGGCGAGCGCGAAGGTCAACGTCCGCGGAATGCGCGCGGACGAGATCGCGTCGAAGCTCGAAGAAGCGGGGGTCGCAGCGGAGCCTGCGCGCGCGATCGAAGCGCTGCTTCGCGAGTGCGAGGCGGCGCGTTTCTCGCCGGATGCGGAGGGGATCGACGCGGCGCGCGAGAGGTGGACGCGCGCGCGTAACGCGATCGATCGGCTGGAGTCGAAGTGAGCGACGACGCGGAGGCGCTCTTCCTCGACGGCACGAAGGCGCTCGCGGACGGACGCGCGGGCGATGCAGTCGCGACCTTTGAAGCGCTCGCGGACCGCGGCGTCGTCGACGCCGCCGTCAGCTACGACCGCGGCCTCGCGTACGCGGGACGCGTCCGCATCGGCGCCGAGGTGCCGGGCGATCTGGGACGCGCCGCGCAAGGCTTCGAAGAAGCGCGCGCGCTCGCGGTGGATCCGTCGCTCGCGGAAGACGCGACGCGCGCGCTCGCGGTGATTCGCTCCGAGGTCGCGCGGCGTCGCGGTCGATCCGGTGAATCGGTGGAGCTCGATCAGGGGCCGTCGCTCGGTCGTTCGGTCGCGCACCTCGTCGCGGAGGACGTGTGGTCGGCGGGCGCGGGCGTCGCGTCGCTCGCGCTCGGCGCCGCGCTCTTCGTGCGATGGCTCACATCCTCGCGTCGCGCGAGGGTCGGCGGGACGATCACCGCGGCGGTCGCCGCGCCGCTCCTCCTTTTGTGCGCGCTCCTCGCGCTCGCCATGCGAGACGAACGATTGCACCGGCGCGAAGCCGTCGTCGTCACGTCGACCGCGCGTCCGTCGGACGAGCGCGGCATCACGATCCCCGGTGCGTCGCCGCTCCCGGAGGCGGCGCTCGTCGAGATCGTCGCCGAGCGCGCCGCGCTGGTTCGCGTCCGTTGGGGGATCGTCGACGCGTGGGTCCCGGCGTCGTCGGTGCGCCCCCTCGCGCGCTGAAGAACGCCCGCGTACGCTCTGGCATCGAAAGCCAACGGAAGGCGATCCCTCGATGCGCGTGCACCACGTCAACTGCGGAACGATGTGCCCAGTCGCCCGACGCCTCGTGAACGGCGAAGGATCTCTTTTCGAGCGCGCGACGATGGTCTGTCACTGCCTCGTCGTCGAAACGAAGAGCGGCCTCGCGCTCGTCGATACGGGGCTGGGCACGGCGGACCTCGCCGATCCGCGCGGTCGCCTCGGCGGTGCGTTCGCGAAGATCGCCGCGCCGACGCTCGATCCGGCCGAGACGGCGCTCGCGCACGTCACGCGCCTCGGCTTTCGCCGCGACGACGTGAAGCACATCTTGCCGACGCATCTCGATCTCGATCATGCGGGCGGACTCTCCGATTTCCCGGATGCCACCGTGCACATCTTCTCCGCGGAGCACGGCGCCGCGATGGCGCCGGTGTCGCACGAGCGGTTCCGTTACCGCGCGCCGCAGTGGGCGCACGGTCCAAAGTGGAACCTCCTCGAGACGGCCGGCGACAAATGGTTTGGCTTCGATGGCGTGCGCGCCGTCGGCGGAACGGACGACGAGATCCTTCTCGTCCCGACCATCGGCCACACGCGCGGACACTGCGCGATCGCCGTCCGCACGCCCGACGGATGGCTCTTGCACGCGGGCGACGCCTACTTCTTCCACGGCGAGATGGACGCGACCAAACCGCGATGCCCGCCGGCGCTCGCCGCGTTCCAGCGCCTCGTCGCGATGGACGATCGCGCACGCCGGAAGAACCAAGCGCGCCTACGCGAGCTCGCGCGCGATCGCGCGGGAGAAGTCCGCGTGTTCTGCGCACACTCGCCGGTGGAGCTCGACGCACTCGCGGGGTGAATCGGCGATAGCATCGACGTTGGCCGCGAGGTTGCCGTTACGCTTCCCGTTCACGTCGATCGCTGGCTCGCCGAGCGACCCGAGACATGGCGCCGGAGCTCGGGCGCGGCGCGAAGTCGGCGGGCGCGTCGTCCGACCTGTGGAGCTTCGGTGTGATCGCGTACGAGATCCTCAGCGGTCGGTTCCCGTTCGTCACGCCGCCGGTGATCGACGCGATGTCGGCGCGCGCGATCGCTGCGCCGCCACCGTTTGACGACGGCGCGGTTCCGGCAGCGATCGCCGCCATCGTTCTTCGCTGCCTCGACGTCGATCCGACCGCGCGCCCGACCGCCGCCGACGTCGCGAACGCGCTCGCCGCCTCGTAGCCGAATTCAGCCGAGCGTGATCACGTCCGCGCGCTCGCGGTGCGCGTCGGCCCATC
Organism: Polyangiales bacterium; assembly: GCA_038209335.1. GTDB lineage: Bacteria > Myxococcota_A > Polyangia > Polyangiales > Polyangiaceae > JBBQXV01. Next base: position 60,439 of record JBBQXV010000007.1, on the reverse strand, counting down.
GCGACAGCGCTTCGGGAAGTTGCCAGCCGAGCGTCATGATCTGCGCGACGTTCTTGTTCGTGTCGGCGCGTTCGGGGAGCCCCTCGAGCCACGCGATGCACGTGTACAGCCACATGTCCGCCGCGCCCCATCCGGACGTGCCCACCGTCGTCCCCGACCACGCCGCGGCGCGTTCGGCGAGCGCGTCGAGCGAGTGCTGCGCGCGTCCCACGAGCTCTCCGCGCACGCTCGTCCACGCTTCATCGCGGTGGAGATCGTAGTAGCGCGATCCGAGATCGACGAGCGTCACCAGCGCGACGTCGACGAGCGCCGCGATCTCGAGCGCCGCGTGCGCACCCACCGCGTCTTTGCGCGGCCAGAGCGACGGTGCTTCGGTGTACGCCGCGTCGAGGTAGTGCACGATCGTCCCCGAGTCGCCGAGCGCGCGCCCGTCGGGCTCGATCATGATCGGCAGCGTCTTGATCGGCGACTGCTGGCGCGCTTGATCCAGGAACGCAGCATTCGCGCGACCATCGCGAAGCTCGTAGACGAGGTGCTTGTGCGCGAGCGCGAGGCGAACGCGGCGAGAGAACGGCGAACTAGGGAAGTGATAGAGGAGTCGCGTCATCGCCGCGGAGGCTACCACCGCTCCTTGCGCTTCGGTTCCGGCACGCGCCCGAGGTCGCCCTCCATGTCGGCGATCGCGTAGGCCATGGTCGCGACGGCGGCGACCACTTGCGCGATCTGCGCCTCGTCGATCTTGTCGAGCGTGTCGTTCGCCGTGTGGTGCCAGTCGAAGTAGCGCGTCGCGTCCTGTGCGAGATCGAACATCGGCACGCCGAGCGCGCGGAGCGGCGCGATGTCCGAGCCGCCGAAAGCGTCGCTCATGTCGGGCTCGACACCGAGCGGCGCGACGAACGCCGCGAGCTCCGCGAAGCGCGGCCGTTGCTCGGGCGAGCCGAGGTAGCGCGTCGCGTACGCGCGATCCGCGCCGAGATCCGCCTCGCAGGCCGCGACGATCTTCGCGAGCTCCGCGGAGTGCGCCTTTGCGTACGCGTCGCCGCCGTCGCGTCCGTGCTCTTCGTTCGCGAAGAGCACGACCCGAATCGTCCGCCGCGGCCGCGTCGGCATCGCGCCGATCAGCCGCCCCGCGTCCATCACGATCCCGACCCCCGCGCCGTCGTCGAGCGCGCCCGTGCCGAGATCCCACGAGTCGAGGTGCGCGCCGAGGAGCACGATCTCGTCGGGCTTCTCCCGCCCCGTCACCTCGCCGACGACGTTCGCCGATTCGGCATCGGGCAGTCGCTTCGGCGTGAGCGTCAGGCGAAGCTTGACCGGTTTCTTGTCGGCGAGCGCGCGGTGAAGCAGATCCGCGTCGGGCGACGACAACGCCGCCGCGGGGATCCCCTTGTCGTCACGAAGCTGCGCGCCCGTGTGTGGAAGCCGATCGTGATCCGTGCCGACGGAGCGAATCACGAGCGCGACGGCGCCGAGCTTCTTTGCGACGCTCGCGCCGAGGTACCTTACGCCGACCGCGGCGCCGTACCCGTGGCCGTCGCGCGAGCGGTGCGTCGGCACGTCGACGAAGACGATCTTGCCGGCGGCCGCGCTCTTGTCGAGCGCGCGAAGCGCGTCCATCGAGTCGACCTGGACGACCTCCGCTTCGATCCCGGCGGTCGGCGTCGCCGTGCTGCCGCCGAGCGCGGTGACGACGAGCGCGTGCGTCTGTGCGCCGGCGGTGAAGCTCGCGGTCTCGACGCCTCGCTGCCAGTGCCCGACGGTGACCTTCTCGGTGTGCACGTTCGCGAAGCCGTTCGCGGAGAGCGTTCGCTGCGCCCACGCGACCGCGAGCTTGTCGCCGGGCGATCCCGAGGAGCGTGGTCCGACCTCGTCGGTGAGGGAGCGGACGATCGCGTACGCGTGCGACGCGGTGAGCGCTTGCTTCTGGAGATCGGCGAGAGGGGCAGGGAGCGCCGTCGAGGTCGAGGTCGAGGTCGGGGTCGAGGTCGGGGTCGGGGTCGGGGTCGAGGTCGAGGTCGAGGTCGAAGCCGAGGTCGCTGAAGGGGCGATCGCCGGTCGCGGCTCGGGCGACACACAGGCCGAGATCGCGACAGCGGCGAAAATCGTCGTAGTTCGCATGTGCGCGGCAGCTTACTCGCCGTGGACGTGGACGCCATTCGTGTGCGCGGCTTCTTGCGAACAACGGAGACTTCCGTGAGGGCGCCGCTCTCCGTCACGATGTTGATGCACGCAGCCCTCGCTCCTGCTCTGCTGGATGATCCGGAGGTGTCCCAATGTCGAAGGTTTCCGAAGTGTCGTTCGCGCGTGCAGTCTGCATCGGAGGCGCGATGCTCGCGTTCGTGTCGCTCGCGTCGTGCAGCAAAGACTCCGGGCAAGCCGCTGCCGCCAGCGCGTCGGCGTCCGCTGCGCACAGCGGCCCGCCCGTCGCGAGCGCTTCGGCCGCGCCGGTGGCCGCCGCCGCCGCTCTGCCGGACGGCTATCCCTCGGGTCTGCCGATCGTCCCGGGCTTCACCGGCTCGAAGAAGATCGTCGATCTCGTCACCGTCGAATACGGCTCGATGAAGGCCGACGATCTCAAGAAAGAGCTTGTCGCCAAGATTACCGCCGACGGATGGGCGCAGTTCGACAAGCGCCAGGACGCGCTCTACTTCTGCAAAGGCAAGACGCAGGTCTTCTTCTCGATCGACGCGCCTTCGGGAAAAACGTCGCTGCATGTCGGCCCTTCGCAGATCGATCTCCCGAAGACCGGCTGTCCCGCCAAATAGGCGTCAGCTCACGGGCTCGTAGCGGTCTCGATCTCGAGGCTCTCCGCGCGATCGATCCGCGCATCGCAGGTCGCTAGGCGAACGTCGGTTGCTGTGGCTAACCGACCTCGACGGCGGTGATCGCACCCGCGCGCACGTGGATGCGTCGCGCCGCATTGAGCAGCGGGCCGCGACCGATCGCCGTCGCGGGCGCGGCGCCGCTCCAGCTCAACTTCACCTGCGTCTTTCCGACGACCGGATTGTCCAGGTGGATGCGTTTGCCGATCGGGTGCGCCGCGAACATCTTGTTCATCTGGTAGCAGGCGTCTTGAACGGCCCCCGCGATGGCGTTCGACATGCGCGCGGGCTTGATGAGGAGCGCCGTGCTCGCGCTCTTGGGTTTCTCCACTGCGAACGGCGGCTCGCGGAAAGCGAGGAACGCCGGCGCGGGCTTGCGAAGCCAATCGACGAGCTGGTCGGTAGTGGCCGATGCGCTGGAGCCGTCGACAGACATCTCTCCCACGATCCGAATGTGCTTTGGGCACGCCCGCATGTCGGTCGGCGTCTCGTACCAGTCGACAGGGTTCGCGAGAAAATGCAGCGCGACCGCCCAAAACGAAGGGGCGACGCCGCGCACGCGCAACTTCCACCGGACATCCCGCGTGGTGTCGCTCGCCGTCGGTCCCTCGAGCACCTCGGCCTCACCGAGCTCGGGGGCGAAGAGCGCCGCTCCCGCCAGGCCCGCTTCCACCATCGAGACGACGTCCCGCATGCGACGGAAGCTCTCGCCCGGACGGCTCGGCAGCGGCGAGCCGTCGATCTCGATCGTCACGATCTGCGACTCCGCAGAGCCTCGGTAGCGGACGGTCAGTCTCTCCGCGTTCAAGCGCGCGAGGTGGGGATGCGTCGCGCCTGCGATCGCCTCTTCGCGCGGCTCGGCCTTCGGCGCCTTCGCGAGCGCCGCGGTGACGTCGGCGTCGCGGGCGCTGGCGAGGTCCTGGACGAGCTCGCTCTGGAGCGCGAGCAGCCGATCGATCTCTTCGGATGTCTTCTGGTCGTCGCGCGCCTTCGGAGTCGCCGCAATCGCCTGCGCAAGGAACGGCTTGGCCATCGCGACCGCGCGCGCCGCGCCGCCGAACGCCCGCGCGCTGCTCACCAACATCTCGAGGAAACCGACCGAGAGCGGCCCGTACGCCGCCGCCGCGCGCGCGACGCTCATCGCCGCGTCGAAGGCCTCGGCGCGCGGACGTACGACGCGCGCGGCGCGTTCGACGCGGACCGAGAGCGGCACCTGATCGCGCATCATGCTGCACGCCGCGCGCACGAGGAGATGCTGCGCGGCCGCGGGTTTGCGTTTCGCGGGGCAAGCGTCGGCGAGCGACACGAGGTGCGTCGCGTGCTTCGTGAGATCGGGGACGAGCTCGGAGATCGATGCGCACGCCCAGAAGCCGAGCTCTGCGTACGGGCCCATCTCGGAGAGCCCGATCGCGCCGACCGCATCGACGAGCGGCCACGCGAGGAGGCAGCGCCGTCCGATGTCGCCCACGTATCCGATCGGATCTTCGTCGGCGAGCTTCCGGATATCGTCGAACGACGTCTTCGCGCCCGAGCGCAAGAAGCTCACCGCGATCCACCGCGCGTGCTCCGCCGCCCCCTCCGCCCGCAGCATGTCGATGACGGGGCGCACGCGCGCACCGAACTCTTTCACCGTGTCGGCGTGCCAAGGCCCGCGCTTGCCGTCCGAGCCAACGAAGAAGAGCGCCACCGCATGCGACGCATGCACCGTCGTGACCCAAGCCGTGAGCGCCTTCGCGAGATGCGCGTACGCGGCGCCGGACGACTTCGCGAGCGCGATCCCCGCGTCGCGTGCCCACGCGCGAACGTCGGTCGCCAACCGATCGCTCGTCTGCAAGAAGAGCCATCGATCACCGCCGCCGCGCGTCGCGTTCATCGGCACCGGGAGAGAGGACACGATGGCCTTCCGAGCCGCGTTCGACAACGACGCGGCGAACACGACCAGCGCGCTTAGCCCGTCTTTCTCGCGGATGGGCGTCGCGCTCCCCTCTCCGTAATAAGGAAAGGGAAAGCGCGCGGCAGGGGTCTTCGTCGTCGTGCGCGATCGGCCCATGGCGAGACGAGGCTACCATCGCGCGGTCGGACGAAGCAGCGAGACCAGACGCGCCCTTCTCGCATCGACCTCCACACGAAGACCGAGCACACGCGGGCCATGGAGTATCTCCGGAGCAGGCTCGCCGAGTCGATCACGCTCGACGATCTCGCGACCGCGCGACGTAGTCAGGGCGCGGCGGCGGCGACGACGTATTCGGAGATGAGCTTTTCGCTCAGCGCGTGCGCGCCCGGTTTGTTGTAGTTGACCGAGGTGACCACGACGACGAGATCGAGCGACGGGAAGACCGCCACCTTGTTGCCGCCGTTGCCGGACATGTAGAAGGCCGGCACCTTCGCGCCCTCCTTGCCGAACGGACGCAGCCACCAGAGGTAGCCGTAGTCTTGCTCGGGCTCGTCGACGCTCACGTGCGGCGCGGTGGAAGCGCCGACCCACGCTTCGGACACGACGCGCGTTGCGTTCCACGATCCGCGCGCTGCATAGAGCTGGCCGAGCTTGGCCAAGTCGCGGCTCCGCAGCTCGAGGCCGCCGCCGGTCTGGGCGAGGCCGCCCGGGGCGCGCTGCCACTTGAGCGAGGTGATCCCGAGCGGCGCGAAGAGGCTCGCCTGCGCGAAGTCGTCGACCGGGATCTTGGTCGCGCGCGCCACGATTTGACCGAGGGCGAAGACGCCGGCGGTGCAGTACTCGAAGGTGCGGCCATGCGGCGAGTCGGCCGGCTTCTTCACCCACGGCGCGTAACCGCGGACCGGCAAGTCGACGAGGAAGCGGAGCCAATCCTCGGTGACGTACATGCGCTCTTCGTGCCCTTGCGAGAACTCGTTCATGTCGTCGCACTCGAGGACGGAGCTCATGGTGAGGAAGTCTTCGACGGTGATCTTGTCCTTGCGCGGATCGGCGTTCTTCCACGGTCGCTTGTCGCGGAAGAAGGCGAGGGCGGGCGCGGAGACGCCGGGGAGGAGCTTTCGATCGATGGCGATACCGACGAGGATCGACGCGATCGACTTGGTCGCCGAGCGCGTGTTGCGCAGCGTCGTCGCGTCGCCCGCCGCGTACGTTTCGTAGGCGAGCTTTCCGCGGCGCGCGATGACGACGCTGGTGATCCCTTTGAAGTCGCCAGCGCGGAGGGCCGCTTCCATCGCGCGCAGACGCACGGAAGAGAGGCCGACTGCGTCGGGGGCGGTGGTCGACCAGCCGTCGTGCGTGTCGTCCGGCGCGCCGAGCGGAGGCGCGGGCTCGGCGTGGGCGACCGGCGGTGCCGTCGAGGCCATCGGCGCCGCGCTGGCGAGGGGAGGTGACGGCGAGGGGATGACGTTCGCCGGCGGAGGCGGAGCGGGCGCCGCCGCGCATGCGACGGCGAGCGCGCCGACGGCGACGAGCGTGAGGACGTTAGCGAGGCCGGCCATGACGCTCGTTTACCACCTCGACGCGCATGCGGTCACGGGAGCTTGGTTCACCCCGCGCGGCGCATCGGCGGGCGGACGCTGTACGTGAGCGCGCGCCACAACCACTCGAAAGGGCCGAAGCGGAAGCGCGCGAGCCACCATGGGCTCGTCACGAGCTGGAATGCCCAGATGGCAGCGACTACGAAATAGAGTTGATAGAATTGAAGCTCGCCATACAGGTTGAGCCCATATCCAAAGAAGATGAGCGTGCAGAAGACCGTGTGCATCAGATAATTCGTGAGCGCCATCTGACCGACGGCGGCGAGCCTTCGCGTGAGCCAGGCCAGCGCTCCCGCGCGGTAGACGAGGATCAGCGCCGCGGCGTGCGCCATGACGAGCAGCATGCGCTGGAACGGGTAGATGAGATCCGCCCAGAGTATGGGAACGGTCTCGAGGACCTTCAAGAAGGCCTCGTGGTTGGGAAACCGCACGAGCGAGTCGTAGAAGGCATAGCCGACGAGCGGGAGACCGAGCCCGTAGCCGACGAGCATGACTCGTCGATAGGCCCGCACCGACCACGTGCCCGAAAAGAACCCCATCTTGAAGAGGCCCATCCCCAAGAGCATCAGAGCGACCGAGTCGGGGAGCCAGAGTGGCAGGTACTTCGTCTCGAAGAGCCAGGCGCGCGGGCGTACGTAGCTCGCAGCGCCCGCGTATCCCGATTTGATCTGCCGCGTGTTCTCCTGGACGTCTTCGCGGTTGGGGATGAGGGTCGTCTCGACCACGCGCCAATCGGCGAGCGCCTTGGTTTGCACGTCGGAGAGGATGTCGCCGTGGGACTTGGCTTCGGAAGCCGCGACGTACGCGATCCGCTGTTCGCGAAACACCTGGTACTGCCGCACGCCGAGGCCGAAGTCGATGAGCCCCACGAGCGGAACGGCGAGGACGAGGATGCGCGGGTTCACCCTGCGAAAGAGGTAAACGATCATCCCGCATACGCCGTAGCAGTAGAGGATCTCTCCGACCCAGAGCATGACGTGCGCCTGGAACAACCCGAAGAGGACAAGCAAGAACGTGCGTCGATAGAAGAGCCAGTGGACGGATTTCCCCGCCTTCTCCTTATTGGCAATGAAGAGGAGGACGCCCACACCGAAGAGCATCCCGAAGAGGGCGCGCGCCTTCCCCTCGAAGAGCGTGTTGATCACGAGGCGAAACCAGAAGTTGATGTTGCGCGGATCGCTGCGGAACGGCTCGCTGTAGTAGTCCGGGAGGGCGAAGACCGGGATGTTCATGACGAGGATCCCGAGCAGCGCCACGCCGCGCAGCACGTCGACGCTCTTCTGCCGCGCGCCGTCGGCGACCGGCGCGGCGCCGACCGTCTCCGCGGGCCTTGCGACATCTGCGATGTCGTTCATCGCGCGAGGATCGGGCATCGGCGGTTGGAAGGCCAGGGCGAAGCTCATGAGGTGACGTGGCATCACGACTTGTCGACGCAAGATCGCCTGCTGCGGGCGGCGTATCGGCGCAACGTGATCTGACGTCACGACTTGTGCGGCGCCCGCCCTCAACACGCGCGCCGATCGCGGGGGCGAACGTGGCACAGCGCGCGGCATCGCAGCGCGGCTTTCTCCGTTTGGCGAGCGCGCGGGAGCGGGGCATGCTCGTTGCGTTGCACCTGCCGATGCCCTTCCCCATGATCCGCTCCCTCTTCGCCGTCGCCACGTTGTCCTGCGTCGCACTCGCGTGCGGATCGGGATCCTCCAACGGCACCGGCGGCGACGGAGGCGGCGGCGGCGACGCCGGGCAGGACGGCGACCCCAACCCGTGCGCAGGCCTCGGCTGCGCTTCGATGGCGGGGCCGCTCGATCTCCACGTCGTCGACTCGTCGAACGCGCTCGTCGCGCACCCGACATTCGCGGAAGGCGGCCGCGCGCTCTCGGCCACCTGCGTGACGGACGCAGGATTCGACATCGCCGATGCCGGTGCGTCGTGCGACACGTGGCGCGTGCGCGATCTCGCCCAGGGCGCGCACATGATCACCGTGAGCGCCGTCGGATACGCACCGCAGACCTTGAGCGTGCGGGTCGACGGTCCACCGGGATGTTGCGGCACAGGCGCCACCGTCGAAAAGGCCGTGACGCTCACCCGCGCCGGCGATGCAGGTGCCGGCGACGCGGGCGACGGCGGCTGACATCCTCGTCCCGCGCGAACGGGACAGTCGGCGTTCATCGCGGCGACCTACTTCGCGCCGAGCCCCATCGAGCGCGTGATGAGCTCCTTCATGATCTCGTTCGTGCCGCCGTAGATCCGCGCGACGCGCGCGTCGGCGTAGGCACGCGCGATCGGGTATTCCCACATGTACCCGTAGCCGCCGTGGAGCTGCACGCAGGCGTCGATGACCTTGCCCTGCAGATCGGTGCACCAGTATTTCGCCATCGACGCCGTCGCCGTATCGAGCTTCTTCTCGAGCACGAGCTCGGTGCACTTGTCGACGAAGACGCGCGCGATTTGCACCTCCGTCTGGAGCTCCGCGAGCGTGAAGCGCGTGTTCTGGAAGCTCGCGACGGTCGTGCCGAACACCTTGCGCTCTTTCACGTAGTCGACCGTCCACTCGATGGCGGCCTGCGCGCCGGCCACCGCTGCGATCGCGATCTGCAGCCGCTCCCACGGCAGCTCGGTCATCAGGCACACGAAGCCCTTGTTCTCGTCGCCGAGTAAGTTCGCGGCCGGGACGCGCACGTCGTTCATGAAGAGCTCGCTCGTGTCCTGCGCCTTCATGCCGACCTTCTTGAGGCGCTGCCCCTTCTCGAAGCCCGGCATGCCGCGCTCGAGGAGCAACAGGCTCGTCCCTTTGGCGCCGGCGGCGGGGTTCGTCTTCGCGACGGTGATGACGAGATCGGCGTGCCAGCCGTTCGTGACGAACGTCTTGCTGCCGTTCACGACGTAGACGTCGCCGTCGCGCACCGCGGTGCTCTTGATCCCCTGGAGATCGGATCCCGCGGCCGGCTCGCTCATCGCGATCGCGCCGATGATCTCGCCGCGCGCCATCGCCGGGAGGAAGCGCCGCTTCTGCTCGTCGGTGCCGTAGTTGAAGAGGTACGGCGCGACGATTTCCGAATGCAATCCGAAGCCGATCCCGCTCGTGTTGGCGCGCGCGATCTCTTCGAAGATGACCACCGAGTAGAGGCGATCGGCGCCGGCGCCGCCGTACTCCTCCGGCATCGACGTGCAGAGAAAACCCGCCGCACCGGCTTTGGTCCACACGGCGCGATCGACGTAGCCCTGCTCCTCCCAATCGGCGTGGAAGGGCACGACCTCCTTCTCGAGGAACTTGCGGAACGAATCGCGAAACTGTTTGTGCTCGTCGGAGAAGAGGGTGCGCTCGATCATGCGCGAGAGGATAGCAACGTGCCGTACCCGCTCGACTCCGAATCAGAACACGAGCGCCCCCGCTACGAACCGGCGCTTCGGAGGAGTCGCGCGCGGGGTCGCGCCGAGCACCTCGCCGCTCTCCGTCGTCACCGTGCTGTGCTCGATGAGCCAGAGCGGGAGACCGATCGCGAGGAAGACCACGCCGGTGATGATGCTGACGTACGCCGCCGTTCGGATGTCGACCTGCGTGACGTAGTTGCTGACGGTCGACGCCGCGACTAGGCCGACGCTGCCGAGGCCGATCGCGGCGATACCGGTGACCGAGAGCCCGACGCCGATGTCGCGCGCGAGCCCGGACCGCGTGTGCACGTGCAAACGCACAGAGTCGCGCCCTTGCGGTACCTGGAAGCGTGGCGATGGGGCGACGCCGTCACCTCCGACGCGGTAGGTGGCGTGCGGATCGATCCGCACACGGCACGGCGTCACGCACGCCTGCTCCCAGTGCTCGATTGAGGTGTACGAAGGAATGCCCAGCGTCGTCTGCCACTGCTCGTCGGTCCCCGTCCGTCGCTCGACGAGCGCGCGCGGTGAGTCGGCGTCGACGACGAGCTCCACGGTAGGCTTTGAATCCGGCGCGGGATCGGCGGACGTCGATGGAGAAGGCGCCGCCACCGCGGGCGCCGTGACAGGCGTCGACGCGCCCGTGGTCGACGCGCCGCAGCCGAGTGCCGCGCCGAGCGTGGCGAGCGTGACGATCGCGACGACGCTTCGCATCCGATGCTACGCGCTCTTGCGACGCTCGCGAATGCCGCGCCGCTCGCCCGCGAACGCCGCGCTCAGCTCGAGGCCGAGCTCGTCGATTTCGCCGAGGCGCGGATCGTCGTCGCCGCGTCGCTCGCGCGCGGCGCGCCGGTCGCGGAGGATCGCCCGAAGCTCGGCGACGCTCTTCGCTTGCTCGCGCGATCGCCTGTGCATCAGCGCGTGCGAGCCGCAGAGCGTCACGTCGGTCCCCGCGACGAGCCGCACCTCGACCAGCATTCGCTCGTCCGTTACCCGGCAAACCGCGCATATCTTTGCGTTCGTCTTCACGCCGCCACGTTCCCCGATCGGGGCCGCTTCGGGCAAGAAACCGGAAACCGGACGACCTGATCGCATTGGCCCGCCGGCTGCAATCACGATCGGCGCAACGGCGACGCCGCGCGCGTGGCGTCGAAGAATTCGCGCGGACGTGGAAGAGAAGCATCGAAGTGACCTGTTTGCCGCCTTCGCACGGAGGCGATGCCGATCGAGATGGGGAAAGGGCGCACCAGTCAGATGGATCATCCGAAGAGGACGTACGCCGCGCTCGCCGTCGCTTCGATCACGGCGCTCTCCGCCGCCTGCAGCGCTCCGCCCCCGACGGGGTACCAGCGTCGCGGCAACGCATCGAACGGCGGAGCCGGAGACGGCGGCCTCGTCTTCGGCGAAGATCCGAGCGGCGTCCTCGGCTCGTCGTGCGCCACCGCGACCTCCTCCGCCGCGCGCACGCCCGTGTACATGCTCATCGTCCTCGATGGCTCCGGCAGCATGTCGCAGGACAACAAGTGGTACGCCGTCGTGCCTGCGCTCGATGCGTTCTTCGACGATCTCCAACGCCAAGGCGATCCGTCGTTCGGCGTCGGCATGACGGTGTTCTCCGACACGAACGACAAGACGGGAAACGCCGGACCGTACGACAAAGCCGACGTCCCGATTCGCTTCGTCGACGCGACGCAAGCCGCCGCGCTCCACGCGCGTCTCGCCGGCGCGATGCCCGACAACAACACGCCGACCTACGCCGTGCTGAGCGGACAGTACCCCGTCATGGATCGCTTCGTCCCGCCCGCGCCGCTCGAGGCCGGCGGCAAGCGCGTCCTCGTCTTGATGACCGACGGCGTGCCGAACGGCGGCGCGCCCGAGCAAGCACAGTGCGTCGGCGTCGCCGACTCCGAGCACACCAACGGCGTCCTCACGTTCGCGGTCGGGATCGGCAACGTCACTCCGTACGATCCGACGAGCTACGATCCGCTCTTCATGGGCAAGCTCGCGCATGCGGGCGGCGCGCCCAACGCCGGCTGCAGCCTCGACGAGCGAACCGATCCGTCGCGCATGTGCCACTTCCAAGTCACGCCGGGCGGACGCACCGCGCAGCAAATCGAAACCGATTTTCTCGCCGCCATCAACGCCGTGCGCGGCGCCGCGCTCTCGTGCGAATACCGCCTCGAAGCGACGAGCAACGACCAAGTCGACCCGCTCAAGGTGAACGTCATCTACACGAACGCCGCCGGCAAGGACGCGCTCGTCCCGCAAGGCTCGACCAACGGCTGGACGTACGACAACCCGTCGGCACCGAGGTCGGTCGTGCTCCATGGCGCCGCGTGCTCGACGGTGCGGAGCGATCCGCACGGCAAAATCAAAATCGTGTTGGGATGTAAGACCGTCGTGAAGTGACGTTGCGCTCGGCGCGTGCCTTTGCTTCGCCCGCGGTGTCCCAAAAGTCGTACGGGATGACCGTCATGCCGGCGAAGAGACTGAAGCTGCGCGTCGACGGGAACATCCCGATGTCGCCGCCGGCGTCGAACATGATCCACGCGCGAGGCGACCAGCTCATCGCCATGAGCAAGCCGCCGTCGCGCGGCGCGATCGCCCCAGCGTTCGTGAAGTAATACGTCTCGAGCATCGCGCCGAGCTTCGCCGGGAGGGCGACGCCCGTCGAGAGCGTGACGAACTCTTGCCAGCTGGGCGTGAGATCGAACTGCCACACGTTGATGCCCCCGTTGAGATCGACGTGGAACGCGGCGATGTCCTTCGACGCGTACGCCCAGAACGACGCGTCGTACGCGAACGGAAAATCCGCCTGCCGATCCCAGCTCGGCACGTTGAGCGACGCCGAGACCGCGAGCGACGGCTCGAAGAGCGTCTGATCGTGAAAGTGGATCTTCGGACCGAACGAGATGTCGTCGAGGTACCGAAGCGATCGCGAGACCTCGCCGGTCGAGAACACGTGACCGCTGCCGCCGACCTGGATCTGAAGCCAATCGACGAGCGTGAGCTTGAAGAGCACTGGCTCCGAGTGGACCCACCCGTGCGGCGGCGCGCGTCGCGCGAGGTAACCCGCTTCGATCTCGAGCGTGCCCGGCGGCACGATATCGGCGGTGCACGACACCGTCGGCCGGCACGGGAGCACGCGGTACGTCTCGTCCGGTGCGTTGCCCGCGTGCGCGTTCCCGGCGCCCGCGACGACGCTCGCGACGATGCAGAGCCACCCGCCGAAAAATCGCAGCACGAGTCAGAGCGTGTGGCGGCCTGCGCGCGGCGGCGCGGGAATCTCGTAGTCGAAGTACGCGCTCGGCTCGCCCACGCGACCGTCCATCGCGGCGCGCGCGACGTTGTACATCTCGCGCGCGGTCACGTAGTGGAGCTTCCACTTCGTGCCGTCGTTGTACTTCGTCGTGATCGCTTCGTGAAACTTGTGAATCTTGTCGCCGAGCAGGACCTCGGCGTTCCCTTCGGGCGCGCCGTGCGTGTGCACCTTCACGAACGTCCACTCGGGTCGCCCTTCGACCGAGACGCGCTGATCGACCCACGTATCGAGGCGCGACGGCGTCGGAGGATCGCCGTGATCGAGCGTCCCCGCTTCGATCCACGAGCCCGGCTTCGCGTCGATCTTCGCGCGACGACCGAGCGCGAGCGGGCCTTCGATCATCAGCAGGCGTTCCTGCTTCGGCGATCCCACCCTCACGCGCTCGCCGTCTTCGTAAGCGCGCCGCCGCGAGACATCGCCGCGCGGGTAATAGATGCAGTTGACGATGCCGGGCTGGCACTCGCTCGGCGCCGCGGGGAAGGTGAAGTCGGCGTAGCAGCCGAGCTCGTAGAGGAGCGTCATCTCGTCGTCGACGCCGCACCACTTGCCGTCGCGCCGCGAGTTGGCGAGGCACCAGTTGCCGTGGATGAACGACCACGCGAACTGCGAGCCCTTCTTCGCCATCACGCCGTGCGCGCCGAAATCTTCGAGCGTCTTTTGCAAAGCGACGCGCAACGTCTCGCGCGTGTCGCCGTCGTGATGCAGATGCACCTCGACCTCGCCGAGCCCTTGCTCGCACATCTCGCCGAGCGGTTCGATGAACGCAGGATCGTATTGCTCGCCGGGGAAAAAATACGAGTGTCGCGGCGAGCGCCCGGTCGAATCGTGGAAGCGCTTGGCCATCTCCGGGTAGCGCGTGCGCCACTGCGCCACGCGCGCGAGCCCGACGTCGCGCGACACGTCACCGAGGAGCGGCTCGTAGTGATCGCAGATCGCGAACATCAGGTGGCGCGTTCCCGTGGGCGGCTTCGCGATCGCCTTCGCCGCGCGATCCTTCACCCAACCGGCGATCCAAAGATGGATCTCCTTCGCGGCGATCTTCTTCAGCGGCCCCGGCAACGAGCGGAGGTCGAGCTTCCAGAGCGGCGAGATCAAGGCCGTTACTTTCCTCGGCCGTCGGCGTCCCAGAGAACGACGCCCACGGTCTTGCGCTCGCCGATCTGTTTGATCGCGTCGCGCATGTCGTTCCCCTTGGTCTTTTTGCTGCGCGCCACGACGATGACGCCGTCGACCGCGTTCTCGACGACGTTCGCGTCACCCGATCCGAGGATGCTCGGCGAGTCGACGACGAGGAAATCGTAGCCGCGGCCGAGGAAGCCGATCGCGTGTTGGAAATGTGTAGAGTGCAAGGTCTCGGGGAAGCCTTGCTCGGCCGTCGATTCGGAGAGCACGTGAAGCGCGGGTCCGAGCGCGACGACGCACCACGGCTCCATGTTGCCGCGCATCTTGCGGACGATCTGCGCGGAGAAGCCGTAGCCGTCGGGGACGCGAAATCCGAGGAGCTGCGCGAGCGTCGGGCGATGAAAGTTCGCCTCGACGAGGAGCACACGCGCGCGCTGCGATTCGGACAACACGAGCGCGAGCTGCGTCGCGAACGTGCTCTTGCCTTCGCCGTCGCGCGCGCTCGTCACCGCGAACGTCCACATCCCCTCGGCGCGCTTTTGCTCGAGGCGATGGCGGATCACGCGCAGCGCGGCGGGAGCCTCGGTCGAGGTCTCGCCGAGCATGACGAGGATCTGCGTGTTCGGCGGCGACGCCCAGGCCGGGACGATGCGCACGGGCGAATCGCCTTGCGCCGGCGCGTTGCCGCGCTGGACGACCAGCGTTCGCGTGGAGTCATACGTCACCGGTCACGCCTCCTCTGGCTGGCGCTGGCGTTTCTTTGCTCGTCATTGGAGGAGGGACGTGGATCTTCGGGACGACGCCGAGCACCGGAATGAGCTGGAGCGCTTCGATGTCGGCCGAGTCGATGATGGTGTCGTTGAGCGCGACGCGCGACGCCATGTAGAGGAGCGCGATGATCAACGCGACCGCGAACCCGCCGATTGCCGCCGGCGACTTCCCCTTCGATGCGCGCGTCGGTTTGTACGCGGGCTCCGTCACCGTCATGACTTCGTTCGACGCGGCCTGCGCGGCCCGCACCGCCATGTTGGCCTTCTCGTAGTCGCGCTTGCGAAGCTCGAGGTTCGTCTTCGCCGCGGAGAGATCGCGCAGCAGGCGCTGCCACTCGGTCTCGAGCGCGACGAGCGGGCTGACCGGCTCGGTCGGCACGACCGGCGGGTGCGGAGCCGTGCTCGAAGAGGTCGATGGTGCGGGCGCGGGCGGCAACGCGCTCGCGCCCTTGGACTTGAGCTCGGCTTCGCGCTGACCGATCTGTCCGTTGATCTCTTTGAGCTTCGCGATGAGCTCGGGATTCGCGCCCGGCGTGTCGTACGGATTGGCGCCGCCGCCGGCCGACGGGCGCTGCGCTTGCAGCTGCGCGAGCCTTGCCTTCGCCTGCTGGAGCTGGCTCGACGCCGCGGCCGCCGCCGATTGCGCCGCCTTGTAATCGGGATGCTCGGGCGCGAGCTTCGAGGCCTTCGACATCAGATCGGACTGCGTGTCGGCGACGCGCTTTTGCGCCATGTCGACCTCCGCCGTCGCGGCGGCGATCTGCTCTTGCAACGCCGCCGTCGCCGCGCTCGACGTCGGCGCGGGAGCCGGAGCCAGCGCCTGCTGCGACGCTTTCAGATCCTCTTCGACCTTCGCGCGCTGGAGGTACAGCACGCGCAGCGTCGGGTCCGCTTGGTAGATCGCGAGGAGCGCCGGATCGAGCTTCGGCTGCGGACGATCGACGACGCCGGGCAGCCCCTTCGGCGGCTTCACGCCGCCCGCCGCGAACCCGAACTGGCTCGTCGCGCCCGGCGCCGCCGTGAGCGCGAACTCGGGATGCTTCGACAAGAACACCGTGAGCGCCGTCGTCGATCGCTCGACCTCGTCCTCCGCCTGCTTCGCCTGCTGCTCGAAGAAGTTCACGCTCGTCTTCAAGTCCGACAAGCTCGAGTTGGAGTACGCCTCGATGAGCGAGTCGGCGAGGAACTGCGTGACGTCGCGCACCAGCTCCGGCGTGTTGACGCCGTCGACCTCGGCCGAATCGAACGAGAGGATGAAGACGCCGCCTTGCACGCGCAGCTTGACGTGCGTCTTCATCTCGTCGGACGCGTCGAGCATCCCTTTGGTCTCGATCGTCTTCGGATAGAGCTTGAACTTCTTGATCGCGATCTCGAGCTGCGAGCGCGTCGCGAGGATGTCCTTGAGCTTGTTGCTCGTGCGAATCGCGCGATCGTTGGCGGACGCGTTGTCTTGATCGTCGTTGGTGCGAATCCCCGCTTTGCCCACGAGCGTGCACTCGGACAAGTAAGAGCGCCGGATGAACTGCGTGACGAAGAGCATCGTCAGCCCGATGCCGATCGCGAAGACGAGGAACGCCATCTTCCAATGTCCGAGCCCACGACGAGCCAGCACTTTGTAGCGCGCGATGCGCTCGCGCGTGCTCGGCTCTTGCGGCGTCTGTGCACCCGGGCCGACGGGGGGCATCGTCGGCATCGGCGGGCGGGCGTTATTGTTCATGCGAAAGGGTCGTTCTCGGCTCTGCGAGGTCTAGACGGGACGCGTCACGGATGGGCAGTATAGGCGGGTGGCATGCGCCAGCAAATCATGCTGGTACACGGTTCGCGAAGACGGAGGCAGGGTGGCGATTTCCTTGGTGACCGGGGGTGCGGGGTTTGTCGGGTCGTCGTTGGTCGAGGCGCTCCTCGCGAAGGGCGAGCGGGTGCGCGTCCTCGACGATTTTTCGAGTGGGCGCCGGCAGAACGTACAGGGTTTTGTGGGCGACGAGCGATTCGAGCTTATCGAAGGGTCGATCGTCGACGCCGCGACCGTGAAGCGGGCGGTCGAGGGGGTCGGCGTGATCTTTCACGAAGCGGCGATTCCGTCGGTCGGGCGCTCGGTTGCGAACCCGGCGCCGACGATGCTCGCGGGGGTCCAGGGGACGACCGTGCTCCTCGATGCCGCCCGGCACGCGAAGGTGAAGCGGGTCGTCTTCGCGGCCAGCTCGTCGGCGTACGGCAACACGCCGACGTTGCCGAAGATCGAGACGATGACGCCGGCGCCGCTCTCGCCGTACGCGGTGTCCAAGCTGACGTGCGAGCACCTGATGCGCGTCTTCGCGTCGCTCTACGGCATCGAGACGGTGAGCCTCCGCTACTTCAACGTCTTCGGTCCGCGCCAAGATCCCGCGAGCGAGTACGCCGCTGTCATTCCGAAGTTCATCACGGCGGCGCTTCGCGGCGAGCGTCCGACCATCTTCGGCGACGGCGAGCAGACGCGCGACTTCTGCTTCATCGACAACACCGTGAGCGCGAACCTCCTCGCCGCGTCGACGTCGAACAAGCTCACCGGGCAAGTCGTCAACGTCGCGTGCGGCGAGCGGATATCGCTCAACCTTCTGCTTCGCACGATCGGCGAGCAAGCGGGCGTGAAGCTCGAAGCGAGCTACGAGCCGGCGCGGCAAGGCGACGTGCGCGACTCGCTCGCGGACATCGGCATCGCGCGCGAGCTCCTCGGTTACGAGCCGCGGGTGAAAGCACCGGAAGGGATCGCGCGGACGATCGCGGCGTTTCGGACGCTCGCGTCGGCCACGCCCGCCGCGCCGTGACCTCGGTCGTCGTCGGCACGGACCTCGTGCAGATCAGCCGCGTCGCGGCGTCGATCGCGCGCTTCGGCGATCGCTTCGTCCGTCGCATGTTCACCGCCGACGAGATCGTCTACTGCACACGCGACCCGCGCACGTCGGCCGAGCGCTACGCCGCGCGCTTCGCGGCGAAGGAAGCGACGCTCAAGGTCCTCCGCCCCGAAGCGCACTGGCTCGACTGGCGCACCATCGAGATCGTGCGCATGCCCGGCGGATGGTGCGAGCTCGCGCTGCACGGCACCGCGAAGACGATGGCCGACGACGCGAAACTCCACTCTTTTTCACTCAGCATGAGCCACGAGGGCGACTACGCGACCGCCGTCGTGCTCGCCCAGAGAGGGTAAGAGACGCGCTTGAAAAAAGGAGCACGGTCGAGCCTGGCGGAAGCCCCGGTTTCTTGTAAGGTGTGGCCGCCGCGAAGTCGGCTTTGGAGGACGTGAGGCGATGAGTAGCGATGCGATTCGGGCCGTCGTGAAAGAGCATGGCCGGCTCTCGGTCGACATAAACACCTTGGCCGACGACGCCGATTTGTACGCGGCGGGAATGACCTCCCACGCCAGCGTCAACCTGATGCTCGCGTTGGAAGATCGGTTCGAGGTCGAGTTTCCCGAGCGCATGCTGCGGCGACGCGCGTTCGAGAGCATCGCAGCGATCAAGGCGGCCATCGACGAGCTGACCGGTAAGAGCCCGGCGTGATCGTGGTCGACGAAGGTCGGCGTGCGATGGGCACGACGACGCAGAGAGATCTCGAGGAATGTCGGCCTGCCGAGTGCTCGCCGACGGAGAGAGAACGAACGTGAAAAAAGACGGCGTTGACGGGACTGGGTTGCGCGACGAGCTCGTCGCAAAGGCGACGAAGATCGGCGCGGAGTTCGCGGCGCCCAACGCCGACGCGGTGGATCGCGAAGCGCGCTTCCCGATCGAAGCGATCGACGCGCTCCGCAAAGAGAAGATGCTCAGCGTCTTCGTCCCGAAGGATCTCGGCGGGCTCGGGTGCTCGGTCTCGGATCTGTCGGCCATTTGCTACACGCTCGGCTTGTCGTGCTCGGCGACGGCGATGGTGTACGCGATGCACCAGATCCAGGCGGCGTGCATCGTGCGCCACGGGCACTCGTCCCCGTACTTCCAGCAGTACATGCGCGACATGGTCGCGAAGCAGACGCTCATCGCGTCGGCGACGTCCGAGGTCGGCGTCGGCGGCGACGTACGCACGAGCATCTGCGCGGTCGAGACCACCGGATCGGCGTTCAAGCTCGAGAAGAACGCGCCGGTCATCTCGTACGGCGAGCACGCCGACGACATCCTCGCGACTGCGCGTCGCGCGCCGGACGCCGCGGCCAACGATCAAGTGTCGGTCCTCGTTCGTCGCGACGCGAGCACACTCGAGCGCACCGGCGGTTGGGACACACTCGGCATGCGCGGCACGTGCAGCAACGGCTACAAGCTCAAGTCGGCCGGCAACACCGAGCAGATCCTCCCGACGCCGTACTCCGAGATCTCGAGCAACACGATGCTCCCGGTCTCGCACATCGTCTGGACGTCGCTGTGGCTCGGCATCGCGACCGACGCCGTCAATCGCGCGCGCCAGTTCATCCGCGGCGAAGCGCGCAAGAAGCCGGGGCACGTGCCGCCGGGCGCGCTGCGTCTCGCCGAGGCGATGAATCACCTGCAGACGATGCGCGCGACGGTGCACGACGGCGTGCACGAGTACGAACGCCTCATCGACGATCCCGACGCGCTCACCGGCATCGGCTTCGCGATCAAGATGAACATGCTCAAGGTGTCGGCGTCGCAGCTCGCGGTCGAAATCACCAGCGAAGCCCTGAGCATCTGCGGCATGGCCGGATACAAGAGCGACTCGAAGTTCTCGATCGGTCGCCACGTGCGCGATGCCTACGGCGCCATGCTGATGATCAACAACGATCGCATCCTGGCTGCCAACGCGCAGCTCCTCCTCATTCACAAAGACGCCTAGGAAAACCGCCATGACGATCAAAGCTGCCAATCCCGTCGAGAAAGAGTTCCTCGATCAGCTCGTCGCGCATCGCCTCCTGATGCCGACCGGCGTCCAAGGCCTCTACGGCCGCAGCGGCGTCTTCGAGAGCATCATCGACGGCATCGACAACCTCGTCACGCGCACCGGCAAGGCCGACAACGCCGACGTCTGGCGCTTTCCGCCCGTCGTCACGCGCAAGAACTACGAGAAGAGCGAGCACCTCAAGTCGTTTCCGGATCTCGTCGGAAGCGTCCACTCGTTCCGCGGCAACGACGCGGGGCATCAGGCGCTCCTCGCGAAGCTCCACGCCGGCGAAGACTGGTCCAGGGAGCTCACCGCGACCGAAGTCATCATGACGCCCGCGGCTTGCTATCCCATCTACCCGACGCTCACCGGAACGTTGCCCGACAACGACGGCAAGCTCTTCGACGTCATGTCGTACTGCTTCCGTCACGAGCCGTCGGGCGATCCGGCGCGCATGCAGATGTTCCGCATGCACGAGCACGTTCGCGTCGGCTCGCCCGGTGCGGTCAAAGCGTGGCGCGACATCTGGTTCGATCGCGCGCAAGAGGTCGTGGCGAAGCTCGGCATCCCGGCGGTTCCGGCGGTCGCCAACGATCCGTTCTTCGGTCGTGGCGGCAAGATGATGAAAGTGAACCAGCGCGAGCAAGAGCTCAAGTTCGAGTTCGTCGTTCCGGTCTGCTCGACCGAGAACCCGACGGCGATCATCTCGCTCAACATGCACATGGATCACTTCGGCCACATCTTCGGGATCAAGACGAAGGACGGCGAGTGGGCGCACACGTCGTGCATCGGCTTCGGTCTCGAGCGCACCGCGCTCGCGATGCTCAAGACGCACGGCCTCTCGCCCAAGGAGTGGCCGAAGACCGTGCGCGAAAACATGGGCCTATGAAGTCGGCGATTCTCCCCGCGCTCGATCCCAAAACGTACGTTCCGCACGCGCTGCACCAAGGCGAGCGCGCCTGGGCAGAGACCAACTGCTACGTCGATTTGTGGATCGAGGTGCTGCACGCGAACGGCATGGAGCCGCTGGCGTGCATGCCGTTCACGGTGGAGATCGACTTCGAAGGCGATCAGTGGACGTTCTTCAAGTTTCCGCTGAGCGACATTCTCACGCTGTACGGAATCGACGTCATCGAGTGCAACATCTGGCACGCGATGCTTGCGCACGTGAAGGCGCAGGTCGATCTCGGGCGTCCGTTCATCGTCGAGATGGACGCCTTCTACCTGCCGGACACCGCGGGCACGAGCTACAAGGCCGAGCACGTCAAGACGTCGATCGCGATCCAGTCGATCGACATCGAAGAGCAGCGCCTCGGGTACTTCCACAACGCGGGGTACTTCGAGCTCTCGGGCGAGGACTTCGCCGGGATCTTCCGACAGACGACTCCGCTCAAGGATCCGAACATCCTTCAGCCGTACGTCGAGGTCGCGAAGCTCGAACAGAAGAAGCCGCTCGAAGGCGCCGCGCTCGTCGATGCGTCGGTCGCGCTGTTGCGATCGCACCTGGCGCGCCGACCGAAGGCGAATCCGTTCACGCGCTACAAGGATCGCTTCGCGAAGGACGTCGACTGGCTCAAGGCCGAAGGGCTCGCGCTCTTTCACGCGTATGCGTTCGCGACGCTCCGGCAGTTCGGCGCGTGCTTCGAAGTGTCCGCGGCGTATTTGCGATGGCTCGAGAAGAACGGGCAAGCGGGCTTCACCGACGCGGCGACGCACTTCGCGAGGATCTCCGAGCTGGCCAAGTCGCTTCAGTTCCAGCTCGCGCGGTCGGTCCGCTCGAAGAAGCCGATCGATCTCGCCGCAATCGACGAGATGGCGGCGGCGTGGAGCGCGGCGATGACCAGCCTCGACGCGCGCTTCAGCGCGTAGCCGTCGAGAGCGACTGACATGGCACGCCTGCTCGCGATCGGGGGATACGCGGAGCAGCCGCTCACCGAAGGCTGGGAGATCGCTTCGACGGCGTCCGGCGCGGCGGACGATCCTACGAAGGTCGCGGCGCTCGGTTTGGAGTGGATCGCGGCGCAGGTTCCGGGGACGGCCGCGTCGGCGCTGCGGCGCGCGAAGACGTGGGACCTCGACACGCCGCGAAACTTCGACGCGGAGGACTGGTGGTTTCGTTGTCGGTTCGCGTCGACGTCGAGCTCGAGCGGCGCGAACGCGACGAAGGTGCTGAAGCTCGGCGGCCTCGCGACGATCGCGGACGTGTGGCTCAACGGCGTGCACTTGCTCCACTCCGAGAACATGTTCGTCGCGCACGAGGTCGACGCCACCGCCGCGCTCCGCGACGACAACGAGCTCGTCCTTCGATTCCGATCGTTGAAGACGGCGCTGGAGCAGAAGCGCCCGCGTCCGCGTTGGAAGACGCGCCTCGTCGAGCATCAACAGCTAAGGTGGTTTCGCACGACGGTCCTCGGACGCATGCCGGGCTGGTCGCCGATGGTCGCCGCCGTCGGGCCGTGGCGCGAGATCACGCTCGAATCGCGGACCGCCGTGGTCGTCGACGCCGCCGAGATCACCACACGGATCGACGGCGCGGACGGCGTCGCGTCGGTCGCGCTCCGCGTGAAGGCCAAGGCGGTCACGCGCGCGACGCTCATCGTCGGCGATCACCGATTTCCGCTCGACGTGAAAGACGACGGCGCCGGAGGCTTCGCGATTCGCGGCGACGCGAAGATCGCGAACGCGACGCTCTGGTGGCCGCACACGCACGGCGCTCCTCACTTGTATTCTGCACGCGTCGCCTTGAACGCCGACGGCGCCGACGTGGAGATCGATCTCGGGCGCGTCGGCTTCCGAAGCGTCGAGCTCAGCAAGGGCGACGCCGGCGACGGCTTCGAGATCGTCGTGAACGGCGTCTCCGTCTTCTGCCGCGGCGCGTGCTGGACGACGGTCGACATCGTCGATCCCAACGCCACGGCCGAAGCGTTCCGCGCCGCGCTCGAGACGGCGCGCGACGGCGGCATGAACATGATCCGGATCGGCGGCACGATGCAGTACGAAGCCGACGTCTTCTACGATCTCTGCGACGAGCTCGGCATCCTGGTGTGGCAGGACTTCATGTTCGCGAACATGGATTATCCCGCGACCGACGAGGCGTTCGTCGCGAACGTTCGGCGCGAGGTCGGCGGTCTCCTCGATCGCTTGCAGTCGCACGCATGCCTCGCGATGTTCTGCGGCGGGAGCGAGGTCGAGCAACAAGCGGCGATGCTCGGCCTCCCGCGCGAGCTGTGGACGAACGCGATTTTCGCGAACGTGCTCCCCGAGCTCGTCGCGCGTTGGCGACCGGACGTTCCGTATTGGCCGTCGAGCCCGAGCGGCGGATCGCTTCCGTTTCAATCGACCTCGGGGCTCGTCCATTACTACGGCGTCGGCGCGTACTTGCGTCCGCTCGAGGACGCACGTCGCGCGAACGTGCGTTTTTCGTCCGAGTCGCTCGGTTTCGCCAACGTCCCCGAGTCGCGCCTCATCGAGCGCCTCTTGCCGAACGGAGAAGCGCCGTTTCATCATCCGCGTTGGAAGGCGCGAACGCCGCGCGACATGGGCGCGGCGTGGGACTTCGAGGACGTGCGCGATCACTACACGGCGCTCCTCTACAAAGTCGACGTGGCGAAGCTTCGCTACGCCGACATGGATCGCTACCTCGCGCTCAGTCGGGTCGCGACGGGCGAGGTGATGGCGGCGACGTACGCGGAGTGGCGTCGTCGCGCGTCGACGTGCAAGGGCGCGCTCGTTTGGTTCTATCGCGATCTGTGGGCGGGCGCCGGATGGGGCGTCGTCGATTCGAACGGATGGCCGAAGGCGGCGTACTACTACTTGAAGCGCGCGTTCGCGCCCGTCGCCGTGCTCGCTTCGGACGAAGGGTTGAACGGTCTCTTCGCGCACGCGGTGAACGACTCGGCGCACGACATCGACGCGGAGCTCGAGGCGACGCTCTATCGCCACGGTCACGCGCGCGTGACGTCGGCGTCGCGCGGCATCGTCGTGCCGGCGCGCGGTCAGACCGAGGTCCATGTCGACGCGATGTTCGAGGGCTTCCTCGACACGACGTACGCCTACAAGTTCGGGCCGCCGGGGCACGACGTCGTCGTGCTCACGCTTCGCAGCAAGACGAGCGGCGCGCTCCTGGGCGAGGCGTTCTACTTTCCCGTCGGTCTCGCGTTCGCGCCGGACGCGGATCTCGGGCTCGAAGCGACGGCCGATCTCCAGCCGGACGGCGCGTGGGGGCTCACGCTCCGCACGAAGGGTTTCGCGCAGTCGGTCGCGATCGACGCCGGCGATTTCTTGCCCGACGACAACTACGTGCATCTTGCACCGAATTCGGAGCGAACGATCCTGCTCCGCGCCACGGCGGCCGCGAAGAAGCCGAGCGGCCAGGTGCAGGCGCTCAACGCGCACGGTCCCGTGCGAATCACGGTGCGATCGTGAAGGTCGTCGCGCCTGTGACGCTCGAAGGGCGCTTCGTGAGGCTCGAGCCGCTCGAGGAGCGCCATCGCGCCGGCCTCCGCGCCGTCACCGACGATACGGCCATTTGGCAGTACAGCCCCGTCGACGCCAACGGCGGTCCGTTCGATCGCTGGATGGACACCTGGGTCGATCGCAGCTTGGCCGTGCAAGGCGGCGGCAAGGATCTCGTCTTCGTCGCGCGACGCTTGAAGGACGATCGCATCGTCGGGAGCACGCGCTACCTGAACATCGAGCCTTCGCACCATCGCCTCGAGATCGGAAGCACCTGGTACGTCGCCGACGCGCGCGGCACCGAGGTGAACCCCGAGTGCAAGCTACTGCTCATGACGCACGCGTTCGACGCGCTCGGCGCTTACCGCGTCGAGCTCAAGTGCGACGCGCGCAACGTCCACTCGCGCGCCGCGATCGCGAAGCTCGGCGCGAAAGAAGAGGGGACCCTGCGACGCCACATGATGCTCGGTGACGGCTTCGTGCGCGACACCGTCTACTTCAGCGTCCTCGATCGCGAATGGCCCAGCGTGAGCGAAGGTCTCGAGCGCCGCTTGAACCGCTGACGCGGACTACGCGGGGGTCGGCTCGTGCGCGCCGTTCGTGCTCGCGCTTGGCGCGCCCGTCGCCATGCTGCCGAGCCGCTCGGGCTCGCTCCAGTCTTTCGCGAGCGTGTACTTCACGAGCCCGTTCGCGAAGCCGACGCCGTGCGCGACGTGCAACGTCGGGAAGATCGCCCACACGATCGGAATCGCCACCGCACCGGCCTTGCGACCGACGCGCACCGCCTCGGCGCCCGTCATGAGCGCGTACGCGCCGAGCGACCACGACGCGAACGGATGGAGCGGCGACGTGAGGAGGAGCGCCCCTTCGGTCATCACCATCATGAACGGAACCGCCGGCCGGATAGACGGGAAGCGCCCGTGCTTGAGGAGCGTACGCGCGCGCCCTTGGCCGTACTTGAAGTACTGACGCCACAGCGACTTGAACGAATCGCGCGGGTAGTAGTGGACGACGATGTCGCGGCTCAAGAAGACCTTGCCGCCGCTCGACGTGATGCGCTGGTTGATGTCGGCGTCTTCGTTGGTGACGGCGCGCGGATCGTAGAGGCCCACCTTCTCGAACACGCGGCGGCGGAACGCGCCGAGGAAGACGGTGTCGACGAAGCCTTCGTTGTCGGCGGACCGATACTTCGCGCCGCCGACCGCCAGCGGGCTGTCGAGCGCGGCGGTGAGCGCGCGCTGAAACCACGTCTTCGCGCGCGCGCGTTGGGCGCCGCCGACGTTCTCGGCGCCGGTCGCGTCGAGGACCTCGACGCACTTGCGTACGTAGTCGGGCGCGTACTCGGCGTGCACGTCCATCCGCACGATCACGTCGCCGCGCGAGCGCTTGATCATGTGGTTCATTCCGGCCGACTGAATGCGGTCCGGATTGTCGACCATCTGAATGCGCGGATCGTCCTTCGACATGCGGTGGAGGATCTCGCGCGTCGCGTCGATGCTCCCTCCGTCGGCGACGAGGATCTCGATGCGATCGCGCGGATAGTCCTGCGCTTGCACGCAGCGGATGCACTCCTCGATGTAGCCCTCCTCGTTGAGGCAGGGCATCGCGATCGTCACGAACGGGGGGAGGTCGGCCATTCGGCGCAGTATAGGCGGCCGCGAACTTGCGCACACGTCGCGCTCCGGTCATACCTTTGCCATCGTCGCGTCGAAACGGTCCTGCTCATCCGAGCAGGCCGCGCGCTCGACAAAACTCATGGCCGATCACGACCGCCCGACACCCATCGACGGAATGCGTCGCGTTTCCGTGCGCCCGGGCGATTCGCTCGCACCCGTCGCCGGTGACAAGGACGAAGCGTCCGTGCCGTCGACGCCATCGACGAAGGCCGCAAAGGCGGCGCGCTTTGGTCGCGCGACGATCGTGCTCGCGGCGCTCGTGGCTACGGCGACCGTCGGTGGCGGCGGCGCGTGGCTCGCGGGTCGTGGGACGGAATCGACCGACGACGCGCAGGTCGAAGGGCACGTCGTGTCGGTCTCCGCGCGCACGAGCGGACAGATCGCGCGCGTCTTGGTGAAGGACAACCAGCTCGTCAAAGAGGGCGACGTGCTCGTCGAGCTCGATGCGACGGAGCTCGCGGCGCGTGAAGACGCGGCGCGCGCGGACCTCGCGTCGGCGAAGGCCGCGGCGCAGGCGGCGCGCGCGCAGCTCGCCCTCACCGAGCGCAGCATCTCGGCGACGATGAAGCAGGCGCGCGGCGAGCTCACGCACGCGAGCGCGGGCCTCACGGGATCGCGCGCGACCGTGGCGCAAGCGCAGGCCGACATCGACATGGCGGCGTCGCGCCTGCGCCTCGCGCACGTCGAGCTCGCGCGCGCACAGAAGCTCTTCGCGGACGCTGCGATCTCGCGCGCCGATCTCGACGCGCAGCAGGCCGCGTTCGATCAAGCGACGTCGGCGCTCACCAACGCGCGCGCGCGACTCGACTCGGCGTCCGCCGGCACGTCGGGGTGGGGCGGCGCGATCGAGATCGCCTCGGGGCGCATGGCGGCCGCGGGCGCGGGTCCGGATCAGCTCGAGGTCGGGCGCGCGAACGTCGCGCTCGCCGACGCGCACGTTCAGCAAACCGAGGTCGCGGTGCGCCTCGCGGAGATCGCGCGTTCGTATGCAGTGATTCGCGCGCCGCTGTCGGGCGTCGTCGCTCGCCGCGTCGCCGAGCCCGGACAGACGGCGTCGCCGGACCGCCCGCTCCTCGCGATCATCCCGCAAGACGACGTGTGGATCGTCGCAAACTTCCGCGAAGATCAAATCGCGCGCATGACACCGGGCCAACCGGTCAAGCTGCGCATCGACGCCTTCGGTCGCCGCGAGCTCACCGGATCGGTCGACAGCATCGCCGGCGCGTCGGGCGCACGGTTCGCGCTCCTTCCGCCGGACAACGCGAGCGGCAACTTCATCAAGGTCACGCAGCGCATCCCCGTCCTCGTTCGCGTCGACGGCTCGCGCGAAGGGCTGCGCCCCGGCATGAGCGCGTACGTCACGGTCGTGG
Organism: Polyangiales bacterium; assembly: GCA_038209335.1. GTDB lineage: Bacteria > Myxococcota_A > Polyangia > Polyangiales > Polyangiaceae > JBBQXV01. The sequence continues at coordinate 33,178 of JBBQXV010000007.1, read as the reverse complement.
TCGACGCGCGTTCTCCGGCGCGGTGAGCGGGACGCTCAGGGGTTCCAAGGTCGGCATCAGCGCCGCCGCGATGATCGCGGCGTTCATGGCGTACCTCGACATCTCGATCGTCAACGTCGCGCTCGCCGACATCCGCGCGACCTTCGGCACGCCGATCGCGCAAATCGGCTGGGTATCGACCGGGTACATGATGGCGAACATCGTCGTCATCCCGATGACCGGATGGCTTCAACGCCGCTTCGGGTACAGGCGCTACTTCGCTTTCTCGGTTTTGCTCTTCACGGTCGCGAGCGCGCTCTGCGGACTTGCGTGGAGCTTTCCGGCGCTCGTCATGTTTCGCGTGCTCCAAGGGCTCGGCGGCGGCGCGATCATCCCGACGTCGCAGGCGATGCTCCTCGCTCGATTCCCGCGCAGCGAGCACGGCACCGCGACCGTCGTGTTCGGTCTCGGCGCCGTCAGCGGACCGCTCCTCGGACCTCTCGTCGGCGGCTTCATCACGACGTACGCGAGCTGGCCGCTCGTCTTCCTCATCAACGTTCCGTTCGGTCTCCTCGTCGCGTTCCTCGCGTGGAGACACATCGAAGAGCCGGGCTACGTGCGCCCGCGCGAGCCGATCGACGTCTTCGGTTTCGCGCTCCTCGCGATCGGAATGCCCGGGCTGCAATACGTGCTCGAAGAAGGGCAGCGGGCGGGGTGGTGGGCGAGCCGCGAGATCGTGGTCGTCGCGACCGCGTCGGCCATCGCGCTCATCACGTTCGTCGTGCGTGAGCTCGAGACCGAAAATCCGATCGTCGATCTCCGCATCTTCCGAAATCGCACGTACGCCGCAGGCACCGCCTTGAATTTTTTGCTCGGGATGTGCCTCTTCTCGGCGCTCTATCTCTTCTCGCTCTACTGCGGGATCGCCATGCGTTACACGGCGGTCGACACCGGGCTCGTCTTCCTCGTCCCGAACGCGATGCAGCTCGTGATGATGATCCTCGTCGCGCGCTTCGCGAAGACGAACCTCCGCTCGTTCCTCGCGCTCGGGGTCGCGGTGCTCGCCGTCAGCTTTTGGATGAACGGTCACCTCACGTCCGAGGCCGGCTACTGGAACCTCGCCGAGCCGCAGATGGTGCGCGCGCTCGCGACCGCGTTCGTCTACATCCCGCTCGCGCTCCTCGCGTTGTCGGATCTTCCTCCGATGCAAATCGGAGTGGCGACCGGACTCTTCAACCTGACGCGCGAGCTCGGTGGATCGATCGGCACGGCGTGGATGTCGAACGTCGTCGAGACGCGCACGCAAGTGCACGGCGTGCGGCTCGCCGAGCACGTGACGGCGTACGACGCCGCGGCGGCCATGCAGTACGAAGCGCTGCGACGCGGCGGCGTGGGACGCGTGTTCGATCCGTCCGGTGCGGCGCTCGAGGTCCTGGACCGCCGCGTGAAGCTCCAAGCGCTGGTCTCGGCCTTCAACGACGCGTTCGTGACACTTTCCCTTGTTTTCGCCGCGTCGATCGTCCTCGTGCTCCTGATGAAAGCACGCCGAGAGGAGTCCCCCGGAAGCCACGCTGTGGTAGTAAAGGGCCCATGATCGTCCCGTCGTTTTCGCGCCGCGCTTCGTTTGCCGCGCGTTTGCCCCAGGCGCTTCTCGCTCTTCTGATGCTCCTCGCCTTTCTCGTCAGCCTATCCAGTTGCGGCGGCTCTCCCACGTACAACTGGAAGGCGGAGAACGCGCTCGGCTACCGCATCGGCCCCGGCGACAAGATGCGCATCTCGTATTGGAACCACAAAGACCTCGACACCGAGGTCACCGTCCGCCCCGACGGCGCGTTCTCGATGCCGCTCATCAACGACGTCCAGGCGTCGGGTCGCAGCGCGGACGAGATCGCCGCCGACGTCGGCGCGCGCCTCCACAAGCTCTACAAGGACGACGGACCCGTCACGGTGCAAGTCGTCGACGTGAAGTCGTACAAGATCTACGTCATCGGCGAGGTGCAGCGGCCGAACGAGTACGCGCCGTCGCAGCCGGTGACGGTGCTCATGGGGCTGTCGATCGCCGGCGGCTTCACGCGCTTCGCGAACCCGGATCGCATCGTCGTCGTTCGTCGCGACTCGCGCGGCGAGCGCCGCATTCCGTTCGACTACGGCGCCGTCGTCGACCACGGCGATCTCCAGCAGAACCTCGTTCTACAGCTCGGCGACACCGTCATTGTTCCGTAGCTCGACGACCTTCGCGTGAGCGAGCAGCCAAAACCGAGAGACTCGGTCAAGACGCTGCAGGCGAACGCGGCGCGCGGCGCTGGCTGGGGAATCCTGCTCGGCCTCGGGTCGCGCGTCTTGTCGCTCGTCGGCTCGGTCGTCATCACGCACCTGCTGGATCCCGACGTGATGGGCGAGGTCGGCGTCGCCGTCATCGTCATGACGACGGTCGGCGTCTTCACGACCATCGGCTACGGGCACTACATGCTCGCGAAGCACGACGAAGGGCCGAGCACGATCTGGCACATCACCGTGCTCCACAACGTCCTCGGCGTCGTCGCGTTCGGCGCGACCCTCCTTTTCATGAAGCCGCTCGCGGTCTGGATGAACACCCCGTCGCTCCCGGGGTACTTGCCGTGGCTCCTCTTCGTCGGCCTTCTCGATCGCATCCTCTTCGTCCCCGAGCGCGTCCTCATCCGCGCGATGCAGTTCAAGAAGCTGGCGACGATGCGTTCGATCGGCGAGCTCAGCTACGTCGTCTTCGCGCTCGGCCTCGTCGCGCTGGGCCTCGGCGGTTTCGCCATCGTCGTCGCGAACGTCATTCGCAGTGGGCTCAAGCTCGTGATGTTCGTCGGGAGCGCGCCGCGCGCCCAGTGGCTCAAGCCGTACCCGCTGTCACTTGCAAAGTACAAGCAGATCCTCGGCTTCGGAGGGCCGCTCGCGGTCAGCGGCGCGGTGTACTTCGCGGCGGCGCGTTGGGACAACCTGATCATCTCGATGCTCTACGGGCCCGCGCTCATGGGTCAGTACAACGTCGCGTACAACCTGGCGGCCGTGCCCGCGGATCAGATCGGCGAGCAAGCGGAAGAAGCGCTCTTGCCGTCGCTGTCGCGCCTCAAGTCCGAAGAGCGCCCGCAGATGCTCCTCTATTCGACGGGGATGCTCGCGTTCGTCGTCTTCCCCATCTCGGTCGGGCTCGGCCTCGTGGCGACGACGGCCGCGCGCACGTTCATCGGCCCAAAGTGGGACCAGGTCGGGTGGATGATGACGCTCCTCTGCGTCTTGTCGATCGCGCGTCCGCTCAGTCATCAAGTCCACGCGTACCTGCTCTCCGAAGGGCGACCGCGGATCACGCTCGTCGTCGAGGTCGGAAAGCTCGCGGCGTTGGTCACGCTTCTCTTCACGATCGGACGCATCTCGCCGACGTGGGCGTGCATCGCGGTCGGCATCGCGTTCATGGGACACGCGCTCGCCGCGCAGGTCATCGCCGCTCGAAACGGCCATTTTCCCGTGTCCGCGTTCTTCGCGAAGACGCTGCGACCGCTCGCCGCGTGCATCCCGCTCGCCGCCGCGGTCCTCGGGGTCAGGTGGGCGCTGTCGGGCGTGCATGTGCGCGGGCTCGATCTCGTCGCGGAGATCGTCGCGGGCGGCCTCGGGTTCGCCGCGGGCGCGATGCTCATCGCCCGATCGCAGATGCGAGAGCTCGTCGATCTCGTCCGAAACCGCCGCAAAAAGACGGTGTCCATCCCACCGTCATGATGGAAGCGCGCGGCGTCGCAGCGGCTCTCGCCATCGTCGGCGCGCTCGCGTCGCCATCGGTCGCAGCGGCGCCGGCCGTTTGGGCGATCGACGACGGCGAGAAAATCAAACGCGACGAGACGGCGAGCCCGCTCGCGAGCGGCGCCGGCAACCCGATCTGGACGCCCGGGCAACCCATTCGCATCTTCTCGACGAAGAACGAATCGGTCGCGTTCCAGATCGTGGTCACCGCCGACGAAGCCGCGCTCGACGGCGTGACCGTGGAGCTCGACGTGCTCGCGACCGCCGACGGCGCGAAGATCCAAAACGCTCCCGGCGCGATCGATCCGACGTCCTACGTTGGGCGTCCGATCGAGCGCTTCGTCGAGCACTTCGTCGAGATCAAGCGCGTCTCGGGCGGCAAAATCCCCGGGGAGTCGCTCGACTGGACCAAGGGCTCGGGTCCGCCCGCGGAGCGATGGCTCGGGATGGTCCCGGACGCGCTCGTCCCCGTCGAGGTCGCGCCGGCGTGGGCGCCGTATCCGATGAAGATCGCGCCGCGCTCGAACGGGATCGTCTGGATCGACGTCACGGTGCCGAAGACGCAAGTCGCGGGGCTCTACAAAGGCGCGGTCGTGGTGAAGGCGGGCGCAACGACGATCGCATCGCTCGCCGTCGAGCTCGACGTCGTCGACGTCACGCTCCCCGATCGACCGGTGCGCACGATGGTCTACTACGATCGCCTCGAGCTCGATCGGCGCATGCGAGGCGGTGACGCCGCCGAGGAGCAGCTATGGCGGCTCTTCCATCGGCATCGCCTCTCTCCGCTTCACGGCGCGATCTCCACCGACGACGTGACGCACAGGCTCGGCGCGCTCGACGGATCGTTTTACACCGCAGCGCATGGCTACGAGGGGCCGGCCGAGGCGATGGGCGACGGGGTTCTCGCCCTCGGGACGTACGGCGTCTTCCGCGCACCGGATGCATCGAAGCTCGCGATCGTCGAAGGCATCGCGGACCTCGTGGCAGAGAAATCGCTCTTCGCGACGACCGATGCGTTCGTCTACGCGATCGACGAGGTGTGCGAGAGCCCGTATGGCGACGAGTGGAAGAAGCTCATCGCGAGCTCGCGCAACGCGAACGTGAAGCGCATTCGCGTCGGCGCGACGTGCAGCGAGGATCCGACCGCGCGGAGCATCGACCTACCGATCGTCGCGGACACGTTCGATCCATCGACGGTCGCCGCCGCGCGCGCGATGGGGCGCGAGGTGTGGGTCTATAACGGACGCGAGCCGTTCGCGGGCGCATTCTCCATCGACGTGCCGGCGATCAGCCCGCGGGTCAACGGATGGCTCGCGGGGATGTACGACGTCGCGCGGTGGTTTCAGTGGGAGGCGACGTTTTGGTACGACGACAACCGCGGAGGCAAGGGACCGTGCGATCCGTTCGTCACCGCCGAGACGTTCCATAACCAAGACGACGACTACGTCATGGGCGGCGGCGTCCTCGTCTATCCGGGCAAGCAGGTCGACGTGTTCGCCGAGCATTCGATCGGCATGGTCGGCGTCGTGGCATCGATCCGAATGAAGGGCTGGCGACGCGGCATCGAGGACGCGGGGTACTACCAACTCGCGCACGCGGCGAACGCGGCGAAGGCCGAGGCGATCGCGATGGCGCTCGTACCGCGCGCATTCAGCGCCGCAACGGCGGGCGATCGTCCAGCGTGGAGCGACGGCGGCAAGGCCTTCTTCGATGCACGCAAAGCGCTGCTCGATCTCGTGCCGCGCGGAACGAACGGCGGCGAAGGGATCGGCGCGAAGCCGAGCTTCGGCGTCGTCAGCCCGGCCGCGATGACGAACGGTGACGGACGAAGCGCGACGCACAAACATCCGTCGGCGCGGCGCGTGAAGCTCGGCGCGGCGATCGCTGTAGCGCTCGCCATCGGCATCTGGCTCGTCTTCCGACGACGACGCGAAGCAAAGCGCTGACGACGATCAGTCCTCGAACGCGCCCGCGGTCGGAGGAGCAGCGAGCACGCGCGGCCGGCCCGCTTGATGCCGCGCGTATTGCTGACGGACGATGTGCTCCGGCGGAACATAGTCGGCCGGAAGCGGCACGCCGACGCCTCGCGCCGCGGCGCCCTTCGTGAGCTCGTACGCGCCCGCCGCCGCGTCGACGAAGCCGGGGTTCGTCCCGCGCTTGGATGCCTCGAATCCTTTGAGCTCGGCGACGATCGCGTTCCTGCCCCCCTTCGGCGTATGAGGCACCCAGTCGTCCGTCACCCAATTGCCCGCGAACGATGCGATGCCCGACACGTTCTGGTCGCGCGGCGCGAGCATCGCGATGCCGCGGTTCTGCGCCGGAGCGACGGTGCTGTAGAAGATGTTGTTGCGCGCGTCGAGCCGCTCGTCGTTCGTCGAGATCTCGAACACGCCCGTCCACGACCAGTCCGCGTAGTCGCTGTTCTTCACGACGACCGTGTTGTCGTAGAAGAAGAGCGTCCCCTTTCGGTAGTCGCCGAGTGCGCCGCTGTCGCCGCCGTAGTGCACGATCGAGCCGAGAGATTTCGCGCGCACGAGGACGTTGCCGTAGACGTACGTCGTGTGAAACGTCGGCATCTTGACCGTCGAGTCCTTCGCCTCTTGCGCGTCGACGAGGTCGAGCAGATGCGCGCCGTCCTCGATCCAGTTGTAGCGAATGACGACCCCCGCCGAGCGTTCCTTGATGTTCGCGCCCTGCACGCCGTCGACCCCGAAGCGCGGCGAGCCGAAGTAGTTGTACTGGTAGGTGACGTTCGACGCCTCGTTGTAGACGTTGTGCATGTAGTACGTCGTCGTGCTGCCGTTTCCGTAGACGTGGTTCTTCTCGATGAGCACGTCCTGCGTCAGCTCGGCGCCGCCGGTCGTCCCGACGTAGATGCCGTTGTTGTTGTTCGTGACCGTGCACCCGCGAATCGTGACGTGCTGCGCGCGCTGCACGAAGATCCCGGAAGCGTTCGCGGAGTACGCCTTCACGTTGCCCGAGCGATCGGTGAACGTGAACGGTGGTGTCCCGTTTCGGATGTCGAGGCCCTCGACGACGATGTGCTTCGGCGCGATCTCGGGCGGATCGCCGTTCTTGTGTCCGATCGTGACGAGGCCACGCACTTGATGCCCGTCGTACGGGAAAAGAAGCTCTTTGCGCGTGGTCGCGTTCTCCCCGTCGATCACCGGGAGCTCGCCCTTCGGTCCGGGCACGCCGCAGACGCGGATCGGCTGCTCTGCGGTGCCGACGCCGCCGATCATCATTTTTTCGCGGTACGGTGCGGTCCGCCAGAAGATGCGCACCGTGTCGCCAGCCTTGAGCTTCTCGAACGGGACGTCGCCGATCGTCGCGTATTTTTTTCCGGGACCGACCGTGTAGTCCATGCCGGCGCCGCGATGCTCGCAGTCGGTCGGGCCGAGCGCTGCCGTCGAGGTCGAGGTCGAGGTCGAGGTCGAGGTCGGGGTCGACGTCGAGGTCGAGGTCGGGACTGCGCTCGCCATGAGCGGCGTTCCCGCGTCGCCGCCGGCCACGTCGGGCGGGCCGCCGAAGTTCTCCTTGAAGCACGCGCGCCCGCTGCACGCGGAGACGAACGCCAACGACAAGGCGACCAAGCGGGTACCCATGCGCACGACGTAGCACGTGATACTTATCTCGGCGCGTTCGTTTTCCTCGAGCACGACGCCCCGATTCCATGCGCATCCTCGTCATCACAAATCGATTCCCGCGCCCCGCGCAGCCGACGGTGGCGACGTACAACTTGGTCCAGGCGCAGGCCATCGCGAAGCATCACGAGGTGCGCGTGATCGTGCCCGTGCCGTGGCCCGAGGAGGTGAGCGATCTTCGTCTTGGTCGTCTGCCGGTGCGCGATCACACGTCGTTCGGTGGCCTCCGCGTCTACCACCCGACCGTCTTCTTCTTGCCGCGCGTCTTCCACCATCGCTTCGGTCAGCAATACTTGTGGAGCATCCGGCGCACGGTGCGGCGCGTCGTCGCCGAGCTGAAGCCGACGGCGATCTTCAGTTGCTGGGCGCATCCGGATGGTTGGGCCTCCGTGCAGATTGCACGTGAATTGGGCGTGCCCGTCATCATCAAGGTCATCGGCTCCGACGTGCTCGTCGCCACGAAGAACGAGCGCCGGCGCGAGATGATCCGCGACGCGCTCTCCGGCGCCGACGGTGTCGTCGCGGTGGGCGAGGATCTCGCGAAGCACGTCGTCGAGCTCGGCGTCGACGCGCGCAAAGTCAGCGTCGTGCCCGAGGGGGTCGACAAAGAAATCTTTTGCCCCGGCGACAAAGACGCCGCGCGAAAGAAGCTAGGCATCGATGCATCCGAGAAGACGATCCTCTACGTGGGCAACGTCCTCGTGACGAAGGGGATCAAAGCGCTCATCGAGGCGTGCGCCGTCCTGAAGAAAGACGGTCGCGCGTTTCATTGCCGCGTCGTCGGCCAGGGAAAGGATCGCCCGGCGATGGAAGCGCTCGTCGCCGCGCTCGGCCTCGGTTCGAGCGTGACGTTCCACGGATCGTGCGCGCACGACGCGCTCGGCGATTGGTACCGCGCCTGCGATTTCCTCGCGCTCCCCAGCTACTCCGAAGGGATCCCCAACGTGCTCCGCGAGGTCGAGCTCTGCGGCCGACCGTACGTCGCGACCAGGGTCGGCGGCGTTCCGGAGATCGCGAAGCCGGACGTCAGCCGCCTCGTCGAGCCGGGCGATGTCCCTGGCCTCGCGCGCGCGATGACCGAGCTGCTCGAGAATCCGCCGACGGTCGATCCGGCCAAGTCCGACGCGCGCCACATCAGCCCCGCCGTGTCGGGCCAGATGATCGTCGATCGCTTCCAAGCGATCTTCGACGAGCGCGCTCGCCGCTGATTTCGATCAGCGCGCGGGGTGAGCCGCGACGCCGATGCCGTGGTAGCTGAGCCCGGCCTTGGTCACGTCGGCCGGACGCCAGACGTTGCGCGCGTCGACGACCGGCGGCGCCTTGCCGTCGGCGGACTTGCGCATGCGCTTTTTGATCTCGGCGAAGTTGGGCGCGAGGTAGCTGCGCCACTCGGTGAGGAGCACGAGCGCATCGCATCCGTCGATCGCGTCGTAGTCGCTCTGTGTGATCTTCACACGATCTCCCGCCGCCTTCATGGCGACGCTGAAATTCGGGCCCGCCTCGGGATCGTGCCCCGTCACGCGCGCGCCGCGATCGAGGAGCGCCTTCGTGAGCTTGAGCGCGGGCGACTCGCGGATGTCGTCGGTCTCTGGCTTGAACGCGAGGCCCCAGAGCGCAACGGTCTTGCCTTCGAGCGTGCCGCACGCTTCGCCGACGAGCTTGGCGAGGAAGACGGCCTGCTCTTCGTTCGCGATGTGCGCCGCCTCGGCGAGCCGCATCTCGACGCCGTTCTTCTTTCCGAGCGCGCTCAGCGCCTGCACGTCCTTGGGGAAGCACGAGCCGCCGTAGCCGGGACCGGCGTACAGGAATCGCTTGCCGATGCGCGTGTCCGAGCCCATCCCGAGGCGCACCGAGTGGATGTCGGCGCCCGTCGCGTGGCACAGCCGCGACAGCTCGTTCATGAACGAGACGCGGATCGCGAGCATCGTGTTGGACGCGTACTTGATGAGCTCGCTCGATCGCGGATCGGTCACGACGACGCGCTCGCCCGAGAGCTGCAGCGGCGCGTAGAGATCGCGCATTGCTTGCCGCGCGCCTTCGCTGCGCGCTCCGAGGACGATGCGATCCGGACGGAAGAAGTCCTGGACCGCGGTCCCTTCCTTCAGGAACTCGGGGTTCGACACGACCTCGAGCGAGACCTTCGACACGGCGAGGCGCTCTTGCACGGCGTCGCACGTCCCGACCGGCACGGTGCTCTTCATCGCGACGAGCGCCGGCTTCTTCGCGATCTTCGCGATGCGATCGGCCACGGTGAGCACGGCGCTGATGTCCGCCGCGCCGCTCTCGCCTTGCGGCGTGCCTACGGCGATGAAGTAGACGTCGGCCTCGTCGTACGGAGCTTCGACGTCGGTCGAGAAATGGAGACGCCCGCCGCGCTCGTTGCGCTTTACGAGATCGGTCAGGCCGGGCTCGTAGATCGGGATGACTCCGTTCTTGAGCGCCTTTACGCGCTCGGGATCGATGTCGACGCACATGACGTCGTGCCCGAGCTCGCTCATCCCGGTGCCCGTGACCAGCCCGACGTATCCGACTCCAAAAGTGACTAGGCGCATTTGGCGCGTAAGGTAGCCAAGAGGCACGCGATCGCAAACGGAAACGGACTACCATGCGGCCGGATGCGCATCGTGCACGTGGTGCTGACGCTGAACATCGGCGGGCAAGAGCGGCTGATCCTGAATTTGTCGCGCGAGCTCGTTCGGCGCGGGCACGAGGTGAGCGTGATTTCGCTCTCTCCCGGCGGCGCGCTCCGCGGCGAGTTCGGCGGCATTCCCGTCTACGACGTGACCCGCGAGCGGCGTGCGAGCGCGCTCGTCGTCTTGCGGATGGCCGAGCGGCTTCGCGCGCTGAAGCCCGACGCGGTGCACACCCACAACCAGGCGCCGTTCATTTACGGCGCGACGACGGCGCGGCTCGTCGGCGTGAAGCACGTCGTCCACACCAAGCACGGCGAGAGCGGATTCGGCGCGAAGGCAGGGCGGTTCGCGCGACTGAACGTCCAGTTCTTGACGGCGTTCGTCGCGGTGTCCGAAGAGACCGCGGAGGTCGCGCGCACGAGAGAGCACGTCCCCGCGCGCGTGCTTCGCGTGATCCCGAACGGCATCCCGCTCGATCAATTCCAGCCGAACGCGACGGAGCGCGCGCGCGTTCGCGCGGAGCATGGCATTCCCGCGGACGCGTTCGTCGTCGGGTCGGTCGGGCGGCTCGTCCCCGAGAAGAACTACCCGCTCCTCGTGCGTGCGATGGCGCCGCTCCTCGGCGAGAAGACGCGCCTCCTCCTCGTCGGCGAAGGCCAATCGCGAAAGGACGTCGAAGCCGCGATCCCCGAAGGGCTCGCGCGTTACGTCACGCTCGCCGGCGCGCGCGCGGACATCCCGGCGCATCTCTCGGCGATGGACGCCTTCACGCTCACGTCCGACACCGAGGGCCTGCCGCTCGCGATCGCCGAGGCGATGTCGTGCGCGCTCCCCGTCGTCGCCACGCGCGTCGGCGCGCTCGCGAGCATCGTCCCGGAGATGGTCGGCGCGCTCGTCGACGCCGGCGACGCGGCCGCGCTCACCGCGGAGTACGCGCGCCTCCGCGACGACGTGGATCTCCGCAGGCGACGCGGCGACGCCGCACGCGCGTACGCCCACGAGCGCTTCTCGCTCGAACGAATGACCGACGCCTACCTCGCGCTCTACGCGGGAAAATCCGGCGCGCGCCGCTGACGCGACGTTCAGCCCGCGCGAGCTTCGCGCGATTTCAAGTCTTCGAACGCGCGCGCGAGCCCGTCGGCCGTCGACACGATCGGAGTCCATCCGATCGATTTCAGCTTTGCGTTGTCGAAGCGATTGCCGCCCCAGGTCGTCTTCGACTTGTACGGCGAGAAGATCGCCGGGAGCTGCCCCTTGGAGTACGCGTGGTAGCGCGACACCAAATCGGAGATCGCGACGAGCGCCGGATACGGTACGCGCACCGCCTTCAGGCGCTTGACGTTCTTCTGGTACATCGCGAGGTACTGCGACGACGTGACGAGATCGTCGTCGACCACGTTGTAGATCTGCCCCTCGGCGCGCTTCGACTGCCCCGCGACGACGATCGCGTCGGCGCAGTTGTCGACGTACGTGAGCGGCAGCTCGTTCTTTCCGCCGAGGTGCAAGAACACGCCGAACAGGCTGAGCCCCACGCGCGCCGAGAACGCGCCGCCGGCCGGACCGTAGATGACGCCGGGCCGCAGCACGACGAGCGGAATGCCGTGCTTCTTGTTGTACTCCCACGCGAGCTGCTCTTGCCGCAGCTTGGCCTGCGAATACGTGTCGCGTCGTTCGAGGTGCGTCTCGAGCGGCATGTTCTCGTCGACCATCGCGCCGCGCGGCTGGTCGGCCACGCCGTAGACGCCGAACGAGCTGACGAGGACGAGCTTGGGCGAGTGCCCGTTGTTCTTCTTCGCGACCATCGCCTCCATCAGGTTGCGCGTGGTCACGACTGTGTTGAGGAACATGTCGGCGGGCGCGCCGCCGAGCGCAGCGGCGAGGTGGTAGACCACTTCGCAACCGTCGAGCGCTTCGGCCGACGCTTCGACCGACGCGAGGCTCCCGACGAAGACGTCGACCTTCGCATCCGGATACTTGCGGAGCACGGCGTCGAGTCGCGCGCGCTTGCTCCCCGTCCGCACGAGCAGACGCAGATCCTTCTCGCCGCGAACGAGCAGGCGCTCGACGACCGACGCCCCGAGGAAGCCGGTAGAGCCTGTGACGAGGACCTTCATTTTGCAGCCTCCTCCGGGCGTCGAATCTGCCGGAAGATCTCGTCGAGCGTCGCCGAGACGCGAATCATGTCGCGGTAGCTGATCGGCAGCGGCGCGTCGTGCGAGATGCTCGCGTAGAAGGCGCGGAACAAATTGTTGATGCTCGTGAAGAAGTGAAAATCCGACGCCGCGAACTTGCTGACGTTCTTCACGCCCGCCTTCGCGAAGCGCATCGCGTTGTCGAACGCGGGCATCACGCGACCGATCGCGCTCGGGAGCGATCCGTTCGGCTCGAGCGTGACCGTGCGCGCGTTGTAGTCGACGTGCGCGATGTTCTTCGTGCCGTACACGCGCATCGTCTGCCCCGCCGGCCGAATGTGCGACGAGAAGGTGCCGTAGACGCTCGTCTTCGCGCCGTGAATGAAGAGGCGCAGCTCGTCGGGCATCTGGTCGCGCGCGTCGCCGAACTTCGGCGGACGGCGCACGTACGCGTACGCGTTCACCGTCGGCGTGTCCTCGGCGACGAACTGGAGCGTGCGGCAGAGGAGGTGATCGATGTTGTTGTGAAAGAGCTGCCCCGGGAGCTTGAGCACCCAATGATTCGGATCGGCGAGGATCGCGGAGCCGTACGGTCCGGAGAGCCCGTAGCCGTACATGCTCTCGACGTGCACGATGTCTCCGAGCGTGCCCGAGCGAACGAGCTCGGCGACTTCGAGCGCCGCCGGATCGAAGAGGTAGTTGTACCCAATCGTGACTTTCTTCTTCGCCTTCTCGGCGTAGTCGATGAGCGCCCTCGTGTCCTTGAGGGACAACGTCATCGGCTTCTCGACGTAGACGTGCGCGCCGGCGTCGATGCACATCTTCGCGAGCGGAAGGTGCGAGCCGGGCGGGGTGGTGATGTGGACGACGTCGGGCTTTCTCTCGGCGAGGAGCCGCTCGATGTTGTCGGTGTGGTAGTCGAGCCCGTACCGCATGGCGATCTGCTCCGCCATGATCGGTTCTTTGTCGCACACGCCCACGACGGACGCGAGCTCGGGCATCTTTTGGATTTCTTCGACATGCCCGTCTGCGATTTTTCCGCAGCCGACGATGCCGATCTTGAGCGTCATGCGCGCGACCTTAGCACAGCGAAAACGACCCGCTACGGCGCGAGGTTCACGCGCGAGACGATGTACGGCATCGCAAGCATCGCGTGAAAGTAGGCGTCGCTGTCGTCGATGTCGATCGCGAGGCGTCGCGCATCGAGCGGGTCGAAATCCCAGCGGTGATTCGTCCCCGACGCATTCGAAAATCCGAGCTCGTAGCCGGCCTTCTTCACCGCGGTCCGGATCGCCGGCGACAGGCTCAGCGATTTTCCGACGGGGTACGAAATCGCGCGGACCGGCTCGCCGAGCACCCCCTCGAGGACCGCGCGCGACTCGACGAGCTCGCGTTCGATCGTAGCCTCGTCGATCGTTTGCAAGACGCGATGCGTGCTCGTGTGCGACTGCACGTCCATCCCCGCGCTTCGCAGCGCGCGAACGTGATCCCACGTCATCAAGAGCTTGTCCGTCATCGCGCGCTCTTCGTCCCGCGTGAACGTGACGCCCGCGGCGGACGCGAGCTCGGCGAGGAAACGATCGAGATCGAGCCCGTAGCAATCTTTGACGATGCGAAGTAGGTGCCCCCGCGTCTTCGCCTTCGCCTTGTCGTCCGCGAGCGAGAACGTGCGGTGCGACGGATACTCGAGGACCATCGATGCGCGCTTCGAGCGGCTGATGTAGAGCGCGATCTTGTCCCACCAAAAGAGCCGCCGCTCGCTCAGGTAATGCGTCGCGATGAAGAACGTCGCCTTCACGCCGTGCTTCTGGAGGATCGGCAGGACGGTGTCGTGGTTGTCCTTGTATCCGTCGTCGAACGTGATGAGCAGCGGATTTTTCGGCAGCGTTCCTCCGCGCCGAAACGCGAAGAAGTCGTCCATGCCGACAATGTCGAACCAGCGCTTCATGTACGTCACGTGCCGGTCGAACGCTTCGGGCGTCACGTCGATCGTGCCGGGGTCGAGCTCGTCGTTCGCTTCCGGGTGCGCGGCGCGGTGGTACGTGAGCACCGAGAACCACGGCGAGCCCCCCTTCGCGCGCAGGCCGAGGAGGAGCGACGGCAACTTTGCGCGGTCCATCACTCGTGCGAGCAAGGTTTGGTTCATTCGCCCTTCAGCGTACCTCCGAAACGGCTGCGAACGTGCGCCGTCAGCATCTCGTGCAGGGTGTTCTGAGTCGCGAGGGGGGTGAAGGTATGATCCGCGCCGTCGACGATCTCGAAGCGGAAGCGATCCGATTTTCGGAGGGTCGCGAGCGCCGCCTTCGCGTGGAGATCGAGGTAGTCGAGGCCGGGATCTCCCGCGCTGAACACGAGCAGCGCGTCGATCCCGCGCGACGCGATCTTCTTCAAGTCGCGCGAGACGTTCTCCTGCTCGTCTTTGCCGACGCCGACCGCCGCGAGCGCGCGCTTCATCCGCGCGGTGCCGATCATCGCGACGCGCTTCTTTGCGACGCCGAAGACGCGTCGCAGATCGACGTCGCCGCGGAGGAGCCGCTTCCAGCTGTCGATACGCGTGAGCGAGCCCTCGTAGTGCTTCGCGTCGCTGACCGTCTTCGACGTGGAGACATCGAGCGAATCGCCTTCGTTCCAGTAGAACGTAAGCGGATTGATGATGAGTGCGCCGACGACGGGCCCGCCGCGAAGCGCGGTCTGGAACGTCATGTACGCGCCCGAGCAGAGGCCGCCGAGGACGAAGCGATCCGCGCCCGTCTTGTCGCGCATCGCGCGCATCGCGAGCTCGACGTCCTCGATCGCGAACTTCGAGTACGTGACGTTCTCGTCGTAGCCCGGCGCGTGCTCGCTGTCGCCGATGCCGCCGATGTCCATGCGCAGCACGCGAAAGCCGAGCGCGGCCCACGTGCGCGCGAGTGTCACGTTCATGCGATTGAGCGCGATGCGGTGAACCGAACCGGAGTTCAAGAGCACGATCGCTGGGCGTGACCCGCCCGGAGGGGGGTCCTTCGGCTCGGCGAGGATCCCGAAGAGTCGGTTCCCTTTTCCGAACGCGAACGGCGCCTCGCGAATCGCGACGGGGGGATCAGGCGACGGGCGCGCGTGCGGAGCCGTCGTCGTCGCCGTCAGATCGAGAACGGGAGCTTCCGCGACAGGCACGTCGCGCCGCGACGTGGTCGCCGGGCCGTGGAGCGCGCCGAGCCATGCCTCGATCTCCGAGAGCGCGACGTCCGGCACCTCGGTCTTGTGCGGCTCGGCCATCATCCCGAGAAATCCGGGCGGACGGATGAGCGTGGTCGCGACGCCGAGCTTCTCGAAGCTGCGAACGAGCGGCTCGTCGCCTTCGATGTCGTCGCGTCCGACGACGAGCGCGTGCGCGGCGGGCTTTGCCGTGAGCGCGGTCAGATCGAGCTTGGAGATCGCCGCGCACGTCTCGGCGGTGAGGACGTGCCCCGCGGCGTCGACGTCGTCGGGATCGCCGGTCACGCCCGCGCCGCGCGTGAGCGAGCGTTCGTCGGACGCCATGTTGGCGAGCGCCTTGAGGCCGCGCACGTACGCTCGCCCTTTCGCGCACGGCGCCCAGAGGACGAGGCTCGTCGCGCGCCCGCGCTCGCTCCCCGCGATCGCCGCCAACGTCGCGCCGAGGCGCACGCCGAACAAACAAACGTCCGTGACGCCGCTCCGCGCGACGAGCTCGTCGACCGCCGCGTGAATGGTGTCGAGCCACGCGCGCACGCGCTCGGGATCGCGGTCCGATCCCGCGGAGTCACCGGTGCCGTGGTAATCGAATCGCAACGTCGGGAAACCGGCGGCCGCGAGTCGCGCGGCGGTGTGACGCATTCCGCGGTACGCGCAGAGGCTCTCGTACCCGATCGGCCCGCAGACGACGACGCCGCAGGCGCGCCTCTTCGCGGCGTGCGGCGCGAGATAAAATCCGAACGCCCGCGTCGAGGGATCGCCGAAATAGATCGGCGTCGCGTTTCGATGCGAAACCGTGGCTGCCGAAGACTCCGTCTGCATCACGTTCATGGTCGATCGTTGCGAGCGCTACGCGCGCTGCTCGATGGAGAAAAAAGCACGGCGCACCCTACACGAATGCCCCGCGAGCGTCTCTTTCTGGCACACTCGAGCGTTGCTTGTTAGTAACGAAGGTTCGATTTTTCGACCTCGGGGGGACCGAGGAGACATGCGGCTCAAGCTACGCCCGTCGCCCCCACTAGGCACCACGCCCGCCCTCGTTCTCGGATCAGGAATCACGGCGCTCGGCGTGATTCGAAGCCTCGGCCGTGAGCGGATTCCCACGTATTTGGCGGCGGACCGCGTCGATTTCGCGACGACCTCACGGTGGGCGAACGTCGTCCCGACCGGGCTGACCGAGTTCTCGGGTCCGAAGGAGCTCGGCGCGGCGCTCGGACGGCTCGACGTCGAGAAAATGGTGCTGCTCCCGTGCTCCGACTCGTGGGTGCGTACGGTGGCGGGGCTCGACCCGGCGCTCGCCTCGCGTTTTCCGACGAGCATCGCGCGTGCGGCGAACCTCGATCTCCTCGCCGACAAACTGAAGTTCGCTGCGTTGATGGCCGAGCACGGCATCGGTCACCCGAGCACGACGGTCATCGAGACGAGCGCGGACCTCGAAGCGTTGCCCGCCTCCGCGTACGCGAACGCGTTCCTCAAGCCGCGCGACTCGCAGGCCTTCTCGGCGCGCTTCCAAGTGAAGGCGTTCCGGGTCGCGTCGCGCGCGGACGCGATCGCGCGGTTCGCTTCGATCGAGCCGACGGGCCTGAAGGTCGTGCTCCAGGACTACATTCCCGGACCGCCCACGAACCACTACTACGTCGACACCTTCGTCGATCGGAACGGCCGAACGCTCACGCGCTTTTCTCGCCAGCGCCTTCGGATGCATTCGGACTTCGCGAACAGCAGCTGCCTCCGGAGCATTCCGGCCGACTCCGCGATTGCGCGGGACGCGTGCGCGATCGTCGATCGGATCGTCCTCGCCCTGAAGCCGGTGCGCGGCATGCTCAGCGCCGAGCTCAAGCTCGATCCACGCGACGGCCGACTCAAGGTCATCGAAGTGAACGCGCGCGCATGGAAGCACGTCGAGTTCGCGGCGACGTGCGGCGTGAACATTTGTCGCCTTGCCTACGACGACGCGCTCGGTGTCGACAGCGCGCCGATCACTCGTTACCTCGACGACGAGATCTGCGTCGACCTCTACCACGACGTCGCAAACTTCTTTCGGCTCTATCGAAACGACGAGATCACTCTCGGCGCGTGGTTGGGATCTTTGTGGGGTGCGAAGGGGCCAGTCGCGTCGATCGACGATCCCTTGCCCGCCGTGTCTTGTTTCACCGGGCTCGTGACCGATTCGGTGACGCGGCAACTC
Source organism: Polyangiales bacterium (assembly GCA_038209335.1). Taxonomy (GTDB): domain Bacteria; phylum Myxococcota_A; class Polyangia; order Polyangiales; family Polyangiaceae; genus JBBQXV01. The sequence goes on along the minus strand of JBBQXV010000007.1, from coordinate 15,648 downwards.
GCGCGCGCGCAACGACGCCTTCGGGGCGGTGACGGAGCGTCATAGCGTCGGCGTGATCCTCGCGGACAAGAAGCGCTTCAGCGCACGCAACACGACGAGTGGCGTCTCGTGTCCGCCGTCGAACGGGAGCCACGTGACCACGACGCCGGCTCGATCGAGATCGCTCGCGAGCGTCTCGGCCACGTCGAACGCAAGGTCTGCGTCGCTGCGACCATGGCTCACGAAGGTCGGCAGCCCACGCCTCCCCGCGAGCAGCGGTGCCCACTCGGTCGCGGTCACACGCGCACCCGACATCATCACCAATCCATCGAGCTTGCGCGACGTCCGCAGCGCGGTGTCGCACGCGAGAATCGCCCCCTGCGAAAAGCCTCCGACGACGAGCGCGCGCGGCGCGTACGCATCCTCGACGTGATCGAGGAGCGCGATCAGCGCGGCGCGCGCCGCGGGGAGCCCGGCTGGGCTCGTCGGTGACAGATCGCGACGCTCGCCTCGCGCGACCGCTTCCGCGCGCGCCGCCGCGTCGATGCGCCACCACGCGCGACCGCCGCGATCGCTCGCGTCGAGCGCGACGAGACCCGCAGGAAAAATGAAACGCGCCGGCAACGAGAGCGACGCGGCGAACGGCGACAAGTCGGAAGGGAATCCGTCGTAACCGTGGAGCAACACGATGACGGGCGCGTCGCGCTCCAGCTCGTCGCCGAACGTCTCGACCTCGAGCCCGGCCATCGCGAGTCTCGGCATCGCCGCGACTCAACCCGGCGGCGTGACCGGCGCCTGGAACGTGTTCAGCGGCGGCTCGGTCGGATCGGTCGACCAGTACCCGGAGACTCCGAGGAACATGATGTGCCGAATGAGCGGGAGCGACGGCACCGCTCCGACCGCCGCGGGTCGGTCGAGCAGGGCGTACCTGAAGTCGTAGCCCGCGGTGATCCCGAGCCACGTGTTGAGCGCGTAACGAACCTGCGCGGACGCCGTGGCGGTGTCGTACGTCGTCGAAGGGCCGCTGCCGGCCGAGATGATCGAACGCCCCCCCGCCAAAGCCGAGAGGAGCCCGAGGTTGCGCCAATGACCGACGGGGTAGGGGATGCCGACGAGGACCGCTTGGACCGTCGCCGAAGGTCCCGCGCCAATGCGTGGGCTGAGCGTTCCGTACTGGTAGCCGGCGGTCATCGCCGCGTACCAAGTCTCGCGTGTGTAGAAGAGCGAGTCGCCGAACGAAGGCGCGATGACGAGCTTCTTGTCCGCATCTTGTGGCGGAGGCGACGCGACCGTCCCGCCCGCGTACACCCTGTTCACGACGCGCGGAGTGATCTCGTAGACGTGCGCCGCCTGGATCGTTCCCGTCAGGAAGTGCTCCGGAGGGAGCAACGGCAAGTCCGCCTTCGAGATGTCGACCGTGAACGCGCTGTAGGTGTCCTTCAGCAGCAATCGGAGCTCGCCGGTCGCGCGCGGCGTGAATTTTTTCGCGAGCGTCGTTTCGCTCTCGGGCACTACGTAGTTGAGGCCGGGGGGGACGGAGACAGACGCGGTCCCGATGACGACCGGTGCCTGTTCGAGCGTCCCGGACGTGATGATCCCGAAGCGTTGGTAGAGCGTCCACGTCGGCGCGAGCTCGCGAATGACGGTCGCGTCGGTCGTCGTGATCCAGTAGGTGCGGCGCAGCGTCGTCGGATCGATGAGGAAGAGCGTCCCGTCCGAGATGTGCGACGAGTTGAGCGACGTGACCGTCGCAGCGGCGCCCAGGATCATGTTCGTGCGCGGCGAGACCGCGAACTTGCTGAACCACGCGCCGTAGACCGATCCGTCGTCCTCCTGGTTCTTCGCGTAGTAGTGCTGCGCACGCCCGCCCAAACGAAAGTCGTGCTTGTCGGCGTCGCGACCGTTGACGCGGACTTGCACCATGCCGTCGACGCCGGTGAAGAGCGACGGGTTGCGATGCGCCAGCGCGGGATCCGATGCGTCCACCGACTGGTACACGTTCGTGTTGTAGCCCTGCACGAGCGCCGCGCGCGACGTGTAGTCGTTGTAGTCCGCATGGATCGGCGGGAGACCGAAGAGCATTGGAGACAGCGGTTCTAGTAGAAATCGGGCCGCCGCGCCCGGACAAGTCACTCCTTCGAGCGAAACGCCTGGATGAGGGCGACGCGCGATTTGACGCCGAGCTTCGTCGCCGCGTTCGACAGGTGCATCGCGACCGTCGACGGAGAGAGGCCGAGCGTGTACGCGATGAGCTTGTTCGACTGCCCCATCGCGGCGTACGCGACCACCTGGCGCTCGCGTCGCGTGAGGACGTCGGCGGACGGCGTGACGTCGGGATCGTTTTTCCGCGCGACGACGTAGCGGCGGCCGTCGTGATCGAAATGGTCGACGAGCGTCCAGCGGCCCGACACGAGCGCCGTCCATATGCCGAGCGCTTCGGTGGGATCGCTTCGGCGCAGACGACCGCGCGCGCGATCCATGTCGCGCGCCGCCGCCTGCAGTGCGTCACGCGCCTCGCGACTCTTCGCGACCTCCTCGGCGTGCTCGATCCGACCCGACGGCGACAAGATCGCTTCGGCTGCGGGCGGGATGTCCGTCGATTTCGCCTTTGCGCGGACGCGACGCAAGCGCGAGCCCGCGGCGATGTGCGCGGCGATCCGATTCCAGAGCGCGGCGTCGCGTCGCGTGACGTGCGCGAGGCTGGGGAGCGGCGCGCCGATGAGGCAACCTGCGCCGGACGGATCGGTCGCGGAGACGCTGACGAAGTCGAGAACGCCGAGCGGTGCCAGGAGCTCGCGATGAAGCGGCTCGTCGAGCACGCGACGCCCGATGCCGAAGCGCTCGCTCAACGTCGCCGACATCGCGGTCGGTCGATAGAGCTGCCGCGCGAGATCCGTCGGCGCGCTCGCGTTGAGCGCGTAGAGCGCTTCCATCGCGCCCGGCGGCGTCCCGAGGAGGACCGGCGCCCATACGCGCATGTCGTTCGGATTCGACACGTCGTAAAAAAATCCGGCCGCGCCGAGCCCTTCGTCGAGCGCCGGACGCGCGAGCTCGACGATGCGCGCGAGCCACGTCGCGTCGTCGTCGTCGCCTTCGCCGGCGCGGTACGCGGACTCGAGGATCGCGACCGGATCGACTTCGCCGCTCGGCACGCGCCGGCGAACGCTCACTTTTCGCTGCTCGTCCCGTCGCGCAACACGGCGCGCGTGGCGACGAGCTCTGCGCGCGATCCGACGTTCAACTTTCGGAAGAGGCTCGCGACTTGGTTCGCGACGGTGCGCGCCGACGTCCCACGCTCGCGCGCGATCTGCCCGTTCGATTTTCCGGCTTCGATCGCCGCGACCACGGCGTGCTCGGCCGGCGTGAGCGCGTCGCCGCCCGTCGTCTCGTCGATCGGGAACTCCATCACCATCATCTCGCCGTCGAGCGAGTCGAAACGCACCACGTCGAGATCGCGCGGCGCTGTCGGCGCGGCGCCCGCGTCCGCTCGCTCAGGTCTCCGTCGTGCGCGCGTCGTCACCCGCGTTTCATAGCATTGCGCGTGCGAGTCCGCGCAAATCCGGAGGCCAACAGCATACGGAGCTACGCACTTGTGCGAACGACACGTCTCATCTCCTTCGTGAGTAATTGCTCTATGCACTCAGTCGATGCGTGCGCGTCGCGACCACGTCACTATTGTCTTCACTGGATGCAAGCGCACCGTCGACCCGATCATGAGCGACGTCTCTCGCCGGTGGCCCCTGCGCCCGCGACGACGTTGACCCGTCCGGCGAGCGTGACCGGCATCACCGACGTGCTCCGCCGCTTCGCGTTTCAAGATTGGTACATCGTCGGCTTCTGCGTCCTGATCCTCTTCGCGGTGGTCCAAGGCAACGGCCCGGAGCGCGACAAGTGCATTCGTTGGGCGACGTTCGACCTCGTCGCCGCCGTGGTCTCGCTGCTCCTCCTTCGCGGGCAGGTCATCCGCGGCTTCTTGGGCGCGCTCCTCATGCGCTTCACCGTGTGGGGCGCGATCCTCGGAGTCTTCTTCCAGCTCACGTTCATCTTGCCGGAGGTGAGCACGCGGGTCATCGACGCGGACATCCTCGCGTTCGACATGGCGGTCTTTCACTACGAGCCGGCCGTCGCGTGGGATCGCTTCGTGACGCCCGCAACCACCGAGTGGTTCTCGTTCTTCTATTACGGCTACTTCTTCCTCATCGGACTGCACGCGTTCCCGTTCACCTTCATCGCGCGAAAGAACTCCGTCGCGCTGAACGAGTTCGGCCTCGGCGTCATCCTCATCTTCTGCACGGCGCATCTCGTCTACATGCTCGTGCCGGGCTTCGGTCCGCACCAATACCTCGCGGGGCAGTTCGTGCATCCGCTCGAGGGCGACCTTTGGTGGAAGCTCGTGCGCGGCGCCGTAGACGTGGGCGGATCGCGCAAAGACATCTTCCCGTCGCTACACACGTGCGCGCCGACGTTCCTCGCGATCTTCGCGTTTCGCCACCGAAAGACGCTCCCGTTCAAATACGTGTGGCCCTTCATGGCGTTCTTCGCGTCGCAGATGGTGCTCGCGACGATGTTCTTGCGTTGGCACTACCTCATCGACATCTGCGCGGGGCTGCTTCTCGCGGTCGTGGCGACGATCGCAAGCGTGCGGATCGCGCGTTGGGAACGCGAGCGACGCGAACGCCTCGGCCTCGGTCCGGTGTGGCTCGATTTGTACTGAGGCTATACTCCGCGCGTGCGCCGCTCCTGCCTGGCTACCGCTCTACTCTTCGCGCTGCTCGCAGCCGCGTGCGGCAAGTCGTCCTCGTCGTCACCGCCCGTCGACGCCGGCCCGACCGGAGCCGCGCGAACCGATCCCGATGCTGTTCACGTCGACGGACGCGTCTTTCGCGACGGGCGCGGACGCCAGCTCCTCTTCCGCGGTTACAACGCGAAGGCGACACCGACGTTCGACGTGACGTTCGACGACGGGCGCACGGCGAACGAGACGTTCCACGATTTCGACGAGCACGCCGCCGCGCGCTTCGAATCGCTCGGGCTCAACGCGCTGCGACTTCCGCTCAGCTGGAGTGGGCTCGAGCCGAAGCCTGCACAATACAGCCAAGCGTTCCTCGACAAGATCGCGGCGATCCTTCTTCTCGCGCATCAACATCATTTCTACGTGCTCCTCGACATGCACCAGGACGCGTACTCGAAGGAGATCGGCGAAGACGGCGCGCCGCTCTGGGCCATCGTCCCTCCGCCACCGATGCTCCTCTCCGGACCGTACGACGACAGTCGGAGGCTCACGGGACCTGCGCTCAGCGCCGGTTACAACTTCTTCGACAACGTCGCCGCGACCGACGGAAGACTGTTGCAGGATGCATTCAACGCGGCCGTCCTCCAGATGACGAAGCGCTTCGTCGGCGACAGCGCGGTTCTCGGGTACGAAGCGTTCAACGAGCCGGTCGTCCTCAAGCAGGTCGCGCTCGATTCGTTTCATCAAAACCTCGCCGACGCGATCCACGCGATCGATCGCGACGCGCCGCTCCTCTTCGAGCCGGCCGCGACGCGAAACCAGTTCGACAAGGCGCAAATTCCGGCCGAGCCGTGGAAGCGCGGTGCGGGGAGCTACGCGCCGCACATCTACACCGGGCAGTTCTCGATCCCGTCGCAGAACGGATGGGAGTCCGAAGACCCGGCGGTGCTCGCGCCGAGCATGACGGCCGCGAACGACGAAGCGATCGCGTGGGGCACGCCGCTCTTCGTGACCGAGCTGGGTTGCAGTCAGGCGACGGCGCGCGGCCCGAAGTGGCTCTCGGCGGAGCTCGATCTCCAAGACAAGTACCTCGCGTCGAGCACCATCTGGGAGTTCTCCGGGCGCGGCGATTGGGGCTTCTACTCCGCCGCCGACAACGAGCACGCGCTCACGGCGAAGACCGTCTCGCGCACGTACCCGCGCGCGGTCGCGGGCGATCTCGTCGCGATCGAACGGCCGTCGCCTGGGCACATGCTCGTGCGCTGGCGCGCGACGCCGCAGACGAAGGGGCTGCCGCACGAGGTGTCGATGTCGAACGACTACGCGACCGCGTACTCGATCCTCTGCGACGGTGCGCCGGTGACGTTCACGGCCGCGACGGGGCGTGCGACGTTCACGTGCCCGGAGGCGAGCGGCGATCGCACGTTCGAGGTCATCGGAACGCCCGTGCCGTAGTCGCGCATCCGTAGACGGCTTGCACTCGCGCATCGGTGCGATAGAAGGACCGCGCGATGCACGCCGCCTCGGACGGATCCCACGACGCGCGCGCGCGCGACGGCGCTCCATCGGCGGAGATGGTCCCGTCGCTCGACGGCGTGCGCGGGATCGCGATCTTGCTCGTGGTCTTACACAACGCATCGCCGTTCGACGGCGCCGTCAGCGGCGGCGCGCGCCTCGCCTCCATCTTGCTCAACCCCGGCTGGATCGGCGTCCAGCTCTTCTTCGTTCTGTCGGGCTACTTGATCAGCGGCATCCTCCTCGATTCGCGGAGCTCGCCCAGCTACTTCCGCGCGTTCATGGGGCGGCGCGTCGTGCGGATCTTCCCGCTCTATTACGCGACGCTCATCGCGTTCTTCGTCATCCTGCCGATGTTCGGCGCGGGGCCGGCGGCGATCGTCGCGCAGAGCCACAACCAGATCTTCGTCTGGACGTACACTTTGAACTGGGCCGATCCGCTCGGCTACGGCGTCGTCGCGTTCCCGCACTTCTGGTCGCTCGCCGTCGAAGAGCAGTTCTATCTCCTGTGGCCGCTCGTCGTTCGCGTGTGCACGCCGCAGCGTCTTCTGCGCGTTACGTTGGTGCTCGCGGTGATCGCGTTCGCGATTCGCGTCGCGCTCCACGCCGTCGGCGCGAACCCGGACATGGCGTACCAGTTCACGGTTTGTCGCATGGACGCGCTCGCGCTCGGCGGCTCCGTCGCGGCGCTCCTCCGAATGGAGGGAGGGCGCGAGCGATTCCAACGTCTGCGCGGCAAGCTGTTCGCGACGTCGGGTGCGCTGTTGCTCGTCGGGCTCGTCGTCACGAAGGCGTACGCGCGGCATTCGTTCGTCTCGCAAACCGTCGGCTACAGTTTGCTCGCCATCGCGTTCGCGGCGCTGATCGCGGGCGCCGTCGGCGATCACCTCGCGGGCGGCGGCAGAGCGGGGCGACTCTTGTCGAACCCGGTGCTTCGCGCGTTCGGAAAGTACAGCTACGGCATCTACGTCTTCCATCCGCTGATCGGCTCGCTGATCGGCGTGCCGCTGCGCGATCGCTTCGGCTGGGCGAATCCGCCGGTCGGCATCGGCCTCGCCTACGTCGGCGCGATCATCGCCTCGTCGTTCGCGCTGGCGTACGTCTCGTACCACGGCTTCGAGCAGCACTTCTTGCGACTGAAGCGCTACTTCGTTCCGACGCCCGCACCCGGGACTACTCTTCCTTCAGCGTCTTGATCTTCGCTTCGTCGACGACGATCTCGGCGTTCCACGGCTCGCACGCGGAGAGAAATGCCTCTTCGACGAGGCGGTCGCCGAACTTCGTCATCGCCGCGTCGACGTCGCGTCCGTCGTACACCATCGTGAGCAGGGCGACGGACCTGCGAAGGCGCACCGAGTAGAGCGACGCGGCCATCTCGAACCCGCTCTGGTCGGTGCTCGCGACGCTGCTCTCGTACTGCGGTGACGGCATTCCGCGGCGCGAGCTCCCGGGCATCTGTTGCCGGGTCGTGGTGGTCGTCGTCGTGGGGGCGACGCGTCCTGCCGCGTGACCGGACATCGAGATGACGAGGATCGCGTCGCCCTTCGCGCCGGGCGCGAACTCGGCGAGGAGCGTGTCGGTGACGCCGTTGTGACGGATGTAGTCGTCGACGGTCGCGGCGAGCGAGCTCTTGAGTGCGACGAAGTCGACGCTGTACGCCGGTTCGCATTTGGCTTTGCGGAGGATCGTCGGCCCGAGCTGCGCGGAGAGCTCCGGGTTCATGCGTCCATCCTTGAAGACGCCGAAGAGCGAGACCGTTCCGCCGCGCGCGTACTCCGACGCGTATTTTGCGTTGAACCGCGCGTCGCTTCCGCACGCAGCAACGACGACCAACGGGATGACGAAGACGAACGCGCGCATGACGCCCATGATGTCAGAGCACCGCCTGAATTTCGCGCGGCACGAGCCCGTACGCTTCGGCGGCGGCGAGGAGTCCCGCGTTCGGCGCGAGGAGCGTGAGGAAGCCGCGCGCGTACGGCGTCCCCGAGAGACCCTGCACGCGCGTGACGAGGCGCGGAATGCCGCGCGCGATCGCGGAGCGCGCCTCTTCGAGCTTGCCGATTTCTATGCACGCGTCGTGGAGCGCGAGGTAAATCGGCGCTTCGTTGAGCAAGCTCGGCGACCCTTCGTCGAGCAGCGACGCCGCTTCGTTCGCGAGCTCGCGCGCGCGCTCGGGCTGTCCGCAGCGTCGCTCGGCTTCGGCCCAGAGTCCGAGCGCGACGGTGAGCACGTCGAGCATCTTCGTCGCGCGGTAGCCCTGCGCGGCGGACTTGAGGAGCGTGCGCGCCCCGGCCGAACGGTCTTTGTCCTGCTCGCGCAAGAGCTCAGCGCCGCGATAGAAGAGGACGCCGAGGGTCGCGCGATCGTGCGGGACCCAGCTTCCTCCGAGCGCGGCGTCGGCGAGGCTGCGTGGCTCGGCGAGGAGCGCGTCGAGGTGCGCGTCGGCACCGAACGTCGCCGCCCAGCAGAGCATGATCATCTTGCCGTGGCGCTCGACGCCCGGCGATCCGATCGCCTGCGCCAGCGCGACACCGGCGTCGATCGCGAGGCGCGCCTCGGCGCGCGCACCCACGGTCGTGAGCGCGAAGCCGACGTTGATCGTGAGCGTCGCCTCGCGCGACTTCAGGCTCGCGTCGCTCGCGGCGCGCGCCGCCGAGCGACGTGCTTCGAGCGCGGCGCCAACCTCGCCGCGCGCCTGGCGCACGACGGCGAGCGTCTGCCACGCGTCGACCGCCGCACCCGCGATGCCGTGCCGTTGCGCGATCGAGAGGAGGCTGTCGGCGACTTCCGCCGCGGCGTCGAGCTCTCCCGCGAAGGCGTAGCGTGAGGCGAGCGCGGCGGCGCAGCGCGCTTCTTCGTCGGCGAGGCCGGCCGTCTGCGCGTCGCGGCGCACGCCGTCGAGGCGCGAGCTCGTGTCGGCGTCGCCGCCGCACGCATCTTCGTAGCGAACGCGAGAGCCGCGCGCGCGAATCTCGCTCGCCGAGTCGTACACCGCGTCCTCCATCGCACCGACCGCTGTCGCGCGTTCGCCCGCGCGCGCGTCGAGGCGATCCCACGCGAGATCGAGCAGCTGCGCTCGGACGAACTGCGTCGGCTTGTCTTCCGCGAACGCGAGCGCACGCTCGGCGAGCTCGACCGCCTCGGCGAGCGCATTTGCAGCGAGCGAGCGACGCGCCGCCTTCTCGAGGAACCCCGCCGCTGCCGTGCTCTCGCCGCCGAGATCGAGGTGGCGCGCGACCGTCGCGTCGTCTTCGCCCATCTTCGCGAGCCAATGTCCCGCGCGCGCGTGTCCTTCACGCACGCCGTCTTCGCCGAGCGACGCATACGCGACCTCACGCATGAGCGCGTGCTTGAATCCCCACTCGCGCGTGCCCGCGAAGCGCGACGTCGCCTGCTCGACGAGGATTTCGGACGCCGCGAGATCGCGGAGCAGCTCGCCTGCGTTCGGGATACCGAGCGCTTCGAGCCCGAGGTCCCAGCCGACCAGCCCGAACACCGCGAGCCTCGCAGCAGCGTCGCGGCTCGCGTCGTCGATCGCGTCGAGATGTACCTGCATCGCCGCTTCGATCGTCGGCGCGGTCCCGGCGTCGCGCCCTTGCGCCGCGAGGCGCGCGAGCTCCTCCGCGAAGAGCGGCGAACCCGCCGCCTGCGTCGCGATCGATTCGGTCATTGCCTCGCCCGCTTCGCCCTTCGCGCGCTCTCCGAGCATCGCCTGTGCGATCGCGCGCACTGTCTTTCGCGCGAGCGGTCTCAACTCGACGCGGACGTGATCGCGCGCCTCGAAGCGATCCTTGTCGTCGCGCCACAACGTCGGCCGTGTCGTCGCGAGCACCCACAGCGCGCGGCCGCCCGCGCGCGCGAGCAAGTGATCGACCCACGCGAGGCTCTCCTGGTCCGCCCATTGCGCGTCCTCGATCCCAAGGACCAGCGGCGCTTGCCGCGCGATGCCGACGGCCATGTCGGTGAGCGCGATCCAGAGCGCGTCGCGCGCGCCGCGTGTGTCTTCGTGCTCGGGGAGCGCTTCGTTCGCGATGAGGCGCGCGACGAGATCGCGCGCGCCGTCGCTGCACGTCGCTTCGCTGACGGCGATGAGCACGTCAGTCGCGTCGAGCGCGTCTTGGAACGGCGCGCCTTTGACGACGCCCGACAACCCGCGCGCGATGTCCGCGATGACGCCGAGCGCGTGGCTCTTCGCGAACGGCTCGCAACGCGCGAGAACGATGCGCGGCGCGGCGGCATGCGATGCGACGCGCGAGAGCGCTTCGCGTCGAAGTCGCGTCTTTCCGATCCCGGGTGCGCCCGTGACCGTGACGATGATCGGCGTCTTGTCGTCGACGCAGCGCTCGAACGCGGCCATGAGCTGCGCGAGCTCGGCCTCGCGTCCGACGAACGGCGCGCCGCCGATTTGCTCGCGCCGACCGCGGAGCGCTCCCGCGACCACCGCCGCGCCGTCGCTCCGCATTTGGAACTCGTAGCGCCCGCGCGACAGCTCGCTCGTGGTGGTGTCGGCCAACACTTGACCACGCGTCGCGTCGCGCGCGAGCGCCGCCGCGCGATCGACGACCTCGCCTTGAGGACGCGTGCGATCTACACGCGTTCTCCCCGTCGCGATCCCGACCGCCGCGTTGACGCGCGCGATCCGCAGCCCGAGATCGAGCGCGCGTGCCGCTTCGTCGCCGAGCGCCTTGCGCGCGCCGAGGTGCGCGACGATCGCGTCGCCGCCGAGCTCTGTCGCATCCGCGCCACGCGCGCGCAAATGCGTCAGAAGGCGCGTCCGCGCGTGCCCCTTCGGCAAATGCGTCGCGACGATCGACGTGACGAGGCGCGTCCCTCCGTGCTTCCCAGTCGTCGTCAGCCCGAGCGCTCCGAGGCTCACCGGCATCGCTTCGTGCGATCCGCTTCGCGTGAGGCGGCTGCTCGGCCCGATCCCGACCTCTTCGGCGATTTCACGAAGCTCGGTCGCGACCTCCGCCGCGCTCGTCGGTCGCTCTGCCGGATTCGTCGCGAGTAGCCGCGACATCAGGTCGTCGAGCCGCGTCGGCGCGTCGAGAAACACCTCGGACAACCGCGGCGCCTGCGTCGTCACGAGCCGCGCGAGGATCGCGATCGGCGTCGGTCCGATGTGCGGCGGCCGCCCGGTGATCATCTCGAAGAGCGTCGCGCCGAGCGCATCCAAATCCGCGCGCTCGTCGATCTCCCCTTCGCCGCGCGCCTGCTCCGGCGCCATGTACGCGGGCGTCCCGACGATCGCGCCGGTGCGCGTGAGCTTCGCGTCCTCGGCCGACGCGACACCGAAGTCGACGAGCTTCGCGACGAGCGGCGCGGTCGATCCCGCCGCGCTGCCGACGAGGATCACGTTCGATGGTTTCACGTCGCGATGAACGATGCCCGCCTTGTGCGCCGCCGCGAGCGCGTCCGCGACCTGCGCACCGACCTGCAAGCTCTGTAAGAGCGACATCGGCGCGCGCCTTTGCCGTTGCGCGATGTCTTCGCCCTCTAGCCACTCCATCGCGACATACGGCTGCCCCTCGTCGAGCTGTCCGAACGCGACGACGCGCACGATCGATTCGTGCGACAGCCCCGCGAGCACACGCCCCTCGCGGTGAAAGCGCGCTTCTTCTCCTGCGTCGACGCCCGGGATCGCGATCACCTTGAGCGCGACCGCTGTGCCGCTCACCTGATCCTGCGCGCGGTACACGATCCCCACACCGCCACGCCCGACCTCGCGCTCGATGATGAAGCGCCCCGCGAGGAGCCCCTGCATCGCCGCCGCCGTCATGTCGTGCGCCGCTTCGAGCCGACGACGAACAGCTCGTAGCTCACGCTGCGTGTCCCCTCCGGACGAATCAACTTCTCCCCCTCGAAGTGTTTACGAAGCTCCGCGCGCGCGTTGGCCAAATCATCGCCCATGAAGATCTTGCCGACGAACGATCCGCCCGGCGCCGTGAGACTACTCGCAACGGCGAGCGCTCGCATGAAGAGCTCGAAGCTCCGCGCCTGATCTTGAACTCGATTTCCCGTCGTCGACGGCGCCATGTCGCTGAGCACGACGTCGTAAGGCGCGTGCATCGCGAGCGCGTCGTTGTCGAGCGACAGCGCGTCGCCTTGAACGAACGTGGCCTGCGGCGGAAGCGCGGTGCGGAGGGGCTGAAGATCCACCGCGAGGAGCTTTCCGTTCCGACCAATTTTTTGCGCTGCATACATACTCCAGCTCCCCGGCGCCGCGCCGAGATCGAGCACGCGCATTCCCCCTTTGAGGAGGTGCACGCGGCGATCGATCTCCTCGAGCTTGTAGACACTTCGCGCAGGAAATCCCGCTTGTTTGGCCTTGTCCGTGAAGTGGTCAGGCTTGGCGTAGGGGTTCTTGCGCATGCGGGGTCCGGAGGGCGGACCCTAGCGTAGCAGCGCAGGCGCAGCTCCTCGCGATCGCTTCGAAAGTGGCTCGCGCCGTGGTGCGATCGGATCCTCGTAGATCCAGCCCCACGACACATTTATTTGCGTATTTCCCGAGGAAAACGCGAGGTAGAGTCTTGGTGCGGCAGTTGCTGAGTGTAGACCTCAGGTGCTGCCTGCATGCCGCTGGTAAGTGAGAGGGACGGAACGTGATGCAAACCTTGGTCGACCCCTTCGAGATTAATCCGTCGTACGTCGTGCCGCCGTCGCGTCCGCCGATGGCCACGCTCAGCATCGACATCGACGTCGATTACGATCTCCTCGCCGCTCTCGAAGCACGCGAGAGCGAGCGCTATCCGTTCGCGCCGCGCGCCCCCTCGCAGCTCGACGCCGCGCCCGACAGCTGGAGCCGCGTGCGCTGCTGGTGCTCCGAAGACTGACGAACGGTTTTCAACTGCTAAGCTCGCGCACGTGCGAGCCCCCATCGTCTTCTTCATTGCCGTCGCCGCATGCGGCGGTCCCGACAAACCGTCGCAGACCGCGACGCCTCCCGCGGCGAGCTCCGCTGGCGCGACGAGCGCGTCGGCGAGCGACGATCAGATCGCGCTGACGGGCAATCGAGCCACCCTGATCGTCGAAGGCGCGACGAAGTGGATGACCGCGCACTCCGAGGGCGCGTGTCCCGCGATCACTCAGCTGAAGGCGGACCGCTCGATGGACGCGATGGCCGAAGAGAAAGACGCGTGGGCGCACCCGTTCACGCTCGACTGCACCGACACCGAGATCGTCGTCGCGTCCGCAGGCGCGGACGGAACGTGGAAGACGAAGGACGATCTCACTGCGCGCGCACCGGCGCCGCCGGTGTTCGTTCAGACGGGCGCGACAGTCCGCACGGGTCTGCCGGCGTCGATGGAGGCGGACGCGGGGAGCGGAGACGTCGCCGCGCAAGCCGCGGTGCCCATGCGCGCGTGCATCAAGAAGGCGCAGCAGCAGGAGCCGGGTCTGACCGGCAACGCGTCGCTGAAGATCGTGCTCCGCCCCGACGGCACGGTGAAAGCCGTCAGCGTGATCCGCGGGAAGACCGACCTGAAGAGCCCCGCGGTGCTTGGGTGCATCCTCAAAGAGGTATCGAAGCTGAGCTTCGGCGCGTCGAACGGGACCGACGAACGAACCGTCGAGATCCAGTGACGCGCCGAGCGCGCGACGAACGAACGACTACTTCGTCGCTTTGACGGCCGGCTTCGCGCGAAGACCGCCACCGCGGTTCTTCTTCGCCTTGACCGCGTGACGAACGAGGATGATCGAGTTCTTCGCACCAGGGACGGCGCCTTCGATCATCAAGAGGTGCTTCTCGACGTCGATGCGCGCGATCGTCAGGTTCTGCGTCGTGACGGTCTCGTTGCCGTACTGCCCCGGCATCTTGAGGTTCGGGAGCGTGCGACCCGGCGTCATGTTCGTACCGATCGACCCGCCGTGACGGAAGTACTCGTGCGTGCCGTGCGATCCAACGCCGCCCGCGAAGCTCCAGCGGCGCATGACGCCGGTGAAGCCGCGTCCGCGCGTGGTGCCGCGCGCGTCGACCCGCTGGCCGGTCTGAAACACTTCGTCGAGCTTGATCGTCGCGCCGACCTCGAACTTCGCAGCGAAGTCGTCGCCGCAGCGGAGCTCTTTGAGCATGCGCTTGGGCGTCGTGTTCGCCTTCTTGAAGTAGCCGAGCACGGCCTTCGTCGTGTGCTTCTCCTTGCGCTCCTCGAAGCCGAGGATGAGGGCGGTGTAGCCATCCTTCTCGGGGGTGCGCTTGGCGACGACGACGACGGGTCCCGCTTCGATGACGGTGACGCGCTGAACAGTGCCGTCCTCGGTGAAGAGCTGCGTGTTGCCGAGCTTCTTGCCGAAGATGCCGGGTTGCGTGTTCATGATTGAGATGTCCTTCTTGTCGCTCGAGGGATGTTGGTTCGTGATGCGGTGAAGACGCCCGCGTAGCGTTCCGGTGAAGGACAGGTCCGAGCGAAGGGACCGGGGATGGCTGACCATCCGACGCGTGAAGGCGAAGAGGCGCGGAATCTACGCCAAAGGCGCATTTCGTCAAGGCTCGTCAAGGAGCCGAAGAGTGGGTGACAAACAACTGAACGTGGCGTAAGCACTCGCCATGCTCCGCCCTTCGATCGACGTTACCGTCAGCATTTCATAGCGACGGACGACTTCCGATGGTCGAGCTCTTTCGCTCTCCGCGACGCCTGCTCCTTTTCTTGTTCGAGGGAGCGCTCGTGGCCGTGATGGTCGTCGTGTCGAGCTGCCTTCGCTACGGCTTTCACGAGGGGATGCTCTATCCGAACCTCACGAAGAAGGCGCTCCTCGTCGCCCTCGTGTTGCAAGGGTCGTTTTATTACGTAGGCCTCTACGACCTCGCGGCGACGCGCGTTCCGCGTGCGGTGTACGGGCGCGTGCTGCGCGGCCTCGTGCTCGGGAGCCTCGCGCTCCTCTTCCCCTTCTACGTTTTCCGGACGCTGGTCCTCGGTCGCAGCGTCTTCCTGCCTGCGATGGCGCTCGTCGCGATCGTGGTGCCGCTCTGGCGCGTTCTCTACAACCAGGTGTCCGAGGGGGCCGGCTTTCTCCGCAAGACCATCATCCTCGGCAGCGGACCGCTCGCGATGGAGCTCGCCGAGATGATCCGCGACCGACCCCATCTCGGTCTCGATCTCGTCGGAGTCTTGGCCCGCGACCGCGCGCAAGTCGACACCGAGAAGCGCATCATCGGCACGTACCGCGATCTCTTCGAGATCGCGACGGCGCAAGAGATCCAGCTCGTCCTCGTCGCCTACCCCGACAGGCGCGGCACGTTGCCGGTCGAGCAGCTCCTCGAGATCAAGTTTCGCGGCGTCGAGGTTGAAGAAGGGGTGAACTTCTACGAGCGCGAGGCCGGCAAGATCTTCGTGCGCGAGCTCAAGCCGAGCCAGCTCATCTTCTCCGAAGGATTCACCGCGCGCCCCACGACGCGTCGCTTGAAGCGGATCGTCGACGTGCTCTGC
>JBBQXV010000006.1:0-75280 GCA_038209335.1 Polyangiales bacterium | reverse complement strand
CAACGTCGCGCTGAAGAGGAACGAGCGCGCGGTGTGCTTGATGAAGTCGACGACCTCGGTCGAGCCGAGCAAGATGCCGCCGATGCCGCCGAACGTCTTCGAGAGCGTCGAGACGACGACCGGTGCTTTGCCCATCAGGTTCATCGATTCGAGGACGCCGGTGCCGCGCTCGCCAAGCGTTCCGGTGCCGTGCGCGTCGTCGACGACGAGGACGGCGTCGTGCTTCGCGCAAATCTCGATGAACTTGTCGAGGTGCGCGGTGTCGCCGTCGAGCGAGTAGACGCCTTCGACTACGACGAGCGCGTTCTTGCGCTCGCGCGTCGAGAGGATGCGCTCGAGGCTCTTCGCCGAGTTGTGGTTGAAGAAGCGGACCTCGGGCGCGTTCTTCGGAACGCCCGCGGCGAGGAACGTCCCATCGAGGATGCAGGCGTGGCTGTACGCGTCGAGGACGAGCGTCGTGTCTTTGTCCGCGAGCGACACCAGCGTGCCGAGCATCGCCTGGTACCCCGTGGTGAAAAGAAGACAGCTGTCGAATCCGAACCACTTCGCGAAGCGACGCTCGAGGACGACGTGCTCCGTCGTCGTCGCCTGCACGCGCGAGCTCGAGAGGCCGCACGCGTACTTGTCGACCGCGGCCTTCGCCGCCTCTTTGACCTTGGGATGGTTCGTGAGACCCAGGTAGTCGTTCGAGCTGAAGTTGATGATCGGCTTCCCGCCGATCGAAGCGTGGAGCCCGCCCGAGTCGAACTCGCGGAAGTACGGGTAGACCTGCTTTTCGCGTGCGAGCCTGACGCGCGCGAGCTCTAGGTGGGCTTTCTCGTCGATCCAGCTCAAAGGGAACGCTCCGGCGAACGGGTGGCCGATTCGGTGACTAGCGGCGAGCGGTGTTAGCTCAATTCGTGCCAGCGCGCAGCACCACCGCCGAGGCGTTTCCGTAGAAACCCATCGTCGTGACGAGGACCGTTCGCACCGCGCGCGACGGAGTGCGAAGCGCGCCGCGCACGATCGGCGTCGGCGGCGCGCCGTCGAGCCACGCGAGCCCGGCCGCCAGACCCATCGCGCCGCACGCACCGAGTGTCTCGCCGAGGAGCGCTTTCGGCGCGGCGACGCACACGCCCTCGCCGATCACTTTCGCGATCGCCGCGAGCTCTGCGTCGTCGAACGCATCGAGCCCCGACACGCCCGACGCGACGATGTCGATGTCGGCCGCCTTCACTTCGGCGTCCGCGAGCGCGTCGGCGATCGCGCGTTCCATCGCCGTCTGCGATGCGTGGAGCAGCGGACCGACGTGGATCGGCGCGACGAACGCCGTGCCGTAACCCACGAGCTCGCCCATCGAACGATCACCGCGCGCCGCGACACGCTCGGCGACTTCCGTGACGAGGAGCGCAGCGCCTTCGCCGATCGGTGTCTGCGCGTCGAGCGCCCCGAGCCGCGAGAACGCGAGGTAGAGCGCTTCGCTCATCGCCTCCGCGCCGCCGATGAGGAGCGCCTCGGCGCGCCCCGTCTCGAGGAAAATCTCGCCGCACGCGACCGCGTCGAGCCCGCCGCAATTGCCATCGGACACCGACACGTTGATCGCGCGGAGCTCTTCCCAAATGCTCACGTAACCGGCGGCGCTGTTGCTCACGGTGTTCGGGAATTTCGCCGGGTTGATGTAGCGCGCGTCCTCGAGCGTCGCGACGCGATCGAGCTCGGTGATCGCTTCGAGGCTGCCATACGCATTTGAGCAAATGAGGCCGACTTGCTCGCCCGACGATCGCACCCAGGCATTGTCGCGCTTGAACCCCGCGTCGTGCAGCGCGAGGCGCGCCGCTACGATGAGGAGCTTCGTCAGTCGATCGAGCGTGCGCAGGCCTTTGTCGCCGAGGTAGCGCGTCGGATCGAAATCGACGACCTCGGCGATGCGCGCCTGCGGATACGCCGTCGCGTCGAACGACGTGATCTTCGCGCTCACCGTCGACGCCGGCGGCGCATTCATTCCACGAAGGAACGCCTCGCGCCCAATCCCGAGCGACGAGCAAATGCCGAGGCCAGTCACGGCCAGCGGTTTCACGCGGCCCTGCCGATGATACGAGGTGGTGGAAGCACGCCCGGCTTCGCGAAGAGCGTCACGCAGTTGTAGCCGCCGAACGCGAGCGAGTTGTTGACGACGACGTTGGACGCTCCGCGACGCGCGACGTTGGCGACGACGTCGACGTCGCATTCGGGATCCGGCGTCTCGTAGCCGATCGTCGGCGGGTAGATCCCGGTCTCGATCGTCATCATGCAGCCGATTGCTTCGAGCGCGCTCGACGCGCCCATGCAGTGACCGAGCATCCCCTTCATGCTCGAGATCGGGACGCGGCGCGCGCCGAAGACGTCGTGCATGACCTTGGTCTCGGCGGCGTCGTTGTGCTTCGTGCCGGTGCCGTGGGCGTTGACGAAGTCGATGTCGTTGGGCGTGAGGCCCGAGCGTTCGATCGCGGCGCGCATGGCGGCGATGCTTCCCGCGGCGTCGGGATGCGGCCGCGTGATGTGGTAGGCGTCGCACGAGAGACCGTAGCCGCCGACCTCCGCGATGAGTCGCGCGTCGCGTCGCATCGCGTGCGCTTCGGACTCGAGCACGACGAGCCCCGCGCCTTCGCCGAGGATGAGCCCTTGGCGATTGAGATCGAACGGCTGGCAACGCTGCGGCGCCATCGCGGCGAGGCGAACGAAGCCGCTGAACTGGAGCTCTTGGATGATCTCGGCGGCGCCCGTGACGACGACGTCGGCGCGACCGCGGCGAATCAAGTCTGCAGCGAAGCCGATGGCGTAGTTGCCGGCGGCGCATGCGGCCGGAAGCGTGAGGACCATGCCTTCGGCGCCGATCGCGCGGGCGATGTGAATCGGAAGGAGCGTCGATCCGTACTTCGCGATCAGCGCGCGCTTCACGCCGGTCGGACCGCGTGAGATCCACGCCTGATCGAGATCCTCGAGGATGCCCGCTTCGCCCATCGTCGTCCCGACGACGACCGCCGTCCGCGGACCACGCAGCGCGTCGCCGCCGAGCCCTGCGTCCGCCGTCGCCATCCGCGCCGCCGCGAGCGCCATCGCCGAGCATCGTCCCGTGCGTCGCGCTTCCGCGGCCGAGAGATGATCGCGCGCCCGAAACCCCTTCACCTCGCCCGCGAGCTCGCGCCCGAGCCCCGACGCGTCGAACGCTTCGACCACCGAGATCCCGGATCGTCCTTCGCCGAGCGCGCGGAAAAACTCGTCTTTCCCCAGCCCGAGCGAGCTGACGACGCCGACGCCGGTAATGAAGACGCGGGGCGACTGCTGCACGTGGTGCTTATAGCTCCCCGCTGTACGGGTGAGCAACGCGCCGATACATCGAAATGACTGCGAATTTGCCTTCGCATACGTAGCTCCTTACGCACCGACGCGGCTTGCCTCGTGCTTCGCCACGAAGTAGAGGCAGCGTCGCCGCGGGGGGCGTTTGGCGTTCGCGTCGCTCTCCGACCCGAAATCATTAGCTAGCTAACGATCGCCCTCACTTTCCATGTCCCCTCCGAAACACGTCGCGCCCACCCTCGTCGAAGCGGTTCGCCGCCTCGCGCACGACACCGCGCGCGGGTTCGTGTTCGTGCGCTCGGACGGGACGGAGCGCTTCTGCTCGTTCGCCGACATCGACGCCGAGAGCACGCGACGTGGCGCGCACCTCGCCGCGCGCGGATTGAAGAAGGGCGATCGCGTCGCGCTCGTCATTCCGGACGGCGACGAGTTCGTTCTCTCGTTCCTCGGCGCTCTGTATGCGGGCGTCGTCCCCGTGCCGATCTACCCGCAGCTCTCGTTCAAGAACGTCGACGGCTACCACGACACCGTCGCGCACATCGCGCGCGCGTCCGGCGCGTCGATGCTCCTCACGACGACGGCCACGCGGCCGTACGTCGAGCCGGTGCTCGTGAAGTCTCCCGGCCTCCGCGCGATCGCGACCGTCGACGAGCTCGCCGCGCCTGCACCGCGCGCGCTCGACGTCGACGTGACGCCGGACGATCTCGCGTTCTTGCAGTTCACGTCGGGGAGCACGTCGCGTCCGAAGGGCGTGATGGTCACGCACGACAACCTCGCGCACAACTCCGAAGCCTTCATGGTCCACGGGCTCGGCAAGGACTCGTCGTTCGACAAAGGCGTGAGCTGGCTTCCACTCTTCCACGACATGGGGCTCATCGGCTTCGTCGTCGGACCGCTCTTCACGAACATCCCGTGCGTCTTCTTGCCGACCGCGAGCTTCGTTCGCACGCCGCGCATCTGGCTCGAGACGATTCACAAACACCGCGGCACGATCACGTACGCGCCGAACTTCGCGTACGCGCTCGTCGCGAAGCGGCTCAAGGACAAGGACGTCGCGGGGCTCGATTTGTCGTGCCTTCGGATCGCCGGATGCGGCGCCGAGCCGATCCAAGCGAAGAGCCTCCGCGACTTCGCCGAGCGCACCGCGCCGGCCGGTTTCGATCCGCGCGCGTTCGTCCCGTCGTACGGAATGGCGGAGGCGACGCTGGCGGTGACGTTCGTGCCGCGCCTCATCGGACTTCGCACCGATGTCGTCGATCCGAAGAGGCTCACGGCGGGCGCGGCGACGCCGATCGCGGAGGGCGGGCAAGAGCTCGTCGACTGCGGCCGCGCGTTCCCCGATCACGACGTCGCGATCATCGACGAGCATCACAAGCAGCTCGGCGATCGCGAGGTCGGCCAGATCGTCGTTCGCGGTCCGAGCGTCACGCTCGGCTATTACGAAGAGCCCGAGCTCACCGCCGAGTCGTTCAAGACGATCGACGGCGTGCGTTGGCTGTACACGGGCGACCTGGGTTACCTCAGCGACGGCAATCTCTTCGTGTGCGGTCGCCTCAAGGACATCATCATCATCCGCGGTCGCAACTACTACCCGACCGATATCGAGTGGGCGGTGAGCGATCTCCCCGGAATTCGCCGCGGCAACGTCGTCGCGTTCGGTGTCGACGTCGCGGGCGAAGAGCAGCTCGTCGTGTGCGCCGAGGCGTTTCAAAGCGACGCCGCAGGGCTCGTCGAGACGATCGCGTCGACGGTGGCATCTCAGTTCGGGCTCGCCGTGCACAAAGTCGAAATCGTTCCGCAAGGCTCGTTGCCGCGCACGTCGAGCGGCAAGGCGCAGCGTCGCAAGACCCGACAGATGTACCTCGACGATACGCTGCCGCGCGCACGCGGCGTGCAAGGGACGGATGGAGTCGCTGCAAGTGATGCTTGAACGCAGTGTTTGAGACGATCGAAGACAGACGAGTGTGGTGAATTGACGACAGCAGCCGCGAAAACGTGCGGACGCCTGTGTGCATCACAGCGAAGCAAATTACGCGGGACGAATTTTGACAAACCGCGTACGGAAGGCGTTTGAATGCAAGCCGAGATGATGACGACGACCAGCAGCGACAAGAAGCAGGCGCATAGCCGCGTCGAGCTGCTCACGATGTTTCGCGAGACGGCGACCGAGGTCGTCGAAAAAGATTTTCATCACGTCGTCGAGGGCACGGTGATCTCCGAGCTCGGGATCGATTCGCTCGGCATGCTCGAGATCATCGGCTCGATGGAGCGCCAACTGAAGATTCAGATTCCGGACGAGAGCCTCTCCGGGATCGCAACGATTGCCGACCTTCTCGAAGTCGTCGAGAAGCGTCAGGTCAGCTGAGGAGACGGTCACATGCACGCGAAGCTCAAAGAAGACCTGCGCGCCCTCGTGGCGGAGATCTCCGAGATCGACACGATCCCCGACGATGCGACGTTCAAGGATCTCGGGATCGATTCGATGATGGGCGTCGAGATCGTCGCGGCGGTCGAGCGTCAGTACCAGATCAAGATCGAGGACACCGAGCTCGTCGACTTCAAGACGCTCGAGAGCGCGTTCGAGCTCGTCGTGAAGAAGCTCGCGGCCTCTGCGGGTGCTGGCTCGCTCGCCGCCACCGGCTGAGCGTCTCGTAGCGTCAGGGGCAGACGGACGGCCTGATCTCGCCCGCGACGTCGATCGTATTCGAGCGAACACGAAGGAGCAGGCGCGCCTTTGCGCCCGGTTGCGTCGTCATCTCGAGCACCGCTCCGCGCACCGAGTGGAACGACGACTTCGCGCCGGCCGACGACAGCGACTCCGACGCGAATCCGTCCGAGAGCGCCCACGGCGCGCGTGCGCTCACCGCGCGGACGCCCGGCGGAGGGAGCTTCGTGCCGCACGCGACGGCGCGATCGAACATCCAGATGATCCGCGCGTCGGGATCTTCGGGATCCTTCACCGCGAGCGCGGACACGGCGGCGAACGGTCGGCCGTCGACGGTGCCGGAGAGCGGCGTCGTCGGGAGCGGCGGATCGGGCGGAGCGTTGCGAATCGCGGCGGATGCCGACGCGCTGACGGAGACGCTCGCGATCGGCGGCGCATCGGTCGACGCCGATGTGTTGGGCGACGCGCTCGCGATCGTCGGAGCCGTCGTTGTCGTCGCGGAGCTCACGACCGCGGTCGACGGACAGGGCGTCGGCGGCGTGGGCAGCGGAGGCGTAGCGGGCGCTTCCTTCGCACCACAAGCGCAGAGGACGAGCACGGGGACGAGCGAGAGGAACCGGCGTTCGTAACGAAGCATGGAGCCGAGCCTAGCCTGACTCGTGTGGTAAAACGCCCGCCCCGATGACGAACGTTGCTGCATTCGAGAAGGTCCCGTCCGAGCTCGACTTCCCCAAGGAAGAGCGCGAGATCCTCGCGTTCTGGAAGAAGGAGCGAATCTTCGAGCGCTCGCTCGCGGGCATTCGCAACGAGCGAGACGCGACCGCGGCGCCGACGTTCGTCTTCTACGAAGGCCCGCCGACGGCGAACGGCCTCCCGCACAACGGGCACGTCCTCACGCGCGTCATCAAGGATCTGTTCCCGCGTTACAAGACGATGCGCGGCTACCGCGTCCCGCGAAAAGCAGGTTGGGACACGCACGGCTTGCCCGTCGAGGTCGAGGTGGAGAAAGAGCTCCGCATCCACGGCAAGGCGGCGATCGAAGAGTACGGCGTCGAGCCGTTCGTTCGAAAGTGCATCGAGTCGGTCTTCCGTTACACGAAAGAATGGGAAGACCTGACCGAGCGCGTCGCCTTCTGGTGCGATCTCGAGAGCGCGTACGTCACGTACCACAAGAGCTACGTCGAGAGCGTCTGGTGGGCACTGTCGAAGCTCCACGAGAAGGGGCTCCTCTATCAGGGGCACAAGGTCGTGTGGTGGTGGGCGCAAGGCGGGACGGCGCTCAGCGCGGGCGAGGTCGGGCAGGGGTACAAGCAGGTCGACGATCCGAGCGTGTTCGTTTCGTTTCCGCTCGTGGACGATCCGACGACGTCGCTGCTCGTGTGGACGACGACGCCGTGGACGCTGCCGTCGAACATGTACGCGGCGGTGAATCCGACGTTCGAGTACGCGGTCGTGACGGCGCAGGGGAAGAAGTACATCGTCGCGAACGGGCTCGTCGAGGCGCTGACGAAGAAGCTCGCATGCGATCTCACCGTCGAGTCGACGATGAAAGGGACAGAGCTCGTCGGCAAGGAGTACACGCCACCGTTCGATCTCTACGCGGCGAATCGCAAGCGGGTGAAGACGAAAGACGGCGCGGAGATCCCCGCGTACTGGCGGATCATCGCGGCCGACTTCGTTCTTCTCGACGCGAGCGGGATCGTGCACATCGCGCCCGCGTTCGGCGAAGACGACCACAGCGCGCACAAGAAAGAAGTCGCGAAGCTCGCGGACCCGACGTCGGTCGAGCTCTTCTGCGCGGTGAAGCCGGACGGCACGTTCATCCCCGAGCTCGCGCAGTACGCCGGACGCTGGGTCAAAGACTGCGACAAAGAGATCCAAGCCGAGCTGAAAGAGCGCGGGCTCCTCGTGCACGCCGAGCTCTATCGGCACGACTATCCGTTCTGTTGGCGCGCCGACGACGATCCGCTCATCCAGTTCGCGCGCCCTGCTTGGTACATCCGCACGACCGCGCTCATCGACAAAGCGATCGCGAACAACCGTGAGATCAACTGGCTCCCCGATCACATCAAGGAAGGACGCTTCGGCGATTTCCTCGCGAACAACGTCGACTGGGCGCTCTCGCGCGAGCGCTATTGGGGGACGCCGCTCAACGTGTGGATTTGCTCGAAGGACGCGGAGCACAAGCACGCGCCGTCGAGCGTCGCGGAAATCGAGAAGCTCAATCCGCGCGCGTTCGATCACTTCGCTGCGGCGAAGAAGGCCGATCCATCGCTCAGCGAGCACCTCGTCGTGCACAAGCCGTGGATCGATGCGGTCACGTTCCCGTGCCCAACGTGCAAGGCCGAGATGCGTCGCGTGCCCGAGGTCATCGATTGTTGGTTCGACTCGGGATGCATGCCGTTCGCGCAGTGGGGGTATCCGCACACGGGCGAGCGCGAGTTCAAGGAGAGCTTCCCGGCGGACTTCATCAGCGAGGCGATCGATCAGACGCGCGGGTGGTTCTATTCGCTGCTCATGATTTCGACGCTCGTCTTCGAAGAGGCGAAGCTCCCGCATCCGTTCAAGACGTGCATCGTGCTCGGGCACGTGAGCGACAAGGAGGGGAAGAAGGAGTCGAAGTCGAAGGGGAACTACACGCCACCGGAGGTGATCCTCGACAAGGTCGCGATGGAGTTCGCGGTCTTCGATCGCGTCGACGGAGTCGATGCGAAAGCGGGTGTTGCGATCATCGGTCGTGAAGATCTCGATGGCCTCGATTTGCAGGAGGGGGCGACGCTGCGCCTCTACCGCGTCGACGCACCGGGAACGACGCGCGATGTCGTCGTTCAGGTCGGAAAGAAGCTGCGGCGGCGTGTCGTCGTTCTTCACGAAGCGGAGCGGAGCGCGCTCGGGCTCGTCGCGACGACGACGGCCGACGTGAAGCCCGTGGAGGTTCCGAGACTGCCCGCGACGGAACGCGTGATGGTCGAAGATCCGAAATCGCCCGCGCCCGGAGCCGATGCGTTCCGCTGGTTCTTCTACGCCGCGAGCCCGCCATGGAGCGCGACGCGCCACTCGCTGTCGAACGTCCGTGCGTTGCAAAAGGAGTTCGCGGTCAAGCTGCGCAACGTCTACTCGTTCTTCACGATCTACGCGAACATCGATGGCTTCGATCCCGCGAAGCGATCCGGCGCTCCGATCACCAATGAGCTCGATCTCTGGATCAACGGCGAGCTCGCGCAGACGACCGAACTCGTCACGAAGGATCTCGACGCCTACGACATCTACGGCGCGACGCAGAAGCTCATCGCGTTCGTCGACGCACTCTCGAATTGGTACGTGCGCCGCAGCCGCGCGCGCTTCTGGCGATCGGGATGGGACGAGGACAAGGCGCGCGCGTACGAGACGCTCTACGACGCGCTCGTCACGATCGCGAAGCTGACGGCGCCGTTCACGCCGTTCGCGTCGGAGCGGATGTACCAGAACCTCGTCGCGGCTCCCGCAAAGCGTGCGAAGCGCGACGTCGCGGCGAGCGTGCACCTCTGCGAATTTCCGGCGGCGATCGGCGTCGTCGATCCGGCGCTCTCGAAGAAGGTGCGTGTCGTGCGCGATCTCGTCAGCCTCGGGCTGCAGGTGCGCACAATCGCGAAGATGAAGGTGCGGCAACCGCTTCGAGCGGCGCACGTCATCGTCGCGGATCCCGCGCTCCTCGATGCGTCGGCGCTCGCGATGTTGAAGGACGAGCTCAACGTGCGCGAGACGCACGTGTACGGGCCGCGCGATGCGTCGCGGTTCGTCGAGTACAAGCTGAAGCCGAATTTCCGGACGCTCGGACAGAAGGGGCTCGGGAAGCAGGCGCAGGAGCTGAAGAAGAAGATGGGGGCCATGTCGTCGGCCGACGCCGCGGCGCTCGCGTCGCAGCTGATGGACACCGGCAAGGAGACCTTCGAAGGCGTCGAGCTCGAGCGCGCGGACGTCGAGATCGAGTTCATCAGCAAAGAGGGATTCGCGGCGGCCGGCGATCGCACCGGCGTGGTCGTGCTCGTCACAGTGCTCGACGACGAGCTCCGCGAGCTCGGGTTCGCGCGCGAGCTGCTCAATCGCGTTCAGACGATGCGAAAAGAGATGAAGCTCGAGTACACCGACCGCATCGAGCTCGCGATCCTCGGAAACGATCGCGTGAAGAAGATCGTCGAGGCGACGCGCGACGAGCTGTCGGCGGAGGTCCTCGCGACGAAGCTGTCGACGAGCGCGGCGCCCGCGGGTGCGACGTCGACCGAGATCGAGGTCGAAGGGGAGATGGTCACGATCGCGATCGCGCGCGCGTGAACGCTTCGAACGCGAAGACGCCCGCCGCCATCGACGCCGCGAACACGAGCGTCGTCGGCGCGAACGCCGCGAGCGACGTCAGTGCCGGCCCCGGGCAGTAGCCGCCGAGGCCCCAGCCGACGCCGAAGAGTACCGAGCCTCCGACGAGCGCGGCATCGACGTCGCGCTTCTCGGGGAGCGTGAACTTCGACGCGAAGACCGGCGCGTTCGCGACGAGGGCGCGTCGCGCGAAGAACGTGTGCACGCCGATCGCGCCGATCATCACGAACGCCAGGCTCGGATCCCACGCGCCGGTGAAATCGAGGAACGCGAGCACCTTGCTCGGCTGGGTCATGCCCGCGAGACCGAGGCCGATCGCGAAGACGACGCCTGCGACGAACGCGACGAACGCCGCCTTCACGACGCGCCCCCGAGCACGTGACGCACGACGAACACCGTCGCCGCCGCGGTCGCCATGAAGATCGTCGTCGCCGCGATCGATCGCTTGGACCACCGACTGATTCCGCAAACGCCGTGACCCGACGTGCACCCCGCGCCGAGGCGCGAGCCGAAGCCGACGAGGAGCCCCGCGACGATCGTCACGAGCATGGACGTGCCCGGAATCGCCGTGACCGCGCTCGGTCGAAGCGCGACCAGCATCGCGCCGCCGATCACGAGCCCCGCGACGAAGAGAAGGCGCCAGAGAAAGTCGCCCTTGGTTGGGTGAACGACGCCGCCGAAGATGCTGACGATGCCGGCGACGCGGCCGTTGAGCATCAACATCATCGTGGCGCTCACGCCGATGAGCGCGCCGCCGATCGCGGAGGTGAGCGGGGTGAAGCTCGTCATGCGGGGAGGTATAGCGCGCGTTCGTCCTTGGTGTGGACGCGGCGAGCCGTCCAGCTACGATGCGTACGTGCGACGTTGGCTGCTCCGTGGCGCGCTCCTCGCGTCGTGCGTCGTGTTCACGGGCTTCGACTGCTCGGGATCGTCGTCGGCGAGCGACCCGCTGACGGCGCCGCGCACGTGGGCGCATCCGAGCGCGACGGTGACGGTCGATGTCGGCGGCGATCCGTTCACGCTCGTCGTGAAGGACGCGAGCGGCAAGGTGCTCGTCGAGTCGGCGCCCGCGCACGACGATCTCGTCGCGGACGATCCGCTTCGCGCGTACGCGCCGCTCGGCGTCACGCACAACGAGCCGGGCACGACGTCGAGCCCGATGAAAGGGTGGGACTCGTACACGGGGGAGGACGCGCCGTGGAAGCGCGCGACGCGCGTCACGTCGTTCGAGACGCAAGGCGACGCGCTCGTCGCGCACCTCGCGACGACGGGAACGCAGACGTCCACGCTGCGCATCGAGCCGCAAGGGCGGGGCGTGCATCTCCTGGCGAAGATCGATCCCGGCGCCGTGCCCGACGACACGAATCGCGTGTCGCTCGGCTTCAAGATGCACGACGACGATCACTTCTTCGGATTCGGCGAACGCTTCGTCCGCAGCGATCACCGCGGTCAGCTCCTCTACAACTGGGTCGAGGACGCCGGCTTCGGTCATGGAGAAAACACGCCGCCCGGCCCGGGCAATCCATCGCCGAACGGCGAAGGGATGGCGTACATCCCGATCCCTTGGTTCCTCTCGCCACGCGGCTTCGGGCTGTTGCTGAACGGGACGTTCCGCACGGTGCATCACCTCGGCGATCAAACGCCCGACGCTTGGCGAATCGAATCGTGGCGCACGACGCTCGACGCCACGATCTTCGCAAACGCGGATCCGATCGCGCTCGTCGAGGATCTCACCGCGGTCACCGGACGCCCGCCCGAGATCGCCGACTACGTTCTCGCGCCGCGCCGCCGCGCCGATCCCGGCACCGACGAGGTCGCGAAGCTCCGCGCCGCGCACATCCCGACGAGCGTCATCGATCTCGACGTCCACTACTTCCCGAACGGCGGCGGCTCGGACAGCGCCGCGATGAAAGCGCTCACGAGCGACATGCACGCGCGCGGCTTCAAGACCGTCGCGTACTTCTGCTCGTTCGTCGCCGACAGTTGGCACCCGGTGTTCGATGAAGCGGCGTCGAAGGGCTACCTCGTCAAGCACGAGGACGGATCGCCGTACACGGTGCTCGATCTTCCGTACAACGCCGGCATCGTCGACTTCACGAATCCCGAAGCCGTCGCTTGGTACCAAGGCTGGATGCAGCGCGCGATCGACGATGGCTGGGACGGCTGGATGTACGACTTCGCCGAATACGTGCCGCTCGACGCCGTGATGCACAACGGAATGCGCGGCGACGAAGCGCACAACATTTATCCGGTGCTCTACCAGAAGGCGATGTTCGATCTGCTCGAGAAGCAGAAGCGGAAGGACTACCTCGTCTTCGTGCGCTCGGGATTTCTCGGGACAGGCGGGCTCGTGCCGATGGTGTGGGGCGGCGACAACAGCACAGACTTCGATCTCGCGAAGGGATTGCCGGCGACGCTTCAAGGCGCGCTCAGCGCGGGGATGAGCGGCATTCCGCTCTGGGGATCGGACATCGCGGGCTACCACTTCGTCTACAATCCGCCGCCCGACAAAGAGGTCTACCTGCGATGGACCGAAGTCGGCGCGTTCTCCGCCGACATGCACGACGAGAACAACGGCGCGGGCGCGGGCGGTCCGGGATCCGAGGCGAAGGATCGCTGGCAGATCTGGAAGGACCAAGAGTCGCAGGACGTGTACCGAAAGTACGCGTCGTACAAAACGCGGATGCTTCCGTACGTGCGCCTCGCGGTCGCGCAGGCCCGTGCGCGCGGTACGCCGGTGATGCGGCATCTGTATCTGCACTACCCGAGCGATCCGAACGTGTACGGGATCGGCGACGAGTACATGTACGGCGATTCGCTCCTCGTCGCGCCAGTGGTCGCGCGCGGGAAGACGTCGCGCAGCGTCTATTTGCCGGAGGCGGCGTACTTCGATTTCTGGAGTGGCGTGCGCGTGAAGGGCGGGGGAGCGATCGACGTCGCGGCGCCGCTCGACGTCGTGCCGGTGTTCGCGAAGATCGGCGCGATCGTTCCGATGCTCCATCCCGAGGTCGAGACGGTCGTCGCGTCGACGGACAACAGCGTGGTGTCGATGGCCGATCGCGCCGACTACCTCGAGGTGATGATCTTCGCGGGGGGCGATTCGAGCGTGACGCTCGATGACGGCACCGTGTTGTCCCAGTCGGCGCCGAAGGACTCGTTCACGCCGTCGTCGCCGCAGCACGCCGGTGGCGCGGTCGCGATGGCGGCGAGCGAGGCCGAGCTCATGACATGCGACGCATGCGCGTGGGACGATCCGGCAAATCACGTGTGGAAAGTCGCGGTCAAAACGCAGAGCGACGTCGTCACGGCCGGTCCGCTCACCGTGTCCGTAAAGAACGCGTCGACTGTCAAGCGCTTCGTCTTCACCGTGCGTCACTGAGTCGATTCGTCACCTGCGAACGATTTTCATTCGAGAGCGGCCAGCGTGGTCGATTCGTTCTGGTATCGTCAAAGGTCCGGAGGGTGGGGATGCACGTGATCAAGGCGCGGAGCGGTGGAGCAGCGGCCGAAGCGGTGGAGCCTAGGCCGGCGCTCGCGCGCGCGGAGATCATCGACAAGGCGACGCGTGGTCGGCTCGAGGCCGAGCTCGACGCGGCGCTGAAGCGTCGTCCGCCGAACGAAGCGAAGATCGCGGGGGCGCTGCGTGCGCTTGCGCCGCTCAGCCCGGCGCTGCGCGCGTCGATGGGCGAGGCGGCGAGGATCATGCTGCGCCGCGGATCCCTCCAGCGCGAGATCTACGCGGCGTCGCTGCGTTCGCTCGCCGAGCTCGGCGATCGCGCGGCGCTTCCGCTCGTGAAGGCCGCGCTCGCCAGCGACGAAGCGGGAGGCACGGCGGCGCTCAGCGCGGCGTGCTTCATTCGCGATCCGTCGCTGCGCGACTCGCTCGGCAAGATCGCCGCGAGCCGTCAGTCGCACCTCGCGTTCGGCGCCGAGCTCGCGCGCGTCGCTCGCGGCGAGTCGAACGGCGGTCACCTCGCGGCGCTCGCGCCGATGATCAAAGAGAGCCACCGCATCGCGATGTGCACCGAGCTCTTCGTTCCGCTCGCACGTACGCGTGGCGAAGGCGTGCCGGTCCACGTCGGTCCGGCGCTGACGGTGCTCCGCGGCGCCGAGCGTCACCTCGGGCGATGGCTCGTGCTCGGTGAGGTCGCGGTCAAGGCGGGGGATCGCACGCCGCTCGACGAAGCGCAGAGCCGCGCCGACGTCGGTCCGTCCAGCGCTCGCGCGGCGTGGTCGCTCGTACTGTGGGCGCTCCGGCAAACGAAGGGCGACGCGAGCCTCGCGCCGCCGTCGACGCGACCGACCCTCGAGCTCGTCGCGCGCTTGTCGGATCGACCGAGCGCGGATCGCGACACGACGTTCCTCTTTCGCATGGCGCACGCACGGGCGGCCGTCGCTCGGCCGATGCTCGAAGCGCTCGGCAAGCAGTCGCCGATCGCGCCGCTCGACGAGGTCGGCATCCGCGCGGCGCTCTACCTCGCGCGCGATCACGGGCGCGACGACATGCGCGAATTGCTCGCCGACGCGGCGTGCAACTCGAAGCGTGAAGAGCTCCGTGGCTTGGCGACGGCGGCGCTCTGGGATTGCGGGAACGTCGCCGGACGCGCGCGCGCGCGGGAGATCGCGGACGATCTCGTCGCGTCGAAAGTGATCGGCAACGTCGCGTGGGGCGCGCGCATCCGTGCGGCCGCAAAAGCGGCGCAGACGAATGGAGGGGGGAGCGACGGCGCGAGCGCGACCGACGAGGCGCTCGTTGCAGAAACCCCCTTCCGATGGATTCAGTGGGGCTGGCTCGAATAGGACGCTCGCTCACGGCGAGCACGCCGCGCGCTGCGCCGTTCTTCGTGGCGCTCGTCGTGCTCGCGTCGGCGACAGTGCGCCCTTCGATCGCGGCGCCTGGTGAGCACGACGGCGTCCTCTCGCTCGTCATCGTCGCGGATCGCGATGACGACGACGCCGACGGCAAACCCGACGGAGCGCAAGACAACCTCCCCGCCGCAGGGCGAAACGATCTCGTCCAGCTCGATCGACGTTTCTACGGCGCCGTCTTCCACGCGGATCGCGGGGGCGATCTCGTTCGTGTCATGGTCGATGGAGTGCCGTTCGCGTGGGACAAGCCCACGACCGGATCGGTGTGGGTCCAGGGACTCCTCCCCGGCGTCGCCACGCTCGTCGCGACCAAGGCGGGACGTCGCGAAGTCGTCGAGCTTCGCATTCGAGGCGTTGGGTTGCGCGACGGAGCAGGGAAGGTCGTCGACATGGCGCGGTCGCACGCATCGCTCGAGCGCACGGCGCCGGCGCGCGTCGTTCCCGCGGCGGATCTCCGCTACGACGATCCCGACGCGCTCCGCTTCGTCGTCGAGATCCCGGAGCCCGTCGCGCCGACCGAAGGGAAAGAGATCGTCCTCGAGTCGGTCTCGTCGATCGGAAGTCGCGTCGACGTCCTCCCGCACCTCGCCGCCGTTTCGATCCCGTGCATCCCCGCATCGCAGGGCGTGCAGTGCTTCGCGTCCGCGCCGATCCGCCTCGTCATCGACGACGTCGATCGAAATCATCCGCTCGTCGATCAACGCTCGATGCGCGCAGAGATCGGCGGCGCGATCGTGGTTCGACTCGACGGCAAGAAGGCGCAAGAGGTGCGCGTGCTCGGACCGCGGGACACGTCCGCAGGGCCCATCGCGCGGCTCAGAGCGGACGTGCGCGCGTTCGTCCTGCGTGTCTCAGCGGGCGGAGCGCCTGCGGTCGGAGGGAGCGACGCCGGCGCGATCGCCGCGATTCGCGCCGAGCTCGCTGCGGCCTCCGCGATCTGGGGTCAGTGCGGTCTGAGCTTCGGCGACGCGCGCACGCTCGACGCGAAAATCGTCGACCCGCCGACGTCGCATTTGGTCGCGTTCGGTGACGACGTCGCGCTCCCGGCGAGCGGCGGCGAGATCCGCGTCCGCATCGATGGGCGCGCCGTCACCGTTCCCAGCATCGCCGGCGCCTCCACCGATCGCGTCGCCGCCGACTTCGCGCGCGCCGTCGAGAAGGCCGGCTTCGTCGCGATCGTCTCGCCGAACGCGCGCATAGGCCCCGGCGCCGCCGGCAGCGTCGACGTCATGGTCCGCCGCAAGGACGGCGCGTTCGCGATCGTCGACACTGCGGCGGTCGGCGCGCCCGCGTGCACCGATCCGACGCTCGTCGTCCGCATCGGCTCCGTCGATCTCTCCGACGGTCTCCAGCACTTCACCGACATGGACGCGATGGCCGGCACGCTCGAAGAGCGCACGCTCCTCAAGGCGCTCGACGATGGCGATCCGCGCACGCTCGAGGTCGTCGTCGTTCCGCTCTTCGCCGGCGGCGGTCGCATCGGCGAGTCGTTCATCGGCAGCGATCTCTCGAGCCTCCGCAACGTCGTCTTGCTCGATCGCGCCGGCATCCGCGCGCGCAAGAGCAGCCTCACGCTGGCGCACGAGCTCGGTCACGTGCTGATGGACATGCCGGGTCATCCCGACGATTACGGCGTCGACACGCCGACGTTACTCATGGACTCCGACGCGTCGGACGCGTCGCCGTTCGGCCCGCGACGTCTCACGCTCGAGGAGTGCGCTCGCGTCGTTCGTCAGGCCGGTCCGAAGGCGCGCGTTCCGCTCCTCACGCCATGGCCACTCGCGCCGATCCCGCCCGACACCAGGCCGCTCGTCGGCAATTGATCAGCGTGGATTGATCTCACGGAGCTGCGTCCCGCCGGCGTACGCGTAGCTGACGTACGAATCGAATCCGTAAGCGACGATCCCGATCGCGAGATCCGCCTGCACGTGATGAACACCGTCGTTCTGCTTTCCCGGCTTAACGTTGTTCGGCGCGGGCACGTTCGGCGTGATGACCGGGTACGACAGCTGGCATCGGTACACGACGTACGGCGGCGTCTTCGATTTGCGTTCGAGCTCCGTGAGTCCGTCGCCCGGACCGATCTCGCAGACGCTGCCGTCGAGCGGCAGCCCGTCGAGGAAGAGGTGCGTGCCGTTCGGTGCCGTGATGACGAGAAAATCGAACGAGTACTTGTCCGGAGTGAGAAGCACGTAGTCGTTTCGCCACTGCTCGATCGGCGACACGAACGTGATGCTCGGATCGCCGCCCGGAAGTCCTCGGGCGACGCCGCTCGCGTCTTGGCTCGCCTGCACGTCGAGCACCGTCACCGCTTGATCCGCAGTCAGGAGAAAATCCTGATGCGCGGTGAAGGTCGTGCTCGCGCCTTCGCCGTCGAGATCGACCCCGTCCCACGGCGGCGGCAGCGTCGTCTTGACGTGCGTCTTCCCGGCGCGCGTCGCGACGACGCGAAAGTACTCCGGCTCGTCGATCGCTCCGATGTTGCCGCCGGCCGCGATGACCGCGCGCGTGCGGTTCGGCATTCGTCCGAGCGCGTACGTCTTGCCCGCGGCGCGCACAGGCGGCGACTGGTCTTCGAGATGGTCCGCGCAGCAGTAGCGATCGGCGAGCGTCGAAAAAAATGGCGCGTCCGACGCTTCGCTGCCTGGGAAGACCGCGATCGGTTGATCGGCGTCGAGCAAGCTCCCGGTGAAGTCGGCGTTGAAGTCGCCGGTCTCGAGGTTCAACACGTCGAACGGCTGAAGCACGAAGTCGGCTTCACCACCGACCGCGAGCCCCTCGCCGAGCGGCCCACCGGGGATGATCCGCGCCGTCGTCTTCATGTGGACATGCGTATCGGGGCGCGTCGCGACGATCGCGAGGAACGCGCGGAGATCGGTGCCGAAGTTGTGCCGCGGATCGTCGCTCGTCGCGATCGTCTGCGGCCACCCGGCGATGACGTACGCGCGTCCCGCGCCGTTCAAGCCCGATACGGGGAGGAGCTGTGACGCGTCGTTCGAGAAGACGTTGAAGTTCTCGAGCGGATTGAACTGGTACGCGACGATCGGCATGCTCGACTTCACGCGATAAGCGTGGCGCGTCAGCGCCGTTCCGGTGCCGGTGTTGAACTGACCTTCGGGCGATCCGTCGACCTCGCGCGGACCGAGCTTGAAGACCTCGAGGTTGCGCGGCGCGATCACCGCCGTGCCGACGACGCGCAGCTGCGATGGGCTGCCGACCGGCGCGTCGTCGAGCTCCACCGTCACGTGCGCCGCGACGTCCGACTCCGCGTTCGACACGACGATCGCATATTGCTGCGCCGCCGCGTTGAGCGACGCCGAGATCATCGCGTTGTCGAGATCCGCTCCCCAGTATTCGCAGCCGATGTTCGAGTGCACGACGTTTGCGTCGTCGCACAGATTTCTGCACGCGCCGTCGCGGCACGCGAAGCCTTTCTCCGGATCACACGTCTGCGTCACAGCGCGCGTCGATCCTCGTGCGTCGCACACCGTGACGCTCTGCCCTTGGCACGTCGTCTCGCTCGGGATGCACGTCGTGCAGGCATAGAGCCCCGGCGCGCAGACGAGCTGGCGCGCGCCGCAGTCGTCGACGAGCTGCCACGCTTGCGCGTTTGCGTCGCCGACACACGACTCGACCTTCGCGCCGTCGCAACGTTGGTCTCCCGGAGTGCACGTCTTCGCCGGCGGCGCCGGCACGTCGCGGTACGCGGGATCGAACCGGCACGAGATCGACAGCGCGATCGCGCCGCCGACGAGGGAGCTAGTAATTGCCGCTGAGCGAATCGATCGCATACGCGTTCCAGCTGCCGGAGCCGAGCTGCCCGTAGCGGACCTTGCCGTAGTCGAAGGCGTTGATGCGCGCGACGTACACCGTCGTCGTCACCGCACCGCGGACCAGCCCGATGTGATCGGGGAACGTGGAGAGGTCAGGAACGTCGAATGACGTCGATGTTCCCGGCGCGAGGATCTCCCAGACGACGAGGCCGCCACCCGATCGAACGTCGAGGCGCACGAGATCGACCGTGCTCGCGAGATCGACGCGCACGTGCGTTCCGCTCCACGTCGCCGCGCTCGGCTCGCGCAGTACCGGGATCGCAGGGAAGCCAGCGATCGCGACGGGCGTGTTCGACTCGGTCGTGTAGATGCGCGAGACGATCGACGCGGGGATCGATTGATTCGCGCCGGTCACGGCCGCCGCGGTCACGACGTACGATTGGTTCGCGAGCGTGCCATCGAGCGCAGGGATCCCCGGCAGCGCGACGTTGCCGCCGATCGGAAGGAGCGTCGTCTTACTGCCCGTCGGCAGGATCGCGAACGAGTTTTGTCCGACCGTCACTGCGATTTGCGAGAAGAACCGATCGGGGCCGCGCACCGTCGTCGGCGGCGGAGTCGGTGCGAGCGTGACTTGATGATCGATGAGCGTCGTCATCGGGATGTCGACGCCGACCGTCCGCGTCCCCGGCGACACCGGAACGCCACGCACGACGCCCATCACATACGCCGTGAAGTGCGGCGGGTTGTACGAGCGGTCCTCGATCCCCGCGAGCGCGTAGACCGTGAGATTTCCCGGCCCTGTCGTGACCGTGTAGGCGTATCCGAGCGTTCCCGGCGAATCGAGCGTCGTCGCCGAGTCCTTGTCGGGGAGATAGAACGCGTCGCTCGGCGATGTCGTCGACGTGTAGACGTATGCGGCGCGCCGCTCGGTCATCCGCTGGGGGAAGGGGACGTTGCGCCAGTCGGCCTTCTGCCCTTCCTTGGCCCCGGTCCAGATGAGCTCGCCGTCGATCTCTCCCGCGTCACGCGAGCCGAAGCTCCCCGACGATGGCGGATCGCCGCTCGCGCACGAGAGATCGAGCGTCGGCGTGAGGTAGATCGTGACGGTGTCGACGGGGACGTCGACGAACGTCATCGGCTGATGGCACTTGGCGGCGACGGTGACCGTGACCGCTCCGGTGAGCCGCGGATCCGTGAGCTCGACGGCGCCGGTCTGTCCGACGGTCGCGACGATCGCGGTGGCCAAGCTCCCGCCGGCGATCACCTTCGCGCCGACGATCGGCGTCCCTTGCCAAGCGTCGAACGCGAGGACGCGAAGCTTCCCGTTCAACGCACCGCCGGAGAGACCGCCGCGATAGCCGTCGTACGAATCGCTGTACGTGAACGCGTCGCGCGCCTGAGCGACGCTCGTGTCGGGGAGCGTGACCGTGACGTCGCGCGTCCCCGGAGTGTCGGCGGGCGTCGTGCACTGCATGTGCGTCGCATCGGCGACGGCGACGTTGGTGCACGGCTTGCCGTCGATCGCGATGGTCGTGCCGGCGATCCATTTCGTTCCGCTGCCGGTGAGCGCGATGCGCGTTCCGCCGCTGGTCGCGCCGCTGCTCGGTTCGACGACGAACGCGTCGTAGAAGAAGCCGGCGGGGAGAACGCGCTCTTGCGCGGTCGCGTCGTCGCGAATCTTCACGTCGGCGGGCCCTGGCGCGCCGGATGGCGTGATGACCGCAGCGCGCGTCGGATCGCTCGCGAAGCGATCGCTCGCCGGGATCTCCGCGCCGCCGATCCACACGCGCATCGTCGACGAGAAGCCGCGTCCGCGCAGCGTCGCGCGCGTTCCGCCGTTGTACGGGCCGTGTGAAGGCGCGAGGCCGGTGATCGAAAACGGATCGCCGAGGTCGACGTCCTGACGTCCGGTTCCGCCGTCGCCGCCGATGTCGATCGGTGGTGGCGCGCCCGCGTCGTCGACGTACGGGTTGAGCGGCGGCCCCGAGCCGGGGAGACACGCGCCGCCCGCGACGACGGCGACAGCCGCCGCGAACGACACGAGGCCGACCCTGGCTCGTCGTACGTCGTGCGCCCGAACGGACATCCCGCTGAGCGTAACCCTAATCGACGTCGCGCGCCCCTCACGCCGTCGACACGACGCTTCGCAAAAGTTCGAGGGCGATCGCCTTTCGAGCGCGCTGGACCGTTGGCGTGGTCGGCCTGGGGCTCGAGGGATCCGCCGACGGCGACGGCGATCCCTCGGGGCCGACGCACGCGGGGCAGCCGCGATCGCACGGACACGTCTCGATGAGGCGGAGCGCACGCGCGAGGAGCGTCTCGCGCTGCTCGTAGATCCGTTCGGCGAGGCCGATCCCGCCCGGCGTGTGCTCATAGAGAAACAGCGTCGGGCTGTATCCCGGGCGTGGACCGCCGCGGACCTTTTGGGGCACCGCTTCGCCATCGTCGCCCGCCTCTTGCGAAGCGTCACCCGCCGTGTCGCCGAGCGACGTCCCGAGATCGCGCGGATCGCACATGAGCGCGAGCGTCGCCACCGTCTCGAGCGCGATCCCGATCCCGCGAAGCCCGTCGATCACCGCCGCGCGCCCCGTTGCGATCGTCGCGCACAACGACTCGGGCACCGTGAGCCAGAACGACGTCGTGTGCATCTGCATCTCGGGGAGCCGCACGTCGCCGTACCCCGCGTTCTCGTGCGTGTGAAACTTGATCTTCTTGTACCCGACGACCTTCTCGACGACCGCGACCTCGCCCCATCCGCTCGACCAGTCGCTCGCGCGGGATACGTTTGCCGGCCCGGCGGCGCTCTCCTCGATGACCGAGAGCTGCACATACGTCATCGCGTCGGTCCAGTAGTCGGGCGCTACTTTGCGGACGAACGCTTTGTGGTTCTCGTAGTCGAAGCGCTCGACCTGCCAGCACTCGCCGTCGTGCTGGTAGATCGCCTGCTCGTGCAGCATCGTGTGCGCCCCTCGCCAGTCCATCTCGGCGATCGTCTTGTCGTGCTCGACGTCGATGATGACGACGTTGTCCCAACCGACGCTGCGAAGCGACACGCTGTTCGCCGGGTAGGCGTCCGCCGCCCAATGAAACGTGCCGCCCGATTCGTGCAGCACCTTGTGATGCGCGAGAAACCCGAGAGCGTCCGAGGTCTCCTCGACGCCGAGCGATCCGAACGCTTCGCCGCGCTTGAACGGGAGCTCGAACGCCGCGCACTTCAGGTGCTGCACGAGGATCTCGACGTTGTCCGGATCGATCCGCGCCTCTTCGATCGGCGCGCCGAGCAAATAGCCCGGTTCGCGCGCTAGATACTGATCGAGCGGCGCGCTGTTGGTGACGAGCACGCAGATGCTCTGATCGCCGCGACGCCCCGCGCGTCCGAAGCGCTGCCACGTCGCCGCCACCGAGCCGGGGTAACCGGCGCAGATGACCGCGTCGAGCTCGCCGATGTCGATCCCGAGCTCGAGCGCGTTGGTCGCGACGACGCACAGGATTTCGCCGGCGCGGAGCTTTCGTTCGATCTCGCGGCGCTCGTCGGGGAGGTATCCGCCGCGGTACGCGACGACGCGCGACGGATCGATCCCCGCAGCTTTGCCTTCTCCGACCGCGAGCTTGTCGCGGAGGTAGCGCAACATGACCTCGACGTTGTTCCGCGATTGTCCGAACACGATAGTCGGCACGTGCGCGCGCACGAGATCGCTCGCGAGCATCACCGCCTGCTTCACGTAGCTCGCGCGAATGCCGAGCTCGGCGTTCACGACCGGAGGATTGAACAGAAAGAAGCGACGCGATCCGCGCGGCGCGCCGCTCTCGTCGAGGAGCGCGACGTCGCCTTCGTCGAAGCCGAAGAGACGCGCGGCGTGCTCGCGCGGATTACCGATCGTCGCGGTCGCGCCGATGACGACCGGCTCCGATCCGTGAAACCGCGCGACGCGAAGCAGTCGGCGCAGCACGTTGGCGACGTGCGATCCGAAGACCCCCTTGTACGTGTGAAGCTCGTCGACGACGACGTACCGAAGATGCTGGAGCGTTCGCGCCCAGTTCGTGTGATGCGGAAGGATCCCGGTGTGGAGCATGTCCGGGTTCGTGATGACGATCCCCGAGCGCTCACGCGCCGCGCGTCGTGCATCGGCCGGCGTATCGCCGTCGTAGACGACCGCGCCGTTCGAGATCCCCGCCTGGGCCATGAGCTCGCGAAGCCCCGCCTCTTGATCGCGCGCGAGCGCCTTGGTCGGATAGAGGTAGATCGCGCGCGCGTCGGGATCGTCTGTCATCGCCTGCAGCACGGGCAGGTGAAAACAAAAACTCTTGCCGCTCGCTGTCGGCGTCGCGATGACGAAGTGCCGCTTCGATCCGGTGTCGCGCGAGCGCGCGAACGCCTGCGCTTGGTGCGTGTAGAGTTTTTCGATCCCCGCGCCGCGCAACGCACGCGACAACGACGGCGCGAGCGTCTCCGGCAATTCGGCGAACGCGCCGTCCTTCGCGGCGAGCGTCTCGTCGGCCATTAAACACGGTCGGACGTAGTTGCTGTCGAGCCACCGCGCTAACACCGGCTCGACACCGCGCGGCTGCGCCCAGGGAGCGGAGGGCATGCGTATAGCTAAACAAATGTTCCGTATCTAGGCAAGTCCCTCGCGGACCGCCGCGCGATCACGTAGAAGGCCCTAGACCGCCGCCGAGCGCAAAGAGACGAACGACTTGAACGCCACGCCCCCGACGACCGATCCCACCGTTTCACCGCCCGAAGTCCCGTCCGCCGATGCTGCGGGCGTATCGGGCACACCCGCCGAAGCTCCGCCGGTGCCGCTTCCGTTGCCGCCCGCCGCGCCCGCGCTGCTCGAGGTCGACGGCGATCGCATGGCCGCGCCGTTCGGCACCGCGCAACGCGCGTGGGAGCCGGGGCAACCGAAGACGTCGTACATCTTTCTGATCCTCGTCTCGATCGTCACGCTCGTCTCCGACATCGGGTCGAAGCTGTGGGCCGAGAAGCATCTCGACGGATATCCCGGCACGCTCGAAGTGTGGAAGGGGCACGTCACGTTCATCCTCGCAAAGAATCGCGGCGGCGCGTGGGGCCTTCTCCAAAGCACGAGCGAGAACGTGCGCCGTCCGTTCTTCCTTCTCGTGTCGGTCGCGGCGATCGCGTTCATCGTGACGCTCTATCGGCGTCTCCTTCCGCGTCAGCGCGCGCTTCGTTGGGGCTTGCCGCTCGTGCTCGGCGGCGCGCTCGGCAACGTTTTCGATCGCGTTCGTTACGGTCACGTCATCGACTTCATCGACGTGCACATGTTCTGGAAAGAAGCCGATCACCACTGGCCGACGTTCAACGTCGCCGACATCGCGATCTGCGTTGGCGTCGGGCTCATGGCGATCGACATGTTCACGTCGAAGCGTCCGCGCGGCGTCGGGTTCTCGCCCAACGTTCCCCCCGCGCAAGCCGGCGAGCCCGCCGCGACGCACCCGCGCGCGGAGATCGCGCTTCCTCCGCCCGCGCCCGAGCCTCCGCCCGCCGAGCCGCCCGCGCCCGACGCGCTGCCACCCGCGCCCGACGCGCCGCCGCCCGCGCCCCCGACTCCGCAGCCGTGAACGAAGTGGTGTAAGAAGTACGGGCGTGCGTCCCGAGCTCTTCCATCTCTTCGGGATCGGGTTCCCGTCGTACTTCGTCCTTCTTCTGTCGGGCTTTCTGTTCGCGACCGCGATCGGCGCGATCTGGGCGCGACGCATCGGCGAGAACCCCGACGTCGTCGTCGATCTCGGACTCGCGATGCTCCTCGCAGGCGTCGCGGGCTCGCGCATCTTGCACGTCCTCGCCGACGGATATTTTTGGGACTACGTGCATCTCTGCACCGATCCGGCGAAGGTCGACTGGCCGCTCGAACGCGGCGAGTGTCTCTCGTCAACCTACGACGGCGTCTGGGACGCGGCGCGCAGCGTCTGCCATCCGAAGAACACCGACTGCTTCGCGTGGGCGAAATTCTGGGCGGGCGGCCTCACGTACTACGGCGGCTTCATCGGCGCGTCGCTCGCGGCGTGGTTCCTATTGAAGCGCGATCGTTTTCCGTTTTGGAAAGCGGCCGACATGGCGGCCTTCGCCGTGCCGCTCGGTCTCGCGTTTGGACGCATGGGATGCCTCCTCGCGGGCTGCTGCTTCGGATCCGAGTGCACGCTCCCGTGGGCGATGGCCTTCCCGCCGCGCAGCCCCGCGAGCGAAGCGCAGTTCAAGGCACACGAGCTCTTGTCGTCGCGCGTGTGGAGTCATCCGGTGCACCCGACGCAGATCTACGAGTCGGCCGCGTCGCTCCTCATCGCCGCGGTCTGTCTCGTCTATGTGCATCCGCGAAAGAAGTACGACGGCCAGGTCTTCGTCGCGTTCCTCGCGCTCTATGCCGTGGCACGTTTTCTCCTCGAAGTGCTACGGAGGGACGATCGCGGAGGCTTCTTCGCGCTGTCGACGTCGCAACTGATCGGCATCGCGCTCGTCGGCGCGGCGATCGCGATCCATCAGATGCGTTCGCGGCGGATCAAGCCCGCGGCCGCGTGAACGCTCACAGGCAGCAGCGGAAACCGATCTCCGCGGTGCGCGAGTTGCGGGCCGACGTGGCGGACGCGTCGCACCGAAGCTGCGCGCTCGACGAGTTGAACGATCCACCGCGAAGCTGGCAGTTGTCGCCCCCTCCGACGCTCGCGTCGCACGAGTCCTCCCACTCCGTGACGCTCCCGCTCATCATGTAGAGCCCCGCCGCGCCCCCCTGGCAGCTGGTGACGAGGTTCGAGTTGATGTCGCGAACCGGAAGGATGCGGGAGCCGGCGTCCAGCGCCGCGAAGTAGTCGCTCCCCCAGCAGGACGTCGGTTGGTACGACGTGCCGTACGGCCACGTGTTCGCGCCGAGCGCCGAGCAGGCGTTGTACCAGGCGTCCTTCAACCGATCCGTCGTCGAGGTCGGCGGGTTCGGGCCGCCGGCGATCGCGCCGCAGAGCCGCCGGCCCTTCCAGGCGCAGTAGGCGTACGCGTCGCACCAGTCGACGAAGTGGATCGGATCGCCGCCGTTGTACCCGTTTTGGATCAACGTCGGCGGCCACTCCGCCGAGGGCGTGTACGACGTCTTGAAGGCGCACGACGTGGGGAGATTGGTCCCGAGGTTCGGATTGGCGACCCAAAAATCGTTGTATTCCTTCTTCGTGACCTCGGTCGGATCGATGCAGTACGAGCCGCCGAGCGTCAGCGCCGTCGGAATGGTCACCATGCCGCCCGTGCACAAGCACGTGCCGTTCGTGCAAATCTTACTCGAGCAATCCGCGGTCGCGACGCAGCTCTTGCCGACCAGGCACGACGGACAGTCGGCTCCGCCGCAGTCGACGTCCGTCTCCTTCGCGTTCTTGATGTGATCGCCGCAGGTGGCCTTCACGCACTTGTTCGCGACGCAGTTTTTGCTCATGCAATCGGTCGGCGCCACGCACTTTTGCAATTCGACGCAGGCGGGGCAGGTGGTTCCGCCGCAGTCCACGTCGGTCTCCTGACCGTTCATCATGTGATCGGTGCACGTCGCGGTGCTTTGTCCGGTGTCGGGGAGCGCGGAATCGGCCATCGACGAGTCGGGCTGCACGATGACATGACCGCCGTCCGGGCTCGTCAAAGCGGGCGGATTGGCGTCCGAGCTGCACGCCGTTGGGTTCAAAGCAAAAAGGGCGGAAGCGGTCGTCGCGACGACGACAAAGGACCTTCGTTTAATCATGCGCTCGATGATAGCCCAGGCGTCCGAGAACGGCACAGGCGGGAAGTCTCGTCTGGTAGCCTCGTGCGCGTCACCTTCAACTCGAACGGCTACCAATGACCGCACGCATCCTCGACGGAAAAAAATTGGCCGAGATCGTCCGCGCCGAAGTGAAGATCGGCGTCGACGCATTCCGCGCGAAGCACGGCCGCGCGCCCGGGCTCGACGTCGTCCTCGTCGGCGAAGATCCCGCGAGCCAGGTCTACACGCGCAACAAAGAAAAGGCGTCGAACGAGGTCGGGATGCGCGGACGCTTGCACGCGCTCCCCGCGACGGCGACCGAAGACGAAGTGGTCGCGCTCGTCACGAAGCTCAACGCCGACGACGCGGTCGACGGGATCCTCGTGCAGCTCCCGATGCCAAAGCACATCACCGAACAGCGCGTGCTCGATCTCGTGTCGCCGGCGAAAGACGTCGACGGCTTTCATCCGATCAACGCGGGGCTCCTCGCGTCGGGTCGTCCGGGGCTCGTGCCGTGCACGCCGACGGGGTGCATGCGCCTGCTCGCGCTCGCCGAGGTTCCGTTGAAGGGGGCGCGCGCGGTCGTCGTCGGGCGGAGCAACATCGTCGGAAAGCCGGTCGCGCAGCTTCTGCTCGCCGAGCACGCGACGGTCACGATCGCGCATTCGCGTACGCGCGATCTCGCGTCGGTGTGCCGCGAAGCCGACGTCCTCGTCGCGGCGGTCGGCAAGGCCGAGATGATTCGCGGCGACTTTATCAAACCGGGCGCGGTCGTCATCGACGTCGGCATCAACCGGATCCCCGTCGTCGGCGCGACCGACGGAAAGACGCGCCTCGTCGGCGACGTCGCATTCGACGAAGCGAAAGAGCGCGCGTCGGCGATCACACCGGTGCCTGGAGGCGTCGGACCGATGACGATCGCGTGCTTGCTCGAGAACACGCTGCGCGCCGCGACGAGACGACTCGAAGGCTAGAGCAACTTCGCGAGAATCCGATCGAGCTGATCGAGATCCGCGTACGGGATCGCGATCTCTCCGACGTTGCCGCGGTCACGCACGTCGACCTTCGTCCCGAGCGCCCGCGTGAGGCGCGCTTCGAGATCGCGAATCGCCGTCGACTTCGCGGCTGCCGCGCCGCCCTTCTTCGGCTTGCCTTTGCTCGCCGCGCTGCGCACGAGCGCCTCGGTCGCGCGAACCGAGAGACGCCCGCGGATCACTCTGTCGGCGAGCTCCTCGATCGACCCGCTCTCCGCCGCGCCGAGGAGCGCGCGCGCGTGCCCTTCGGTCAGCTCGCCCGTCATCACCTTGGCGCGAACGCGCGCCGGCAACTTGAGCAGGCGCAGACTGTTCGTGATCGTGGAGCGATCTTTTCCGAGCCGCTCCGCGAGCGCTTCCTGCGTGTACCCGTGCTCCTTCACCAAGCGATCGAGCGCTTC
The DNA here is from genome assembly GCA_038209335.1 of Polyangiales bacterium. GTDB lineage: Bacteria > Myxococcota_A > Polyangia > Polyangiales > Polyangiaceae > JBBQXV01. Next base: position 47,143 of record JBBQXV010000006.1, on the reverse strand, counting down.
GGCGAGCTCGACCGGGTTCAAGTCTTCGCGCTGCACGTTCTCGATCAACGCGAGCTCGAACGCGCTCTGCGGCGAGACGTTCTTCACGACGACGATCGCCTCGCGCACGCCCGCCTTCTGAAGCGCGCGCCAACGTCGCTCGCCCGCGATGAGCTCGAACTTGTCGCTGTTCGGAACGCGACGCACGACGAGCGGCTCGATGAGCCCGTGCTCGCGGATCGACGCGGCGAGCTCTTCGATCCGCTCGCCGTCGAAGTGCTGCCGCGGCTGCCCCTTTTGCGGAACGATCTTCTCGAGCGGACACGAGAAGACGCTCTTGTCTCCGTACGCCGCCGCCGGCGCCGTCGTCGGAAGGAGCGCGTCGAGCCCGCGCCCGAGCGCCCTTCGCTTCCCGGTATCGGTCGGCATCGTCATCGCCCTCTCGCTGCGCCAGGCAAATGGGCCGTGGCCGCCGCACGCGCGACGTCGCCCTGAAGAAGCTCGCGCGCGAGCGAGAGATAACCTTGCGCCCCCTTCGACTGCACGTCGTAGAGGAGCGCCGGCTTGCCGTGCGAAGGCGCCTCGGACAACCGAATGTTCCTCGGGATCACCGACTCGAACACGCGAAAGTGCCGCCGCACTTCTTCGGCGACCTGATGCGACAAACCGTTTCGTCCGTCGAACATCGTCAGCACGATCCCCTCGACCTCGAGCTTGTCGTTCGTCCCGTGCTTCACGCGATCGATGGTCGCCATCAAATGCGTCAGCCCTTCGAGCGCGTAGTACTCGCACTGCATCGGCACGAGCACGCGATCCGACGCGGCGAGCGCGTTGACCGTGAGCAACCCGAGCGACGGCGGGCAATCGATGAAGACGAACTCGTAGGCCTCTTCCGCGGCCGACTCCGCGAGAAGCGTCGCAAGCGCGCTCTTCAGCTTCATCGCGCGATCCGGCGCGTCGACGAGCTCGATCTCCGCCGCGACCAAATCCTGCGTCGCCGGCGCGATCGACAACCCCGGCACTTCCGTCTCGAGGATCACCTCGCGCAGCGACGCACGTCCGATGAGAACGTCGTAGACGCTCTTCTCGACCGATCGCGGACGCACGCCGACGCCGGAGCTCGCGTTGCCTTGCGGATCCATGTCGATGAGGAGCGATCTCCGCTCGGCCGCCGCGACGCTCGCCGCGAGGTTCACCGCGGTCGTGGTCTTTCCGACGCCGCCCTTTTGGTTGACGACGGCGATGACGCGCGGGCTCGACGGATGCGCGGAGAGAGGACGGGGCATGCGCGACCCGTTCTCTACTTGAGCGCTCTTCGCACGTCGACAGTCGATGACGAGCGTTGCGAATCGAAAACGCGATCGCGACGCGTTTCCGAATTCGACACACTTTTTTTTGGGAGCGGCGAGTCGTGGGGTACGTTGTCGGTAGATGTAGGACAGAGTAGTCAAGAGGAAACGACGACGATGCGAGAGCGGCTGGCGCGGGTGTTGGAGGAGGGACGAATCGGCGACGCTGCCGATCGCGTCTTGCGCGCAAGCTTCTGGTCGCCAAGCGTCGTGCCGATCGCTGCCGAGGTCATCGACCTCGCGGCCCGGCGACTTCGAACGAGCCGTCGCGAGGACTGATCCCGCCGGCTTCGCGCGACACATCGAAAACGAAAACCTGGTGGCGATGCCGTCTGTGCCGACGTGCGCGCTGCGCTCGATTCTCGTGACGTTCCCACACGGAGGAAGACACAGATGTCCGTTCCCAAGAGCTACCGCACCATCGAAGAGTTCGAGCGCGAGGAGCTGCGCCCTCAACACAAAATCGGATTCTCGTTCGAGGATCTCATGGTGGAGACCACGTTCGGCGAGAGCGATCTCCTCTTCGACGACACCGTCGACGAGTACGACCCTGACCAGGGCGACGACGACGACGACTACTAAACGCAACGCTCACTAAACTTCGCTTCGCCCTCCCGGGCCTCCGCGCCTCTGGACCACGCCTCGGTCCGGGGGCGCTCTTTTGTGCGGCGATGCTTGACCGGCTCGGGGGCCCAAGTATGTTCCCGCGTCCCATGCAAGTGAACGTGCAGCGCATCTCCCCGGTCGTGATGGAAGTCCAAGTCGAGGTCCCGGCCACCATGGTCAAGGCCGAGGTGGACAAGGCGTACGCAACCCTCGGTAAGAAGGCGAACGTCCGCGGGTTTCGTCCGGGCAAAGTTCCGCGCAACGTGCTGACGCAGCTCTTCGCGCCGCAAGTTCACAACGACGTGATGAACGCGATCGTCAACACGACGCTGCCGAAGGCGCTCGAAGAGAAGACGATCGTTCCGGTGAGCACGCCCAACGTCGAGCCGGGCAAGGTCGACGTCAACGCGGCGTTCTCGTACAAGGCGCGCTTCGAAGTGCAGCCGGACATCGACGGCGCGACGGTGAAGTACGAGGGCTTCGAGCTCTCGCGTCCGCGCACGACGGCCGACGAGAAGCTCGTCGTCGATCAGCTCGAGCAGCTTCGCCTTCGTCACGCGCGTCTCGAAGCGCCGACTCCGGCGCGCGGCGCGAAGGCCGGCGACGTTCTCACGATCGACTTCACGTTGTCGGTCGATGGCAAGCCGTTGAAGGATGGCGGCGGCGAAGGCGTGCAGCTCGAGCTCGGATCGGGGCAAGTGCTTCCGGATCTCGACAAGGCGCTCCACGGAAAGAGCGTCGACGAGAAGTTCGACGTCGACGCACAGTTCCCCGACACGCATCCGTCGGCCGAGCTCAAGGGGAAGACCGCGCGCTTCGCCGTCACCGTGCGCGATCTGAAGGAGAAGGTTCTCCCGACGCTCGACGACGAGTTCGCGAAGGACGTCGGTCAGTACACGACGCTCGTCGAGCTCCGCGCCGACATCCATACGAAGCTCGAGAAGGCGCTCAAGGATCAGTCCGAGGCGGCGCTCGCCGAGCAGATCGTCCAGAAGCTCAACGACGCGAACCCGCTCGACGTTCCGCCGTCACTCGTCGAGCAGCAGTGCCGCATCATGGAGCAAGAGCTCGCGCAGCAAGCGCGACGCATGGGCCAGCGCTTCACGCAGGAGCAGGCGACGCTCCTTCACGATCGCGTGATGGCCGACGCCGAGAAGAAGGTGCGCGCGGGCCTGCTCATGGCGGCGATCGCGAAGAAGCACGAGTTCAAGGTGACCGAGGAAGACATCGAAAAGGGAATGGCCGAGCTCGCGCAAGAGACCGGGAAGAACGTCGCGAAGCTCAAGGTTGAGTATCGCGAGCCGTCGAAGCGAAATATGCTGATTGGGATGATCCTCGAGGACAAGATCCTCGATTTCCTCGAAGGGAAATCGAAGATCAGCGACGCGCCCGAGGGCGGTGTCGAGGCTGCAGGCGAAGAGAAGACGGATGCCAAGGCCGAGAAGGCCGAGAAGAAGTCGAAGAAACCGGAAGCGAAGAAAGACGACAAGTGACGCTGTGGCATCTCACTGATTGAAGGAGACGGACATATGTCGACGAAGCGTCCCGAAAACCGCGCGCAAGCCATCGCCACCCTCGAGCGCGCGAAAGACTTCATTCCGTACCCGACGGTCGTCGAGACGACTCATCGCGGCGAGCGCAACTGGGACATCTTCAGTCGCTTGCTCAAGGACCGCATCGTCTTCCTCGGCACCGAGATCAACGACGACGTCGCCAACATCATCATCGCCCAGTTTCTCTTTTTGGAGAGCGAGGATCCCGACAAGGAGATCATGCTCTACATCAACTCGCCGGGCGGCGTGGTCTACAGCGGGCTCGCGATCTTCGACACGATTCAGTACGTGCGGTCGACGGTGTCGACGACGTGCCTCGGCATGGCGGCGTCGATGGCGGCCGTGCTCCTCGCGGCCGGGACGAAGGGGCGACGTCTCGCGCTCCCCAACGCGCGCATCATGATCCATCAGCCGATGGGCGGCGCGCGCGGGCAGGCGAGTGACATCGAGATTCAGGCGCGCGAGATCCGGCACTTGAAGGACACGCTCACCGAGATCATGGCGAACGCGACCGGCAAGCCGAAGGATCAGATTCACAAAGACATCGACCGCGATTTCTTCATGAGCGCGGCGTCGGCCAAAGAGTACGGCCTCATCGACGACGTCTTGCCGCCTCGCGCCAGGAAGGGCGGCGGGGACGAAAAGAGCGAAAAAGGTCGCTGATTCGCAGGGCGGGGCGACGTTTCGCCGCGCCCACCCCCGTTACTTGCGGGGTTCGGGGGGTGGGTCTAAGCTTTTCGGACCCTAGAAGTGCATTCGGCCAGACCGAGCGGAGCGAGAACTTGGAACGTAGGCGGGACGATCATCAGAACGGCAATTTGAACTGCTCCTTCTGCGGAAAGTCGCAGAAGGAAGTCAAAAAGCTCATTGCCGGTCCGACCGTCTACATCTGCGACGAGTGCATCGGCCTCTGCAACGACATCATCGCCGAAGAGGTCGAGAAGGACGAGCCGTACGCGGGCTCCGCTCCGGTGCCGAAGCCGAGCGAGATCAAAACGATCCTCGACGACTACGTGATCGGCCAAGACCGCGCGAAGAAGATCCTCGCGGTCGCCGTGCACAATCACTACAAGCGGATCGACTCGCGCCTCGCGGCCGACGACGTCGAGCTCGCGAAGAGCAACATCCTCTTGCTCGGTCCGACCGGCAGCGGAAAGACGCTCCTCGCGCAGACGCTCGCGAAGATCCTCAGCGTGCCGTTCGCGATCGCGGACGCGACGACGTTGACGGAAGCCGGTTACGTCGGCGAGGACGTCGAGAACATCATCGTCCAGCTTCTGCAAAACGCGGATCACGACGTCGAGCGCGCGCAACGCGGGATCGTCTACATCGACGAGATCGACAAGATCAGCCGCAAGAGCGACAACCCGAGCATCACGCGCGACGTCTCCGGCGAAGGCGTGCAGCAGGCGCTCCTCAAGATCATCGAAGGCACGATCGCGAACGTTCCGCCCAAGGGTGGACGCAAGCACCCGCAGCAGGATTTTCTGCAGGTCGACACGACGAACATTCTGTTCATCTGCGGCGGCGCGTTCGTCGGGCTCGAGCAGATCGTCCAGCGACGCATCGGGCAGTCGACGCTCGGCTTCGGCGCCGACATCAAATCGAAGAAGGACTACAAGCTCGGCGAGCTCCTCGAGCAAGTGCAGCCGGAGGATCTCCTCAAGTTCGGGCTCATCCCCGAGTTCATCGGCCGCTTGCCGGTGCTCGCGACCTTGCACGAGCTCAACGAAGAAGCGCTCATCGACATCCTGACGAAGCCGAAGAACGCGCTCGTGAAGCAGTTCCAGAAGCTCTTCGAGATGGACGGCGTGAAGCTCAAGTTCACGAAGGGCGCCCTCGCGGCCGTCGCGAAGGAAGCTCTGTCGCGCAACTCCGGCGCGCGCGGTCTTCGCGCCATCCTCGAGCACGCGATGCTCGACATCATGTACGACATCCCGTCGCGCAACGGCATCAAGGAAGTCGTGATCAACGAGGACGTGATCACGAAGCGCGAGCCGCCGCTCATCGTGTACCAAAAAGAGGCAGAGCTCGCCTGACGGTCGCGGTGAACGCGGATTGGGGCTATTAAAGAGGCCCCCATGTTCTTCAACAAAGACAACGACGGGAAAGGCGCGCCGCCCCCCGGATCGAAGAAGCGGATCGTGCCGCTTCTCCCGCTGCGCGACATCATCGTCTTCCCGCACATGGTCAGTCAGCTGTTCGTCGGTCGCGAGCGATCGATCAACGCGCTCGACGCCGCCATGACCCGCGACAAGGACATTTTCCTCGCCGCGCAGAAGAACGCGAAGACCAACGAGCCGACGCCCGACGACATCTTCCAAGTCGGCACGCTCGGCACCGTGATGCAGCTTCTGCGGCTGCCCGACGGCACCGTGAAGGTCCTCGTCGAGGGGAAGCGCCGCGCGAAGGTGCGCCGCTTCGTGCAGACCGACGAGTTCTTCCTCGTCGAGATCGACGAGCTCGCGGAGGCCGCGTCGAAGGGCGTCGAGATCGAAGCCTTGATGCGCAGCGTGCAAGGCGCGTTCGAGATGTACGTGAAGCTGAACAAGAAGGTTCAGCCCGAAGTCTTGATGAGCGTGCAGACGATCGACGACGCCGCGCGTTTGAGCGACACGATCGTCGCGAACCTCCCGACGATCAAGCTCGTCGATCGCCAAGCGCTCCTCGAGATGGAGGACGCGAGCAAACGTCTCGAGCGTCTCCACGAATTGATGCAGGCCGAGATCGAGATCCTCCAAGTCGAGAAGAAGATCCGATCGCGCGTCAAGAAGCAGATGGAGAAGACGCAGAAGGAATATTATTTAAACGAGCAGATGCAGGCCATCCAGAAGGAGCTGGGTGGCGGCGAGCGCGACGAGTTCAAAAACGAGATCCAAGAGATCGAGGAGACCCTCAAGACCAAGCGCATGAGCAAAGAGGCTCAGGCCAAGGTCAAGAAGGAGCTCAAGAAGCTCAAGATGATGCATCCGACGAGCGCGGAAGCGACCGTTGTGAGGAACTACATCGACTGGATCATCTCGCTCCCTTGGTACGACAAGAGCGAAGAGACGTACGATCTCGTGAAGGCGGAGGAGATCCTCGAGGAGGATCACTACGGCCTCAAGAAGATCAAAGAGCGCATCGTCGAGTACCTCGCGGTGCAGGCGCTCACGAAGAAGCTCAAGGGCCCAGTGCTCTGCTTCGTCGGGCCGCCCGGCGTCGGGAAGACGTCGCTCGCGAAGTCGATCGCGCGCGCGACGGGCCGAAAGTTCGTGCGGCTGTCGCTCGGCGGCGTGAGGGACGAGGCGGAGATCCGCGGGCATCGGCGCACGTACATCGGCGCGATGCCGGGCAAGCTCATTCAGTCACTGAAGAAGGTCGGGACGAACAACCCGGTGTTCTTGCTCGACGAGGTCGACAAGATGTCGACCGACTTCCGCGGCGATCCGGCGGCCGCGCTCCTCGAGGTCCTCGATCCCGAGCAGAACCACACGTTCAATGATCACTACCTCGATCTCGATTACGACTTGAGCGACGTGATGTTCATCACGACCGCGAACACGCTCGGCGGGATCCCGGTGCCGCTCCAAGACCGCATGGAGATCATCCAGCTGTCCGGCTACACCGAGTTCGAGAAGCTGAACATCGCGGTGAAGTATCTCGTGCCGCGGCAGAAGAAGGAGTGCGGGCTCGACGAGGTGCCGTTCACGCTGACCGAGAACGGCATTCGGACGATCATCCACCACTACACGAAGGAAGCGGGCGTCCGTTCGCTCGAGCGCGAGATCGCGAGCATCACGCGGAAGGTCGCGCGAAAGGTCGTCGCCGAAGGGAAAGAGAATCCGATCGAAGTCCTCGCGAAGGACGTCCCGAAGTTCCTCGGCGTGCCCAAGTACCGCGTCGGCAAGAAGGAAGAGCACGACGAGATCGGGCTCACCAACGGGCTCAGCGTCACGAGCAACGGCGGCGGAGAGCTCCTCGCTTGCGAGGTCGCGGTCGTGGCGGGGAAGGGGAAGCTCGTGATCACGGGCCTCCTCGAGAAGGGGATGGAGGAGAGCGCGCAGGCCGCGATGAGCTACGTGCGATCGCGCGCGCAGCTCCTCGGGCTCGAGCCGGATTTCTACGCGAAGCTCGACGTGCACGTGCACTTCCCGGAGTTCATTCGCAAGGACGGGCCGAGCGCGGGCGTGACGATGGCGACGTCGCTCGCGAGCGCGCTCATTCGCGTTCCGGTGAAGCGCGATCTCGCGATGACGGGTGAGATCACGCTGCGCGGTCGCGTGATGCCGATCGGCGGCGTGAAGGAGAAGCTCCTCGCGGCGCACCGGAGCGGGATCACGACGGTGATCATCCCGAAAGAGAACCGCAAGGATCTGCGCGAGGTGCCGCGACGTGTTCTCAAGGCGACGCGTATCGTGCTCGTCGAGCACATGGACGAAGTGCTCCGCGAGGCGCTCGTCTTGCCGACTCCCGAAGCGCTCTTCGGGCCGGCGAAGGAGACATGGGAGTACGTCGGCGGTGAGCTCGTCGTCACCGCAGGCAAAGGCCACGACGGCGAAACGGCGAGCGAGCCGACCGAAGGCACCCCCCCGGCAGAACCCGCACCTGCGCCGCCGACGCAGTGAACGCGCGTGCATTTTCACTTGACCGAACGGCGCGCGAAAGTAGAGTGCGCCCTCCGGTTGCCCCCCGAGCGCAAGCAAGGACGGGTCTTTTCTTAGAAATTCGACAACTTCGGCTCAGGGCGGGTAGCTCAGCGGTAGAGCGCTGGCTTTACAAGCCGGATGTCGCAGGTTCAAGCCCTGTCCCGCCCACAAGGTGAAGACATCGATTGAATGACACGAGCAGCACCCGCAGTGACTCGAAGCAAACGTAGCAATCGAAGTTGGGGCGGTAGTTAAGTTGGTTATAACGCCGGCCTGTCACGCCGGAGGCCGCGGGTTCGAGTCCCGTCCGCCCCGCCAACATCGATGAACGTCAGTCCGATCGGTCTCCGCGCACGAGAAGCCATGAACGATGCAGCGGAGAAACCGGCGGCAGCCGCCGCCTCCGACGTGTGGAGCTCGCGCTTCGTCGGCAGGATCCTCGCGCGTGTGGTGTCGCCGCGCGTCCTCGTGATGCGCGGAAGCGTCGCGCGGGTCCGTAAGGCCACGCGCGTCGCGTTCACGTTCGATGGCGGGCCGGGCGCCATGACGCCGCGTTACCTCGACGAGTGCGATCGGCTCGCGGTGCGAGCGACGTTTTTCTTGGTCGGCGAGAACATGTCGAAGCACCCGGGTTCGGTGCTCGAGTACGTGCGCCGCGGCCACGAAGTCGCGGGGCTCGGGTTCACGCAGACGCCGTTCCCGTCGCTCGCGCCGGCGATGCTCGTCGACGAGCTGACTCGCACGAGTGATTTGCTGCCGCCGTCGCGTACGACGAAGCCGTTGGTTCGCCCGCCGCGGGGAGCGGTCAACGCCGTGTCGATCGCGCGCGTCGCCGCGGCGGGGTACACGACGGCGCTCTGGTCGCTCGACTCGGGCGACGCGGCGACACGCGATCCGCGCGCGATCGAGGCGCGCATCGTCCCCGAGAACGTCGCCGACGGCGAGATCCTTCGCTTCCACGAGGAGCAGCCGTGGACGCTCGAGGCGCTCCCGCGCATTGTCGGTCGGCTCCACGACGCGGGCTACGAGACGTGCACCCTCAGCGAGATGCTCGACGTCTGAGCCGCGCGCGTCGCGCGTCGCGCGTCAGACGCGGGCGTCGATACGAGGTAGTCCGCGGCCGCACGAGCAGCGACCACGCGACGTACATCGTGCGCGCGCGCCGGTGAAGAAGCGTATCGACGGCGTTTGGGTGTCATGGAGCTCGGTGACCACGACGTCGCCGACCTCGCCTTCGCGGGCGTCGCGCTGCTTTCCCTGTGCATCGGTGACGACGATCTCGATGACGACGCCCTCGATCGCCACGTGGAGCCCAACGTGCGCTTCGCATTCGCCGGCGAGGAGCATCGCGCTGCCGAAATCACGCGTCTCGAAGACGGCGTCGCCGAACGCCATCTCGAGCGCGTCGCGATCGCTCTTCGAGACCCCATCGACGCCGCAGATGACGCGGATGTTCCTCAAATCGCGCAAGCCCTGGTCGACGACGTAGCGCGCCAGCTCGCCGGCAGCGCGCGAATCGCAGAAGATCGTCTGCGTCTGGAGCGACTTGATGACGTCGACGGCAGCGCGCAGCTCACCCTCGTTGCCCGGCGAAGCGGAGACCCGCACGTCTCGACGAACATAGCGATCGATGAATGCGCGCGGCTTCGACGACCGCGGGCGATCGTAGCTGTAGTGCACGGCTTGATGACCGAGGCGATGACGTGACCAGCTGAAGAAGCGTCGATCGACGGCCTCTTGCCAGCGCCTGACGTCGGACCCGGCGAGCGGTGGGCCGGAGCATTGCGTCGTCACGGGGAGCTTGATGAGATCGTTCGCGTCGCGGATGTCGTCGGGCGAGATCCCTGCGGCGTCGAAGCGCGCGCGGGTTGGGGCGTGGTCGCGGTAGAGCGTCCGTAGCAGCTGGCTGAGCGCACCGCATTGGATCGCGATGAGCTCGTCGAGCGATCGCCACTGCGTGCGCTCGAGGTAATCGAGCCGCGCGAGCATCGGGCCCGTCTTCCGCATCGCCTGCCAAGCGGGGAACGCCACGCTGCGCAACAGTCGGCCGTAGATCTCCATTTCGGCGGACGATCTACCAGATTCCGTCGTCGACCGCGCGCACGGTCTCTTCGATCGCGCGCGCGTGGCGAAACCCGAGCACACGCCGCGCGCGCTGATCGTCGACCATGCAGACGAAGCGGATGTGATCCAGCTCGGGCACCGGAAACGTCGTGAGTCGGAGCTGCCACAGTTGCTTCAGGACGGCGCGTCCGAACGTGTAGGGGATCGCGATGCTCGGTCGATCGAGCATCTTGACGATGCGCGAGAGCGGCAAGGGATCCGGTCCGGCGACGTTGAAGATGCCGCGAACGCCGGGCTTCAACGCGAGCGCGATCGCGCGCACGACGTCGCTCTCGTGAATCACCTGCACCATCGGGTCGTAGCCCATGACGCGCGGGATCGTCCCGAGGCGGAGAAAGTTGGACGCGGCGTTGCGGACGCTGCCGAGAATGTGGACCGGTCGCAAGATGACGGTCTCGGTCTCGGGGAGCTTCCAGAAGAAGCTCTGCGCGAGCATGTCGACCTCGATGAGATCGCGGATGTCGCTGAAGTTCTGCCCGCCGAGGAGCGGCGCTTCTTCACTGAGAAATTGCGGGTTGCCGGGCTGCGGGCCGTAGACGTTCGCGCTCGAGAGGACGACGAGCTTCGGGACCTGGAACTGCGCGACGTACTCGAGGAGCTTGGTGAAGCCGGCGACGTTCCACGAGTGGTGCTCGGCGGCGGAGGCCCGCGGATCGTGCATGACGCCGAGGTGGACGACGGCGCGGATGTCGCCGGCGCGAAAGACGTCCTTCAGCTTCTTCCTGCGTATGTCGACCTTTTGGTGCTCGACGTCCTTGGGCTTGTCTGCGAACGCGCGGCGATCGACGCCGACCACGCGCCGCTCGCGATGAAGAACGCGCGCGAGCTGCTTGCCGAGTCGTCCGCAGATCCCGGTGATGAGCACCGCGCCCGCGTCGCGCGCGAGAGGGCGCACCGACTCGGCGCGCGTGCGAACCTTGGCCGCGCGTTCCTTCGACGTCGTGTCGCTGTCCACCATTCGGGCTTACCAGAAGATGTGTTTGCGCGCCTTCACGCCGCGATTGACCATCGATTGAATCGTCTGCTTCACGAGCCACACCTTCTCCTCGATGACGGCGTCGTCGTCGTCGGGATCGCCGCTGAAGTGCATCGGCTCGCCGAAATACATGCGGTACTTCGTGGGGAGCGGGAGCTGTCCGCCGGGGAGCATGAGCTGCGGCATGATCGGAAACGCGGGCATGCGAAAGAGCTTGGCGAGCGCGTCGACGTTGGCGACCGAGATGTATTGCTCTTCGCCGCCGATGACGGCGATCGGGATGACGGGCGTGTCGGTCTCGATGGCGAGGCGCATGAAGCCGAGGCCGAAGTCGGTGAGCTGGTAGCGCTGGTCGAACGTCTTCGAGATGCCGCGCGAGCCTTCGGGGAAGACGAGGAGCGCTTCGCCCTGTTCGAGGAGACGATGCGCGTTCTCCGGGACCCCGACGACCTGTCCGACGCGCGAGAACAAGAGCGAGATGAACGGGAGCGTGACGGCCCACCGCTCGACCATCGCGCGAACGATCCGCGGCGGCTCTGCATCCATGAACATCGACGCGCCGATGAGCGCGGCGTCGATCGGGATCTGCCCGGAGTGGTTCGCGATGAGGAGGACGCGCCCTTTCGGGATGTTCTCGATGCCGTGCACGTCGCAGCGGAAATAGCGCCGATGCAGGAACGCCACCGTCGCGAGTGCGTACTTCGCCCATTGCGGATCGAGTCCGAAAGGATCGACGCCCGACGGCCCGAGCGCGAGCGGGACGCGCTCGAGCCTCGCGTTGAAGTCCTCGCCGAGGAGCGACGTGAGCCATTCGTCGACCGAATCCTCCGCGCCGCCGATGAGGCGCCGCAGAAACGACGGCGCGCCGCGCGCAACCGCGCTCACACGAGCGAGGGCGCGCGAAGTTTCGATCGGGCGAGCCACGGCCAACGGATCTAACCTATCGTGCGACCGTGCGCTTCGCATTTCCGCCGGAGGTACGCGCGGGGGATCTCGTGGCCGTCGTCGCGCCGTCGAGCCCGTTCGACGCCGCGGAGTTTTGGCGCGGGCTCGCGTGGGTGCGCGATCGGTACCGCGTGCTCGCATCGCCGTCGGTGCTCTCGCGGAGCGCGTACCTCGCGGGGGACGACGCCCGTCGCGCGCGCGAGCTCGGCCGAGCGATGGTGCACCCGGAGGTCCGCGCGATCGTCGCGGCGCGTGGTGGGTACGGCGCGACGCGCGTCCTCGAACAGCTGCCGTGGGACGACTTCGCGACGGCACCGAAATGGATCGTCGGCTTCAGCGACGTGACCGCACTGCATCTCGCGGCGGCGGCGCGCGGCATCGCGTCGATCCACGCCCCGCACGTGACGGGTCTCGGACGCGACGCGACGCCGTCGACGCGCGCGGCGTGGCTCGCGGCGCTCGAACGGCCGCACGCGCGCCGAACGTGGCGCGACCTCGGCGTGCTCCGCGCGGGAGAGGCGAGGGGACCGCTCGTCGGCGGCAACCTCGCGCTCGTCGAGGCGATGGCGGCCGCGGGTCGGCTCGCGATCCCCGATGGCGCGATCGTCGTGCTCGAGGACGTCACCGAGCGCCCGTACCGCGTCGATCGCATGCTCACGTCGCTGCGTCTCGGCGGGCATCTCGCGCGCGCCTCCGCGATCGTCTTCGGCGACTTCGCGCAATGCGATCCCGGCGCGGACGGACGGACGGTCGACGAGGTCCTCGCGGATCGCACGACCGATCTCGGCGTCCCGGTCGTACGCGGCGCGCCGTTCGGGCACGGCGCACGCAACGACGCGTTCGTGCTCGGCGCGATGGCCGAGCTCCGCGACGACGTCTTGACGATCGGATAGCGCGGCGGCGTCGAGCCGCTACGAGCGCGGAATCGGCGGAGGCACGGTCCGCTTCGAGATCGGCTTTTCGTCGACCGGCGGATCCGGCTCGCCGCCCGGTGTCTCGTCGAGCTCGATGATCTCCGCCAAATCGTCGGCGATGAACACGTCGTCTTCCTCGGCTTCCAGCGCCGCGCGCTCAGACTCTTCGGGCGCGACGCGCGTCGGGCTCTCGCCCGCCTTCTTCGCGGAGATGGTCGCGTCGAGAAAGTCGAGGCCCGTGCCTTCGCCGGTCTTCGCGAGATCGTCGAATCCCGCGCCAACCCCGGCGCTGATGAGCTCGTCGCTCCGATTGGTGGTGTGCGACGGTTCGTCCGCGTCGTGCCGATCGCTCGGGGCCGGCGCGCTGAGCGTTACCTCGTCGGGCGAGCTCCGAAAGAAGAGATCGTTGGGACGACCAGGCTTCATCTCGACGATGGGCGACACGTGCCCCGGCGACGTCGCGCTTGCGTCGATCTCGCCGGCGTTCGGCCCGGTCGAATCGTCGAACGCCGGGCCTGTCAGCTCGTCGTGATCGGTGTGGTGCCCGGCGCCGGGGAACGCCGACACCGAGCCTTCGCCACCGGCGCTCGTCGGCGGATCGGAGTTCGCGTTCAAGATCCCCGGCATGTCGCTCGGCCGTATGACGGGCGCGGCGGTCTGCAACGTCGTCGACGGCTTCAAGCCCTGCGGCGGCTCGGAAGCCTGCAGCCTCGGCGGCGCGTACGCCTCGGGCCCCGCGTCGGGGTCGGGCTTCTTCAGCATGTTCGATTTCGCGCGCTCGAGGCCGGAAGTCGCCTCGGTGTCGCCCTGCTTCATCCGCAGAACCCGACGCCACGCATCGGCCGCCTCGCGCGGATCCTGAAGCTGCTCTTCCCACATCCGCGCGACCTTGCGCGCGAGCTCGGCGCGCGCGCCCATGTCTTTGCCGCGGAGGATTTGATCCTCGTAGAGCTGCACCATGCCGCGGTAGTCACCGAGCTCCGTGAGGAGGCCCGAGAGCTCGTCCATCACCGCCTGATCGTTCGGCGAGAGATCGTGGAGCTTCTTCAAGTCGGCGGCGGCGCCGGTCTTGTCGTTGGTCTGCGTGCGGCGGATCTTGGCGCGGCGCGCGAGGAGCTGACGCACGAGCGGGCCGTCGAAGACCTCGGTCAGCGCGCGCGTGAGCGTCGCTTCGGCGCGCGACGAGTCACCGATCTCCACGCCGAGCCCTTCGAGCGAATCGAGCGATTGAGAATCGACGTGCGCGACGAGCGCGTCGCCGAGCCATGCGAACGCCTGCTCGAGATCGCGCAGATCGCGGTGCGCCATCGACGCCGCGCGTCGCAGGAGCGAGCCGCGCGTACGACCGCCGTCGCGCGCGCCTTGGCCGCCAGCCGCCATCGCCGCGCAGAGCGAGCGACGGAGCTTCTCGCCGCCGACGCCGCCCTTCGAGTCAGAGTCACCGTCGCGCGCTGCCGATTCGAGCATGGCGAGCGTCTCGTCGGTCGGCGATCCCGAGAGCGCGAGCTCGAAGAACCCGCGCGCGCGATCGAGCTGGCTGCGCTGCGACGCGATCTGCGCCGCGCGCGCGAGCGCACGCGTGCGATCGGCCGGTGCCTTCGATCGGGAAACCTGTCGCTCGTAGAGATCGACGACGTCGTTCGGCTTCTCGGCCAAGAGCGAAAGGCGTTCGAGCAGCCCCTCGACCAGTGCGGCGTCGGTCGCGGGGACGCTCGTGAGCCCCGCCTCGCCGTGCTGCATCGCTTCATTCCGTGGCGCGCCGGCCTTCACGCGGGCCTCGGCCTGACGCACGAGCTCCGTCGCGCGCTCGGGACCCTGGAGCTCGCGCGCGAGCAGATCGTGCGCGATGGAGAGCGCGTCGTGGTCGGACGTCTTCACCGCGAGCGTCTCTAGGCGCTCGGCGAGCTCGCGATCGGCCCCCTTCGAGCGAACGATCTCGACCGCGACGCGAACCGCGTCGGCGTCGCGTCCGACGTCCGCGAAGCGCTCGAACGCACCGCGCAGCGACGTCGTGCGCTCGCCGCCGTGACGCGCCTCGAACCACCACTCGACGAGCTTGGTCGCGACGATCCCTTTCCATCCGAGGCGATCGCCGAGATCGACGTACGCGGTACGAATGGCCATGTCGCCCTGGTCGGCGAGCTCGGTCAGCGCAGCGAGGGCCTCGTCTCCGCGATCGAGCTTCTCGGCGAGAATGTCGGCGAGCTTCTTCGTCATCGCGCTCGACTCTTGCTCGTCGGCCTCGACCTCGATGCGCTGCGCGAGCAGCTCGGCGACGCGATCCCATTGTTCGACCTTTTCGCAGAGGTCGCAGAGGCGCGCGAGCGCGTCGAAGTCTTCGAGGTCGGCCTTGCGAACGATGTCGAGCGCGCGGATCGCGTTCTTCGGGTCGTCGAGCCGCTCGTAGAGCCGCGCGAGGCGCCCGGCGATCTGTCCGCGCTCCTGCACGTCGGCGACGAGCTTGAGCTCGCGCTCGAGCGCTTCGGCGGCGGCGCCTGCGTTGTCGCGGCTCTCTTGCAGATCCGCGATCGCCTGAAGGGCAGGGCGGCACGTCGCGTCGAGCTCGGAGAGGATCGCCTCGTAGCGCGCGATCGCCATGTCGACGTCGCCGACGCCGTCGGCCAAGAGCTCGGCTTCGCGGAGCGCGACGCGCGCCTTCTCCGCGCGGTCCGTCACGGTATGCCCGAGCCGCCGCAGAAGCGTCGTCGCCTCGGTGTGATCGTTGCGCTCGATGGCGTCGTCGATGAGCTTCTCGAGCGCCTCTTTGTCGTCGCCGTCGTCGAGGACCTTGAGCCACAGCTCGCGCGACGCTTCTTTGTCGGCGAGCTGCGCCGAGTAGAGCGTGGCCGCCTGACGTCGCGCCGCGACGCGCTTTGCCTTATCGGTGAGCCGCTCGCCGCGCTTCGACAAGAGCGCTACGAGCGCATCCCACTTGCTCGCCGTCGTGTACCGCTCGGTGAGCTGGACGGCGTACTCCTCCGCGCCCGGATCGAGATCGGTCGCCTGTTCGAGCCGCGACAGCGCTTCGTCTTCGTTTCCCGCTTTGAGCAGGTGCTCGCCCGC
The DNA here is from genome assembly GCA_038209335.1 of Polyangiales bacterium. Lineage (GTDB taxonomy): Bacteria > Myxococcota_A > Polyangia > Polyangiales > Polyangiaceae > JBBQXV01. The sequence continues at coordinate 31,006 of JBBQXV010000006.1, read as the reverse complement.
GCGCGCGAAGTGCTGCGCCTGCGTCTTCGCGTCGCCGACCAAGTGCGAGCGATGATCCGCCGCATCGGCCGCGCGATCCCAACGCTCTGCACTCACGAAGCAGCGCTCGGCGGCCTCCCAGAGCTTGAGGCTCGACTGCGCCTCGGCCGCGTCGGCGAACGCTTCGCCCGCGCCGCCCGGATCGTTCATCAGCTCGCGGAGCTCACCGAGCCGCTCGAGCAGCGCCCCCTTCGCGACCGGATCGGTCACGCTCGGCGCGTTCTCGGCGATCGCCGCGGCGGCCTTGGCGATGTCGCCCGCCTTCTCGAACATCTTCGAAGCCGTCGCGATCGCGCGATCGTCCTCCGGCGTCAGGTTCGCGATGCGCCCCCACGCCTCGGCGGCCGCGGAGAAATCGCGCCGCTTCGTCTCTTGCATCGTCGCGAGCTTCTTCTCGAGCGAGATTTTCTTCTCGAGATCGCTCTCGGCCGTCGCCTCTTGCTCGAGCAAGTTCGCGAGATCGTCCCAGCGCTGCGACTTTTCGAGCAGACGCGTGAGCGAGCTGCGCGCCCCTTCGTCGGTGCGATCGATCGCGAGCAGCTGCTTCCAAGCGTTGATCGCGCCGTCGACGTCGCGGAGGTTTCCCTCGCAGAGACCGGCGACCTCGCGCAACCGCTCTTTGCGAGGCTCGACCGACTCGCCCGACATCGTCCGCACTGCGGCCAGGAGCACGTCGCGGAGCTGCGCGTAGTCGCGCTTCGTGCGGAGATACTCTTCGACCCACGCGAGCGCTTCGGGGTGCGCCGGATCGCTATCGAGCACTTCCTTGTACTTTGCAAATGCTTCGGGCTTCTTCCCCTTGTTCGCGAGCATCTGCGCGGCGTCGAGGACGCCCTGCAGCTTGTCCGCGGGGAGGGCGGCCGCGCGACGGATCGATCCGCTGCCGATCCCCGGCTGCTGCCCGCTGTTGCTCCCCGCCGTGTTGCCGATCGCGACCGGCGGCGGAGGCGCCGACTGCGGACGCGGCGCCGACGAGCTCCCCGCCTGCGGATAGAGCTCGCGCAGCTTGGTCGTCGCCGCTTGATCGCCGAGCGAACGGAGCGGTTCGAGCATCTGGATCGCGTTCTGAATCTGCCCCGCCGCTTCGTAGCTGGCCGCGAGGAGATGCCGCGCCTCGGACGACATCTCGCCGTTCGGGTTCGCCTCGACGTACGCGAGGTAGCGCGTCGTCAGCTCGTCCTCGCGCTGGAGATTCCGTGCGTAATACACGTAAAGCTGGAGCGCGCGATCGTGCCCCGGCTCGATGTCGAGCGCGCCGCCCGCGTACGCGAGGCCGTGCTCGCCGTCGTACTGCTCCGCGAGGTTCACGAGCAGCTCGGCGCCGAGCGTCCGCTCTTGCGCAGGAACGTTCTCGCCCCCTTGGATCCGTTCGAGCACCGACGTCGCGAGCTCCTGCTGAAGCGCCGGATCCGCCTCGTCGAGCTGCCGCGCCTTCGTCAGCGCGCGCGTCGCACCAACGAGATCGCCCGCCGCGCGTCGCGCCGTCGCTTCGTCACGCAAGAGCGCGAGCTGCCGCTGTGGGTCTTGCTCGATCTGAAGCTCGGCCTCGTAGAGCGGCCACGCTTCGTCGAACTGCCCCTGCGATTTGTAGATCTCGCGCGCGTTGTAGATCGAGTACGCGCTCTGCCGCGGATCGAGATCGATCGATCGGCGAAAGTTCTCGAGCGCTTTCTTCGGCTGCTGGAGGCTGTCGGCCCAGAGACGCCCCAGCTCTTCGTGCATCGCGGCGAGCTCGTTGCGAATCTCTTCGTTGCCTTGGCTCATCGGCGCGAGCGCTTTGGCGCGTCGCTCGAGGAGCGCGACGAGCGCCTTCACATCGCCCTTCTCGCGATAGAGCTGCGCGAGTCGCTCGGCGGCCACGCGTTGCGTCGGATCGCGATCGATCGCCTGCATGAGCACGCGCGCGGCGCGGTGCGCGTCGCCGAGGGTCGTCGACCAAATGTTCGCCGCTTCGCTCAGCCAGTGGCTGGCGTAGTTCGGGTCGCGGGTCTCGGTGCCGACGCGTTCGAGGAGCAACGCGTACGATTTCGGATCCGCGGCGCCGGCTTGATGCGCGTAAGCGAGCGATTCTTCGTCGTGGGGGTTGGCGACGAGGCGCCTGACGAGCTCGTCCATCTCGCTGGGATCCATAGGCCGCGGAGGCTACCACTTTCTAGTTTTTTCGAGCAATTGCGCACGACGGGTGACGCGCCTCATTTGCGTATCGGCCCGGCGCCACAGGCGGCAGTCGGTCTGCCCTCAGTCGAACTTTTCGTACTTCGTCGGCACAGGAGGGGGCGCCGCGGTGGGCTTCGACGTCGGCACCGTCGTCGTGGCGGGGGCCGTCGGACGCGGCGGAGGCCTGTTTCCTGCGGTCGCGGTGGGCTTCCCGGTCGTCGAAACCAGGGGGAGGGACGAGGGATCGATCGTCGGCGGATCCGCGGAGACGGGCGATTGCGTGGGCGTCGGCGTCGTCACGGTCGCGGTCGGACGAGGGGGGATGACGGGCGCGTTCGTGGTCGTCGGCGCGCGAACCTCGGCGGGCGGCGCCTCGGGCTGGCTCGCGAGGAACGCGAGGACGGCGATCCCCGCGATGATGATCGCGGTGCCGCCGACGATCGCGCCGACGATGAGACCGCGGCGGCGCGGCACTCCCGCGGCGGCGGCGGACGTGAGGCTATCGTCCGGCGCGGACGGTCGGAACGCGATCGCGGGGGTCGGCGGGCGAACGAGCGTCGGCGTCGCTTCGAGCGCGCGCGCGACCGCACCACCGACGTTGATCCGCACGCCGCTCGCGACCGCACCGCCGAGCTCGCGCACGCGAAGCAGCTCTTGCGTCATCGCGTCTGCCGACTCCGGACGCTGCGCCGGCTCCTTCGACAGCGTGCGCATGATCACCGCTTCGAGCTCCGCCGAGATCTGCGCCTCGGGGCAAACCTCGGACGGCGGACGCGGCATCGTCTTGATGTGGCGAGCCATGACGACGATCGCGTCGTCGTCGGTGAACGGCGGACGCCCCGTCACGCAGTGATAGAGGATGACCGCGAGCGAATAGAGATCGCTCCGCGCGTCGAGCGGCTTGCCCTGCGCCTGCTCCGGCGACATGTACCGCGGCGTCCCGAACACCGTGCCCGCTTGCGTCTCGACCGCGTTCATCACCTCGGCGTCATCGTGAACGAGCTTCGCGATCCCGAAGTCGACGACCTTGATCGTCTCTTCGAAGGTCCCGCCGTTGGCTTGCCGCGCGAAGAACAAATTGTCGGGCTTCAAGTCGCGATGGATGATCCCCTTCGCGTGCGCTTCCGACAGCGATCGCAGCGCTTGCCGCGTCGTCTCGACGGACTGCTCGATCGACAAACGCGTCTGCCGCTTGAGGCGCTGCCCGAGCGACTCTCCTTCGAGGAGCTCCATCGCCAAGTAGAGCTCGCCGCTCTCGCTCTGCCCGAAGTCGAACACCGTCACCGTATGCGGCGACGTCAGCACGCTGTTCGCGCGCGCCTCGCGCATGAAGCGCCCTTTGCTCGCGGCGTCGATCGCGCGATCGCTGCGAAGAATCTTGATCGCGACCTCGCGCCCCATCGCGTGCTGGCGCGCGCGGTAGACGGTGCCCATCGATCCGGCCCCGAGCTTCGCGAGCACCGTGAACCGCCCGTTGAGCGTGCGACCGAGCATCGGATCGCCGTCGGCTTCGGCCATGTCGCGCATGCGAATGAGCGGCGACTGGTCGTCGGGGCATCGCTGCGGCACGCCGACTTCGTCGAAGAGACGCCGGCATTTCGGACAAACGAATCCCGCTGCACCGCGAAGGGACGGTGCGGTGTCGTCAGGTCGTTTGGATGCCAACGGAATCGACAAGAGTCGCCTTATGATCGCGCTTGATTGTACGTCGCGCAAGGAAACCAAATTCCTTTGCGTCTTCCTTGGGTTTTACGGCACTTCCTCTACTTGAGTGGGAGGACGTTTCTCGGGTCGCAGACGATGCTCACCTCGTTTTGGATCAGCATTCCTCCCGAGTATTTGCGAAGATCGATGCCGTCGCGGACCCGCCGCGCCTCGAGGTGGAGGTGGACGAGCTCGGGCGACGACGTGTCACCGACGTACCCGACGAGCCCTCCTTCGCGGATCGATTGCCCGACGGCGAGCCCCTCGGCAGGGGCGTCGAGGTGTCCGTACAAGAGGATGTAGTCGCGGAGCTGCCCCCCTTCGCGGAGCGTGTGGCGCGTGATCACGGTCGTTCCGAACAGAGGGCCCGAGAAGAGGACGTCGGCGTCTCCCTCTTGGTGCTCGAGGTTCACGAGGAGGATGGGTTCGCCTTTGCGCTGCGGGATGTCGACGCCGCCGTGGCCGACGTGGCTCAGGTTCGCGCCGTGGCGCTGGCGATCCTCGGGCATGTCGAGATCGTAGCCGCTGACGACGTAGTGACCGCCCGCCATGCCGGGTGGGACCGGGTAACGGTATGCGTCGTAGTCGGCGGGACGATCGGGGCGCCGTGGAATCTGATCGTAGACGATCCATCGGCCGGCTTTGTCGTGGTGCGCGTTCGACAGCGCGGGCGAATCGGCGCCGTCTTCGCCCGATCCGGTGGGAACGCGAACGCACGCGTCGCCGTCGGGGAGCGTGCCGGCGACGCACGGCGCGCGGCGCGGCGTGAGCTCGCGCTCGTCGCCATCGCGGCGCGAATCGACCAGCCGATCCGACGACGACGCGGACGACGCCGCGCCGAGCGTAGTGAGCGCGGTGGCGAAGAGCGCAGGGAGCGCGAAGGAAGGGACCCGAGCGAGCGGCACGACGAGTACATAATGCCTCGACCCGCGAGAAGCTTCCCAACCTGTGTCTGCTATCCTCGCCCGCGCATGCCCCCCACCGACACAACCGGCGCTCTCATCGACACGCTCGACGCTCTCTTCGACGCCGAACGATCCGTGCGTCGCGCCCACATCGAGATCGTCGACACCGAGCCGAAGCTCCTCCTCCCGCTCATCGAGAAGGCGCTCCGCGATTCGCTCGACAACGACGACGAGGACGAGCGCACGCTCCGCCTCGTTCGCCTCGCGGCTGTACTCGGCGAGCTCGAAGGGCCGAAGCCGATCGACATGCTCATCGACATCCTCGGCTGCGAAGATCCGGAGGCGCGTCACGCCGCCGGCGTCGCGCTCGAAGATCTCGCGTACGACCGATTCAAGGAGGTCGCGCTCGGCGTCGAGCGCGCGCTCGAGCGGCTCCCCGCCGGAAACCTCGCGCTGTCCGAGCTCCCGTATTTGCTCGCCGACATTCCGGAGGGGGGCGTGATGAAGCTCCTCGCGCGGTTCCTCGCGCACGCGGATCCCGAAGCGGTCGCGGGGGCGATCGAAGCGCTCGTCGAGCTCGGCGATCCGAGCGCGGCGCCGCTCCTCGCGCCGCTCGAGAAAGACACGCGCACCGTGCAGCTCGAAGACGACGAGGGCGAAGACGGCAAGGTCGGGCTCGGCGAGCTCGCGACCGAAGCGCGTCAGCTCTTGATGGGCGCGCCCGACGGCGACGCGCGCGCGGACGCCGGACGAAGCGGCAAGCGGTGATGGCGGACGCGGCGAGCAACCCGGGGAGCGCCGCACCGAGCGCGCGTGGCCGCGTGCGGCTCGGTCCCGCAGAAGCGGCGATCTTCGAGACGTTCGTCGTGCCGCGCTACCTGTCGTTGTTCGGAGAGCTCGCGATCGAGATGCTCGCGGAGAGCGACGACTCGCAGGTCGTGCACCTTCACTGCCGCACCGGCTATCCGGATCGCGGGATGGCGATGCGCCTCCCCGGCGCGCACTTCTACGGATGCGATCCGTCGAAGCACGCGCTCGAGCTCGCGCGCGCGAAGGCGTCGACGATGCCGGGGATGATCACCGACTACCGCCTTTTCGAGGGCTATCCGGCGCCGCTTCCGGCCGCCGCGTTCTCGCACGCGGTCACGCTGCATCCGCTCGCGAACATCGACGAGCGCGCGCGAACGCTCGGCGAGTTCTCGCGCGTCCTCGCGCCGCAAGGGCAAGCGCTCATCGCGATGCCACTCCGCGGATCGTTCCAGGAGCTCGCGGATCTCTTGCGCGAGTACGCGTTGAAGAACGAGTCCGACGAGGTCGCAAAGGCGGTCGACACGGCGCTCCTCATTCGCCCGACGGTCGAGATGTTCGGCGCAGAGCTCGAAGAGGCGGGCTTCGACTACGTCGACGTCGAGCTCCGCACGCACACGCTGAAGTTTCAGAGCGGGCGCGACTTCTTCGAAGATCCGATCGTGCGTCTCCTCATCTTGCCCGAGGTGCGGCTGAACCTCGACTTGCCGGATCTCGACAAGCCGCTCGCCTACTTGCGCGAGGCGATGGACAAGTACTGGAGCGACAGCGAGTTCGAGCTGACGGTCAACGTCGGCTGCGCGAGCGGCCGCCGGACCTAACGGCAGTAGCCGTCGATGCAGACGCCGGTGGTGCAGTTGCGCCCCTGCGTGAGATCGCAATCGGTCCCCAGGTTCGTGCTCGATCCGCAGACGTTGAAGCTGCCGCTCGACGTCGTGACCGACTTGCACAGGTTGAACTTGTCGGCCGCGCGGCACGAGCCGGTGCCGCCCGCGTCGTCCGGCGTGCAGCCGATGTAGCAGCTGTGGTGGAGGCACAAGCTGCCGACCGCGCAGTTGCCCGCCATGCCGTTGCCGAGCGTTCCGTCGGCGCCGCAGATGAACTGCGGTTTCTGATCCGGAATGCATCCGCCGTTGACGCAGACGAGGCCCGCGCCCGTGCACGAGTTGCCGACGCCGCACGGCGTGACGCAATGTTGCTCGACGCAAACGGTGCCGCCGCCGCACACTTGGTTGCCGCTTCCGCACGGCGTCGGGTTGCCGGTGCAGACCCCCTTGGTGTCGCACGAGTAACCGGTCGGACAGGCGTGCGTCCCGTCGCACGCCGGCGTGCACACGCCCGCGACGCATTGGTTGTTCGCAGGGCATTGCGTTCCGTCGAAGCACTGATCGGCGGGTTTCACGCACGTACCGTCGAGGCACTTGGCCCCCGCGCCGGTCGACACGCACTCGAGATCGCTCTGGCAGCCGGTGACCGCGGAGTCGTGTCCGCTGTCGGAGGTCGTGCCGCCGTCGCGCGTCGGGGTGCCGACGCACTGGAGCGTGCCGTTCGAGAGCTTGCACTGCAAGCCGCTCGGGCAGCCGGAGTTCGAGCAGTCGCCGACGTGGCACTGACCGTCGCTGCCGCAGTTCTCACCTGCCGAGCAGTCGCCTGGTTGCGTGCACGTGAAGCCGCTGTCGGGCCGCCCCGAGCTGACGCATTGGTTGCTGATGCACTGGTAGTCGCCCGGGCACTCCGAGTCGTAGTTGCACTGCCAAGTCGAGCAGCCGTCCGAATAATAATCGTTGGGGCAGCTGTAACAGCTGCTGCCGCGGCACACGCGCTGGCTGCCGTTGTCGGGGTAGATCGGACACCCGCCGAGCACCGCCGCGCTGAGCCCGAACAAAGACATCCAGAAGATCTGCTTCATGGCCGCTCGCTTCCTGTCGCGAAGAGTAGCAACCCATATGCCCGCGACAACCTTGGCGAGCGATCGCAAAAGAGGGCCGGAAGCGCGCCGAAATGAAGGGAGCCGAGGAGCGCGCCCGAACGTCGTGACCGCTCGTTCACGGCATCTGTGGACTCGGTGTCGTGATGGACGGGGCGGCGCGCCCCTGCTCGAGGCCGCTGCTCTAGCGTATGCGGGCCGATCGCGCGCGGCCGATAACGAGACACGCATCCATGTTCACGCTACGGTTACCGGCGACCCCGTGGACGTCCAGTGCGAGCGATGCAAGACCGAGTACGAGTTCGATGACGCGCTGGTCAGCGGACGCGGCACGACGGTTCGATGTACGCAGTGCGGGCATCAATTCAAGGTGCGCCGCACCGAGGTGTCATCACCCGGCGACGACGCGGCGGATCGATGGGTCGTCACGACGACGCTCGGGAAGCAGCTCGTCTATCTGACGTTGCGCGAGCTTCAGCGCGCGATCATGGCGAAGCAAGTCGGACGTAGCGACACGCTCACGCGCGGGGCGGCGCCGCCGCGGCTGCTCGGATCGATCGCGGAGCTCGAGCCGTTCTTTGAAGGGCGAACGTCGAATCGACCGCCGGCGAATTCGAGCGGGAGCATTGCGATGAATCTTCCGGCGCCGCCCGCGGTGCCGGGTGCGCCGCGTCCGTCGAGCTCCGATGACATGGCGTCGTTTCCGAAGCGCACGCCGGCGTGGGGCGTCGACGCGAAGAACATCGTCAACGTCGTGTCGAACACGCCGCGGCCGATCACCGTTCCGCCTCCGACGCCGCCGCCTCAGCGCGCGGATCCGCCGCTCGCCGCGCCGGCGCCGCGCGCGAAGACGAGCACGCTGCGACCGCCATCGGGCCCTGGTACGCCGAGCTCGGTAGCGCGAACGACGTCGCCCGGTCTGAACGATCCGGCTCTCCCGGAGATCGGCGCGCCGCTGTCGCCCTCGGGCAATCGCATCCCCGTCGCGCAGCAATATCCGGCGACGGCGGCGCACTCGCTGCCGCACGAGATCGAGCCGCCGACGATCCCGCGCCCGCCCGTCGGGCACACACCGCGGGCGCCCGACCCGCAGCGGGTGGCGCACGCGGTTCCGATGGTTCCCGAGATGAGCTCGCCGCTGCCGCCGCCGACGGCGCCGGTTCGACGGATGATCTCGTCGATCGACGACGACGGGATGGCCGACGCGATGCACCGGCAGATGCAGCACTCCGCGAGCGATCCCGATTCGCTCGGCATGCCGCGACGGCGTCGTGTCGGCGGGTGGATCGTCGCGGTCGTTTTGCTCGGCGGCGTCGGCATTCTCGGATTCATCGTCGCGAAGCCGTACCTCACGGGCGCGAACAAGACGGTCGCGTCGGCGGCACCCCTCGACGAGAAGACGCAGCAGTTCCTCAACGACGGAGAGAAGGCGCTCGCCGACGGCAACCTCGACGCCGCGAAAGAGAACTTCGACAAGGCGAGCGCGCGCATGGAAAAAGATCCGCGCGTTCTGCTCGACATCGCGCGGCTCGCGGCGGCGCGCGCGGACGTGCCGTGGTTGCGGACGCGCATCTTGCCGGTCGACGCCTCGGACGACATCAAGGCGACGAAGCAGGCGCTCGCGGATCTGTCGGCGGCGGCGCGAAAAGCGGCGGACGACGCGCTCGCGGTTTCGCCCGACGAGCCGGCGGCGATCCGCGCGAAGATCGACGCGTCGCGGATCAGCGGCGAGCGCGACACCGCGCGCAAGCTCGTCGCGCGCGTCATCGCGCAGGCGCAGCAACCGGAGACGGCGTACGTGCTCGCGGCGCTCGATCTCGCGGAGCCCGAGCCGATCTGGACGACGGTCATCGAGCGTCTGCGACTCGCGGCGCAAGGCGAGGGGAACGCGGGGCGCGCGCGCGTCGCGCTCGTCTATGCGCTCGCGCGATCCGGCGACAAGGCGGGGGCGAAGGTGGAGCTCGAGAAGCTCGCGTCGCTCGCGCGGCCGCATCCCCTGGTCGGACCGCTGCGCGCGTTCGTCGACAAGGCGCAAGCAAAGCCGATCGGCGACGGCGGCGCCGATGCGTCGGTGCCGCTCGTATCGGTGAGCAATCTTCCGAACGCGCCGCCGGGCTACGGCTATCCGACGGGCGACGTGCCGCCGGGAACCGTTCCGCTGACGGGCTCGGTCGGGCAGGCGATGCAGGCGCTGCAGCGCGGCGACAAAGACAAGGCGCGGCAGATCTACGAAGGGCTCGTCGCGCGCAATCCGAACGACTCCGAGGCGCTCACGGGGCTCGGCGACGTCGCGCGCGCGTCGGGCGACACGGCGGGGGCGATCGCGGCGTACAAGCGCGCGCTCGCCGTGAATCCGTCGTACTTGCATGCGCTCGTCGCGCTCGCCGACACGCAGTGGGGGAGCGGCAACCGCGGCGAAGCGATCCGTCTCTACCGCGACATCGTCGATCGCTTTCCGGAGCAGGCCTATCCGGCGTACGTGAAGCAGCGCGCCGAAGGGGGCTCTGGTCCCGCGCCCACGCCGAGCGCGAGCGCACCGCCGACGGCGAGCACGCCGCCGACGCCGCCGACCGCGAGCACGCCGCCACCGACGCCACCGCCGACGCCGACACCGAAACCGACCACCGACGGCTTCTGAGAGAACTGCGCTACGCTGGCGCATCGCTCCCATGCGCACGCGCTCGCTCTTCGCCCTCTCCGCTCTGCCCGTCGTCCTCGGCGCGCTCGTCGCTTGCGAAGGTCGTCCGCGAAGCACGCCGTCGTCTGGCGGTGGCGACACGAGCGAGCCGCGGTCGGGTCCGTCGCTCGCGATCCTCGATCTCTCCGCGGGCGCGCCGGAGAAGGCGCAGCAGAGCCTCCTCGGCGTGTCGGCGCGGAGGCAGAGCTTCGACGAGCTGATGCGCGAGATCGATCGCGTCGGCAAAGACAAGCGCGCGGCCGGCGCGTTCGTGCGCTTCGGTGGAGCGTCGCTCGGTCTGGCGCGCGCGATGGAGCTCGGCGAAGCGCTCGAGACGCTCGGAAAGACGAAGCCCGTCTTCTGCCACGCCGAGGGCTACACCAACGCGACGCTCTATGTCGCGGCGCGCGGCTGCAAGAAGATCTGGCTCGCACCGGCGGGCGAGGTCGAAGCGATCGGTATCGCGGCGCAGGTCGTCTACGTCCGCAAGCTCCTCGTCGACAACCTCGGGCTCTCGATCGACATCATGCAGGTCGGCAAATTCAAGGGCGCCGAAGAGCCGCTCACGCGCGACGGACCGAGCGACGAGGCGCGCGCCTCGCTCGAGTCGACGCTCGGTGGAATGCGCGACGCGTGGCTCGAGGGGATCAAGAAGGGGCGACCGGAGCTCGCGGCCGACGCACCCGAGGACGGACCGTACCGTCCGAGCGCCGCGAAGCAGCTCGGGCTCGTCGACGAGATCGGTTACATCGACGAAGCACGCGACGCGGCGAAGAAAGCGGCGGGCGCGGTGCGTGAAGACGTCCGCTTCGGCGCGGGCGCGGGCTCGGGCAAGGGCGACGATCTCGGCGACATCCTCAAGCTCATCGCGGGCGAGGGATCAGGCTCGGCGCCGGTGGCGCTCGTCCGCGCGACCGGCAGCATCGCGATGACAGGCGGCGGCGGCCTCTTCGGTGGGAGCGGCGGCATCACCGAGAAAGAGCTCGGCCGCGTGATCGCGCGCCTCGAGAAAGACGAGGACGTGAAGGCGGTCGTGCTCCGAATCGATTCGCCCGGCGGCAGCGCGCTCGCGAGCGATCTGATTTGGCACGCGCTGATGCGCCTCCGCGCGAAGAAGCCGCTCGTCGTGAGCGTCGGCGACATGGCGGCGAGCGGCGGGTACTACCTCGCTTCGGCGGGCCACGCGATCTACGCCGACGACGCGAGCATCGTCGGATCGATCGGCGTCGTCGGCGGCAAGATCGGCTTCGGCAAGGCGCTCGAGAAGATCGGCGTGCACGCCGAGACGTTCCCGGCGAAGCGCGGCGACGCGAAGGCCGCGGCGCGCGCGGCGTACCTCTCGCCGCTCGTCGGATGGGACGACGCGACGAAGGCGCGCGTGCTCGAGACGATGACCGGGATCTACGATCTCTTTCTGTCGCGCATCGTCGAAGGTCGCGACGGCAAGCTGACGCTCGACAAGCTGAAAGAGTCGGCGGAGGGGCGGATATTCAGCGGGCGCGACGGCAAGGCGCGCGGGCTCGTCGACGAGATCGGCGGGATCATGGTGGCGATCGCCCGCGCACGCGAGCTCGCGAAGCTCCCCGCGGACGCGCGCGTGGGCGCGGTCGGTGGCTCGTCCGGTCTGCTCGACGCGCTCGGCGCGGGCGATGACTCGGAGGAAGACGCGGACAGTCGCGCAGGGGCGAACGCGCGCCAGGTAGCGCTCGCGGTCGAGGCGCTTGGCTCGCGTCTCGCTGCCCCGATGGCGTGGCTCGGCGACGCGCTGCCGGAGCTCGTTCCTTTTGCGACGAGCTTCGTGCCGCTCGTCATGGGCGAGCGAACGCTGACCGCGGTCCCGTTCGCCGTGCTCGTGCGCTGACTCGAAGGAGCGAGCGCCCTCCTCACACATCCGAGGCGACGCGTAAGACATCTGAGGGCACGCGCAAGACATTCGCGCGTGCTCGCAAGACATTCGCGCGTGCTCGCCGGACTTCCGCGCGTGCTCGCAATAGTTCCGTGCGTGCTCGCCAGACTTCCGAGCGTGCTCGCCCGACTTACGCGCGTGTTCGCCCGAGATCCATCGCCTTAGCCGGCTCAGTTCAGCGAAGCGACGTAGGCGGCGAGCGCGATCATGTCTTCCAGGTCGAGCTCCTTCACGACGGGCAGCATCGGCACGCGTGCGGGGCTCGCGCGCGCGCCGTGCTTGAAGTCGTACAGCTGCCGGACGACATAGCTCGGCGAGCGCCCGGCCAGCGCGGGGACGTTGCCGACGCTGCGGAGGTCCGCGCCATGACAGGCCACGCACGGCATCTCGAACTGCTCCGCGTCCACCGGGACCTCGACGATCCGCGTGCCGAGTCGCTCGGTGCGCCCGCTCTTCGTCTCGACGAGGTGGCACGACGTGGCGATCGTCGCAGGGACCAAGTCGACCTCGGTCACCGCGATGTTCGCGCGCGGAACGAGCGCGTGAAAATACGTCGCTGCGCTGTCGATCTCGGACGCCGACGCGTCCATCGCCACGTTCATCATGTAGTCGGAGGGGAGGTGGTCCGGGACCGACGTCCGCCGCGCGCCGCTCTTCATGTCCGCGACCTGCTGCACCATGCGTCCTGCAGCACCTCGAGCCCTGCGCTCACGTGCGTGCCCTCGTCCCACGTGTGCGAGAGGCGCGTGTACGTCGCGACGATCGCGAGCGTCGAGCACATCGTCACGAGCGCGAGGAGGATCGGGGCGGACTTCAGCTCGCCGAAGGTACACCTAGGATTTCGCAGTCGACCATCGACTTCCGGTACGATCGTCCTGAATGGACCGGACCGATCGCTTGACGCTCCCGCCGCCGGAGTGGACCGCGCCGGCGACCACGGCGCGCGTGATCGCATCGGGAGGTCCACCGCCGCTCGAGCGACGCAGGGGCGGGCGCGCGGAAGAAGCGACGATGCGCGCCAAGGTGAAGGATGCGCGCGAGCGAGGCGACACCGAAGCGTTCCGAGAGACGGCGGTGAAGCTCGCGCGATGGCTCGCGTCGCGCGATCGCGATCTCGACGAGGCGACGCATCTCGCGGAGGAGGCGCTCGCGTCGGGCATAGAGGACGTCGAGCTGCGGCGCGAGCTCGCGGCGTGGCTCGAGAGCTTGGGCGATCCGGCGAGCGCGGCGGAGGTGTTGCGCGCGGTCGTCGAGCGCGGCGAAGGGGAGGGCGCGGCGCTCGATCCCGCGGAGGCGGCGTACCTGCTCGTCCGCGTCGGCGTGCTCCGGGCGCGCGCGAAGATGCCTGCGGACGCTTCGGCCGCGCTCGAAGAGGCGATGCGGCTCGATCCGTCCGACGCGCTCGCGGGCGAGCTTCGCGGCGCGCTCGCGGCCTGGGCGCCGGAGTCGGTTCCGCGCGCGCTCGGAGCGGCGTCGTACGTCGAAGCGGCGCGGCGCCGCGCGAAGGCGGGATCGGCCGACGCGGAGATCGAGGATCTGCTTCGCGCGTTCGCGATCGATCCGACTTCGGAGGACGCGACGCGCGCGCTCGCGGACGCGCAAAGAAATCGTGGCGGCAGCGCGGCGGCGGACGAGACGTGGCGCGCGTACGGTAACGCGCGTGCGTCGCGCGAGGTGCACGCGGAGCGACGGCGTGACGCGATGGAGGCGGGAGACCTGATGCGCGCGCTCGGCGCGGCGCTCGACGAGGGGCTCGACGCGGAGCTCACGGGCACCGGCGCGGACACATTGAACGCGCTCATGCTTCGAATGGGGCTCTCCGACGTGCTCGCGGCGCGCCTCGAAGCGCGCGCGCGCGCGGCGACGGGGAGCGATCGCGCGAAGCACTACCTCGAGCTCGCGCGGCTGTACGCGGGGCCGCTCGCGGAGGCGGACCGTGCGGTCGGCGCGCAAGTCGCGGCGCTCGCGGCGGATCCGACGAACGAAGAGGCGCTCGTCGCGCTCCACGCCGCGCTGGGCGACGCGGAGCGTAAGCTCGACGTCATCGGAGGCGACGAGCGCGCCGAGCCGTTGCGACGGCTCGCGGCGACGCTCGTGAGCGTGCGCGACGAGGCGGAGCGGCATCGGCAGCTCGTGGAGACGTTCACGCGCGCGACCGGGTTCGATCCGCGATGGGCTGCTGCGGCGGCGCGTGCGGCGGCGCGAGCGCGCGACATCGACGAGGCGATCCAAGCGAGTCGCGCGGCGCTCGATCGCGCGCCGGAGAACCGCGGCGCCGCTAGCATCGCGTGGGTCGACGCGCGGATCGCCGCTGACGTCGAGACGCAGGCGCGCGCGATCGAGGGGATCGGAAACGCATCGCCGGCAGCGCTGAAATCCGTTCTCTTCTCCGTCGCGGCGGAGCGGTACGCCGCGGCGGGTGCACACCCGGCGGCGCGTGCGGCAGCCGAGCGCGCGTGCCAGGCCGATCCGTCGAGCGCACGCGCGATCGCGATGCTCGCTGACGTCGTCTCTGGTGTCCTCGGCGGCGAGCCGATCACCGGACGAGACGAGGGGAGCGCGCGCGCGTCGGCGTCCGCGCTCGAGCGCGCGGTGCACGTCTGCGGCGCGCGCGGCGCGTGGTGCGCGGCGCTCGCGTCCGCGCTCGAAGCGCTCGGTGAGCACGGTTACGCCGTTGCGTGGACGCAGCGCCACGTCGCGCTGAGGCCCGGCGATCTCGTCGCGATCGAGGCGCTGCTCGCACGCATCTTGCGCGCGAAGGATCCCGGACGGCTCGGTGACGCGCTCGCGTGGGTGTTGTCGCAGCCGCAGCCGATCGATTCGATCGCGGAGCCGTTCGCGCGCGCGCTTCGCGAGCTCGCGGTGCTCGACAGCGATCGCGCGGCCGTCATCGCGCGGCGTGCGCTCGAGGTCTACGGTCCCAAGCACGCGACGGTGCGCGACGCGCTCCTCGATGTCGCCGATCGTTCGAACGACGATGCGTTCGCTGCGGCCGTGCTCGAGCGTTGGCTCGCGTCGGGGGCGGAAGCGGACGATCGCGCCGCGCTCGTCGACGCGCTCGCGAGCCGTCGCGCGAAGCTCGGCGATCGCGACGGAGAGGCGCGCCTCTTCGCGCGCGCCGTTCGCGACGGGCTCCTCGGTCCGGATCCAAACGAGCGCCTCGGCGCGCTGCAGCGGCGCGCTGCGCTGCTCCTCAGCGAAGGGGTCAGCGCCGACGGCGAGCTCGCGCTGATGGAGGCGCGCGCCGAAGCGCTCGCGGCGGCCGGGGAGCGCCGCGCGTCCGGGACGGCGTGGCGCGACTTCGGCGCCGCATGTTGGGACCTCGCGAACGATCGTGAGGGAGCGGTGCGCGCGTGGATGCGCGCAGCCCGCGTCGCCATGGTCAAAGGCTTCGCGACGTTCGCGACGGACCTCGCCGAGTTCGGAGGCGGGACGTACGCACTCGAAGTACTCGCCGGGCTCGCGGAGAAGGAGCGCGACGTCAAGACGTCTGGCGCGCTCGCGGCCGAGGCGGCCCGCATCGCCGCGTCGATTGGCGACTTCGCACGCGCGTTCGATCTCGCGACGCTCGGCCTGCAACGAAACCCGTCTTATGCGGACGGTCTCGAGGTCGCGGAACGCGCCGCGGCGAAGACGAAGCGCGAGCCCGAGCTCTCGGCGCTCTACGACAATGTCGCGGGACGCGCGCTCGGTCGGTTCGGTCGCCGCGCGGCGCACTACCGCGGCGCGCGCTTCTTCGAGCAACGCGGCGATGGCGCGCTCGCGCTCAAGCACGCGGCGCAGGCGTTCGCGGCGGTGCCGACGGAAGGGGCGACGTTTCTCTTGCTCGCGCGCACCGCCGAGAACGCCGGCGATCGCGCGCACGCCGTCCGCGCCGTCGAGCAAGTCGCGGAGAGCGCGAAGAAGCCGGCCACGCGCGCGGCGTGGCTCCTCCGCGCGGCGACGCTCGCGGGCCACGGCGACGAAGGCGCGCGACGTCGCGTCGATGTCCTGCTCAAGGCAGCGTCGCTGTCGCCGGATCTCGGGACACTCGCGCTCCTCGCGGACGCTGCGCGTGAGCTCGTGCGCCTCGCGCCAGAGGAGCGCGACGTCGTGGAGATGCGGATCGCGCGCTCCGCCGACAAGCTCACGGCCAAGCTCGAAGGTCCCGACGGCGCGCGGATCGCGCTCTCGTTCGCGCACATGGCGCTCGATCTCTTCGAAGACGCGAGCGGCGCGTTGGCGGCGCTGGAGCGCGCGCTCGGGATGGACGCGGATCTGGATGACTACGACAGGCTGCTACCGCACGCCGCCGCGCTCGTCGCCGCGCCCGAGGCGGCCGAGGTGCTCGCGCGTGCCGTCGCGGGGGCCGAGAAGCAATACGCGAACGTCGGCGTGCCGGCGCTCAAGCTCTTCGCGGCAATGGCGGCGGCGCGCGCGGACGAGGCGACACGCGCGCGCGCGATCGTGCTCGCAGCCGAGCGTGACGCCGACGACGACGCGCTCGTGCTCGCCGCCGATCAGATCGTCCGCGAGTCGGGCGACGCGAAGCTCGAGGAGCGCCTCGCGAAAAAGGTGAAGCCCGCGCGTCGCGCCGAAGCGCTGCGGGCGCGCGCGCGCGATCGCGCGGCGGGCGGCGCTCACGCGGAGGCGGCGGCAGCGCTCGAGCGCGCGATCGAGCTCGCACCGGTCGAGGACCGCGCCGATCTCGAGAAGGAGCTGCGCGACGCCTACGAGGCGGCCGGGCGTGGCACGGAGATCGAGCAGCGCGCCGAGCGCGAAGCGCAGACCGTGGATCTCACCCCCGCGATTCGCGCCGAGCGCTGGACCGAGATCGCCGACCGGCGCGAGCAACGCGGCGATCTCGCCGGTGCGCTGCGCGCGCTGCTCGAAGCGGCGAAGATCGATCCGGAGCCGGTCGAACGGTGGAGCACGATCGAGCGCGTCGCCGAGGCCGCCGGCGATCCCGAGTCGCGCGTCGGGGCCCTTCGCGAAATCGCTGCGCGCGTCGCGGACGACGGACGGATCGCGGTGTTCAAGCGGCTCGCGCGCGCCGAGGAAGAGCGCGGCAACGACGAGGCTGCAGAGCAAGCCTACGGCGACGCGCTCCTCATCGACGCCGACGACGAGGAGGCCGATCAAGCGATCGAAGCGCTCGTCGCCGCGCGCGGTCGCTACGACCAGCTCGTCGATCACCTCGGGCGTCGCGCGGAGCGTCTGTCGTCGCGCGGTGGCCATCGGGAGGCCTTGCGCGCGCTTCGTCTGCGACGCGCTGCGATCCTCGAGCAGCGGCTCGGACGGGTGCAGGATGCATGCAACGAGCTCGCGCTCCTGCTCAGCGAGTGGCCCGACAACGCGAGCGCGCTGCGCTACCTCGCCGACCTTTGCGATCGCGAAGGGGATCACGCGCGCGCTGCGCCGCTGTGGCGCCGCGCGATGGCGCTCGAGATCGACGCGGGCGCGCAGGACGAGCTCGAGCTGCGAGCGGCACGCTCGGCGCACGCCGCCGGCGATTCACGCGTCGCGCGCGCGCATGTCCGCGCGGCGCTCGTCCGGCATCCGTCGAACCTCGAGGCGCTCGAGCTCTCCGTCATGCTCGCGCGCGCCGTCGGCGATCATCGCGAGCTCGGCGAAGCGCTCGACGCGCTCGCGACGGCGGAGGCGGATCCGATCCGCCGCAGCGACATGCTCCTCGAAGCGGCGCAGGCCGCCGCGCGACACGGCGACGACGCGCTCGCGCTCGCGCGCGCGCAGAACGCGGCCCAAGTCGCACCCGAACGCGCCGCGCCGCAGCTCCTCGCGCGCGGCCTCGAGTACCGGCAGCGCGGTCCTGGCGATCCGGCCGAAGCGCGTCGTACGATCGAAGAGCTCGGACGCATTCAGGAGCGCGTCGTCCCCGACGACGCAGCGCTGCGCGCGTTCTTGCTCGCCGAGGCGCTCGACGTCGTGCAAGGCGGCGGCGCGGGAATGCGCGAGCTGACGGAGCTCCAGACGTCGCACGCGGAGAACGCGCTGCTCGCGATCGGCGTGGCCGAGCGCCTCATGAAGCAGGGGAATTTCGCGGCGTCGATCCCGCATTTCGAGATCGCGCTTCGCGGAAGTCTCTTCGGGCTTCGGCGCGCGTCGTCGGTCGCGCTCGCTGCGGCGGAGGCGGCCGTGCGGAGCGTCCAGCTCGACGTCGCGGCGGCGTTCTACGATCAAGCGGCGCGCGATCCCGACGCGAGGTGGATGTCGCTGTCGCGCGCGGCTCACCTGGCGATCACGCAAGGATGGATCGATCGCTCGCGCGCGACGATGCTCGATCTCGTCCCGCTCGTGACGGCCGAGGATCGCGCGCGCGTCGTGATGCAGCTCGTGCGGATGATCCTCACGACGAGCGATCCGGATCTGTTCGCGCGTGCCGATGGGATCGTCCTCGAGCTTCACGCGGCCGCGCCCGTGGGTGGTCCGCTTCGCGCGGGGCTCGACGCGGAGCTCGCGACGGCGCGCGCGACGCGACCGCCGCCTCCTCCCGCCGCGCAACGCACGCCCGAGCCGCCGCTCGCGAGCACGCAGACGTCGGAAGCCGACGAGCTCGACTGGTCCGAGCCCGCGACCGCCGGCTCGTCGAGCGCGCTGCCGCGCCTCCAACTCGTTCCGAGCGAGCCACCGCCCGTCGTCGCGCCCGGCCCGGCGACCGCGGGCGCGCCTCGCGAGATCGTCGACCTCGAAGCCGCAGTCGCGGCGGCGACGAGCATCGCGGAGCGCGGAGCGGTTCGCCTCGCGCTTGCGCGCGCGCAGACTTCGCGCGGCGTACACGAAGCCGCCGAGCGCGGGTATTGGGAGGCGCTCGCCGACGGATCGACCGAAGCGGGCGACGAGCTCGCGCGCATCGTCGACGAGGCCGTCGATCGCTCCGCCGATCTCGTCCGCATCCGGCGCCACCAGCTCGATCTCGCGCCCGGCAACGCGGTGCGCCTCGAGCAGCTGCACCGCGCGGCGCTCCGCGACGAAGATCGAATCTACGCGCGCGCGGTCGAGCACGTGCTGCGCGCGTTCGATCCCGGCGCCGGTCCGCTCCCGCCGCCTCCGCTCGCCGCGCAGAACGAAGAGCCGGGGATCATGGCGCTCCTCGCGCGACCGTCGAACCTCGCGGCCGGCGAGTCGCTCGCGCTCGTATGGGAAGGGGCGCAGTCGGTCTTCGCGAAGGACGCAACGAGCTACGGGATCACGGGCGTATCGCGCATCGTGCCGGGAGGAACGTCGGCGCTCTCTCGCCTCTACGAGACGACCATGCGCATCCTCGACACGCCACGCATTCCGGTCTTCGTGACCCGACCGTCCGGCGCGCTCACGACCGGCGTCGCCGTGATCAATCCGCCGTCCGTGCTGCTGACCGGCGAGGCGCGCGAAGAGACGCCCGAGCTGCGTTTCGTCCTCGGTCGCGGTCTCGCTGCCGCGCTTCCGAACAACGTCCTCGTGCTCGGGCTCGCTCCGCGCGAGGCGCGCCTCGTCACGACCGCGCTCCACGGCGCGTTCGGCCCGCCCGAGTACGGACGTGCGCTCGATCAAGCGAGCGGTCGCCTCGCCGAATCGTTCTGGCAGCTCATCCCGCAGCGTCTCCAGCGCCGCTTGCAAGAGCTCCTCGGCGCGGGCCCGCTCCCCGATCACGACGAGATCATGGAGCGCGCGCTGCAGAGCGGGCGTCGCGTCGGATTCTTCCTCGCCGGCGATTTCTCGACCGCGGCGCGCGCGCTCCTCAGCGAGCGCGCGATGAATCCGGACGCGCTCATCGGACCGGGCGGCCTCGAGCGCGCGTGCGCGCAGATCCCCGCGCTCGCGGATCTCGCGCGCCTCGCCGTCAGCCCCGAATACGCCGACGCGCGATGGCATCCCGTGGCACCGGCCTCCCAGCGTGGCAGCATGAGCAGCAGCCGATTCAGCATCGTCTGACCGCATGACTTGCCTCTTCGTAAGACGCACGCGCACGCTCTCCATCGCCGCGACGATCGCCGCGTCGATCGTATCCCTCGTCGCGTCGGCGTCGTGCATCCTCGCCGATCCGCCGCCCGAGCTGCCGAAGCCGCCGAAGCATCACCCGATCATCATCAAGGGATCGGTCGCGCCGCCGTACACGCGCGTGCTGCCCGCGCTGCCGTCGCGATTCGTCGCCGAGGTGGAGATCATCGATCCCGACACGACGTACTTCTACAACGTCTTCATCGACTACGATCCGATCAACCCGCGACCGGCCGACTACGCGAGCCGACCGCAGCAACCGAGCCCATCGACGGTCGACGGCGGTGTCGGCTCGCTCGACTTCTCCCTCACGACTCCCACCGACCTGTCGATCTGCCATTCGATCGAGCTCGTCGTCGCGCTCGGCTTCGATCCGAAGTCGCAACACACGCCGGACTCATACGGCTCCGACAGCATCGTCTGGTGGTACAACCCGTCGGGCGATCCGGGCGGTTGCCCGCAGTACGACGCTGGCGGCGACGGCGCGTTCCCCGATCAAGACGCGGGGATCTTCGTGCCGAACGAGGGGGGCGGATCGTGAGGGCACGCGCGGCCGCGGGGAGCGCGACGGCGGTGATCGCGCTCGCGCTCGCCTGCGCGTGCGGACCGATCGCCGGCAACCCGCCGCTCCCCGCGCCGATCAACAGCTGCCCCGAGCACGACTGCTCACTCTACAAGCCGTTCGTCGCCGACGGACCCGCTGCGCGCTGCGGCTCCGGAACGTGCGACGTCGCCGCGAGGGTCGACTACACGCTCGTCGTGTCGGTGCCGGACACTTCGTACTTCGCGCCGGCGCAGACGTTCGTCATCCCTTCGACGCAGCTCTTCGCGCGACCACCGACGACCACGTGCCGCGTCGGCGTCTGCGCATTCTTGCCGGGGCTCGGCGTCGTCAACGGGCAGTACCGCCCGCTCCGGTCGGCGCAGAATCAAGTGAGCTACTTCATCGGAGACGTCGCTGCGTTGCCGGTTCACGTTGCGTATCGACCGCTTCTCCTCGGTCCGCCGCCATCGATGACGAAGCCGCCTCCGACGAACGAAGCGACGAGCGTGGGGTTTCCGCTCTTGCCGTCGATCGCGGATCGCGTTTCGCCGCTCGACGGAATCGCGGGGCCGCTCGGCGGGCCGAACCCGGGGTTTCACGCGCTCCTGCCGCCCGGATCGTACGAGCGCACCGTGATGCCCGATCCGCCTTTCGATGCATTCTTTCCGCCGGACGTCGGGACGGTGTCGGTGACGACGGGCGTGCAATCGGTCGCGACCGGGACAGACGTCCTCAACAGCGTCGACACCACGGCGGGGATGATCGGCGGCAGCCGCGAGCATCCGACCTTCAAGATCGTTCGCGCAGACGAGGCCCCGCTCGACGGGTGGACGGCGCACTTGCGCGATCAGACCACCTTCCGACGGCTCTCCACGCACGTCACGCTCGGCGACGCGAACCGCATGATGATGACCCCCCCGACCTATCGGGTGGAGCTGAACACGAACCATCACCCGGCGAGCGGCGACGCGCTCACGAACACCGATCTCCTGGTCGTACCGCCGGCCGGTGTCGACGCGACGCCGACGCTCGTCGCGCCCTTCCTCGCAGGAACGCTCGCGGTGCCGACCTACCCGCTCATTCCGCCGCCCGCGACGGTGAAGGGGAGCGTCACGATCACGACCGGCGGAGCGCCCGCGTCGGCGGAGCTCCTCTTTCGAAGCAAGAAAATCTACCTGACGACGAGCGATCCTTCGTTCACGACGAACCTCTTCTACGAAACGCACGCGACGGCGGTGGCGGCGACCGACGGCGCCGACGCGCGTTACTCGGTGCGTCTGCCGCGCGGCGAATACGACGTCATCGTCGTTCCGAGCGACGGGAGCGCGGCGAAGTCGGTGCTCGGGTTGATCGTCGTGACCGATCTCGACACGCAGGACGGCAAGAACTTCGCGCTACGGCCGAAGCGGTTCGTCCGCGGCGTCGCGCGCGTATCGGACGGTCGCGCGCTCGCGGGGGCGGTCGTCATCGCG
Organism: Polyangiales bacterium; assembly: GCA_038209335.1. GTDB lineage: Bacteria > Myxococcota_A > Polyangia > Polyangiales > Polyangiaceae > JBBQXV01. Next base: position 8,891 of record JBBQXV010000006.1, on the reverse strand, counting down.
ACACCGGCGGCGTCGCTCGCGGCGTCGGGTGTGCCGAGCGAGCGCTGGCCGCGCCTCGCGATCACGACGACCGAGCTCGACGGAACGTTCGTGTTCACGCTCGACTCGGGGCCGATTTTCGACTCGGGCACGATCTACGACACGTACGACATCACCGTCCGCCCCGCCGACGGCTCGCGCTTGCCGTGGGTCGTGAGCCCGTCGCGCTCCGTTCCGATCGGCGACGCGGATTTGCTCCTCACCGATCCGATCGAAATCCCCGCGCCGATCGCGGCGGGCCTCACGCTCGTCGATCCGCAGGAGAATCCGATCGTGCGCGCGATCGTGCGCGCGTACGCCGTGCCGTCGGGCGGCACCGCGTTCGTCGAGATCGGGCGCGCGCTGACCGACACCGGCGGCCGCTACGAGCTCTTCCTCGCGGGAACGCCCCACCCGTAGCGACGTTTCACGCACGGAGCGATTGACCCGCAAGTGCCGGCATCTCTATGCTCCCTCGTCAGGACCCATGCCCGCTGACGACAAAATCAATTTGCTCGCGAGGGTCGCGCGATCGGCCGGCAAGCCCGGCGTCCCGGCGGATCCGGCAAAGCCGCTCTCCATCTTGTCGCTCGCGGCGGCGTCGTACGGCGCGCGTCCCGACGACGATGCGACGGTGCCCACCGGTTTCGATCCGGTCGCGGTCGCTTTGTTCGAATCGATCGTCGAGGGAGCGTACCTCGTCGCGTCGGCCGATGGCGTCGTCGACGACGACGAGCGCAAGACGTTCGAGCAGGTCGTGGTCACGGCGTGCGGCGGCGCGGTCGCGCCGAAGCAGATCGCAGCGCTCGTCGGCGATCTCGCCGATCAGCTCGAAGAGGACGGCCTCGATCGCCGACTGACGATGCTCGCGAAGCAGGTGACGAAGCCCGAGCACGCGCTCGAGGTGCTTCGGATCGGCGCGTTGCTCGCGCAGGTCACCGACGACGTCGGCCCCGAGGAGCGCGTCGTGTTGACGAAGCTCGCGGCGGCGATGTCGCTCGCGGCGGACTCGGTCGATCGTGCGCTCGGCGACGTGAAGGCCGCGCTCGACGCCGCCAAAGCGTAGGCGCCTCGCGCGCGACGCTCAGCCGGCGTCGAGCATCGCGAGGAAATCGCGGAACAGCTGCGCTTCGGAGTCGCGTCCAGCCGTCGTTGCGTCACGCGCGAGCGATTCGAGCGTCGCGCGCGTCGCGGGCAAGAGCTCGGCGCGGCGCGCGGGGGTCGCGTCTTCGAGGCGCGCGCTGAGGAGCGCAAGGAGCTCGTGCGATCGACCGAGCATTCGGAGGAGCCCGGCCAGCTCGTCGGCGACGTCGTCGCGCGACGGATCCGCTTGGAGGCGATGCGTGAGCTCGTCGACGCGCACTTCCGCGCCTTCCGGTGGATCGCTGGTCGCGTCGAGCGGCGGCATCGAGGCGGGTGCGAGCGCGAGATCGAACGGGGCGGGGGAGTGCGGAGGCTCGGTGCGCGTGCGCGAGTCGTTGCGCTCCGCTTCCCCAGACGGCGGCGCCTTCGCGACTTGATCGCGATCGGGACCGCGCGCGACGCGAGCGCCGACGGCGCGGTACTCGGCGAGCGCGCGCGCATCGCGAGGGCGCATCTTGAGCGCGATCGCGAGGTGACGCTGCGCGGCGAAGAGATCCTCGCGCTCGCCTTGCTCGAGCGCGGCGGCTTCGAGCAAGAAGACGAACGCTTCTTCGTCGTCGTCCTTCGTCGACGCGAGCTCGCGCATGCGCGCGTACGCGAGCGACGCGCCGCCGAGATCGCCGAGCCGCGCGCGCCAACGCCCTTCGAGCCCGCGCGCCGCGAGCGCTTGGTCCGCCGACTCGGGTACGGACCGCACGCGCGCGATCGCCGCCGGCAAATCGCCGAGCGAGTCCGCAAGCGCACGCGCGAGCTGCACCACCGCCGCGTTCGGCTCTTCGCCGCGCGCGCGACCGCGATCGACGGCGCGCGCGAGGAGCGCCGTCCCACGCGCCGCGCGCCCTTCGGCGACGAGCGCCGCGCCGAGCCCCGCCATCGCGTCGGACGCTTCGGGCGCGTAGCGCAGCGCGCGCTCGAACATCGTCGTCGCCGCGCCGAGCTGTCCGCCGCGCGCGCCGCTTCCCACCTCGCCGTGCAGTCCCGCGGCCGCCCAAGCGTCGCCCGCACGCCGCCACACGGTGTACTTCGCCTGCGCTCCGCGCGCGCCCGCTTCGAGCTGCTCGACGTCCGCCATCGCGTCTTCGAGTCGCCCCGCGGCGAGACGACGTCGCATGCGCGCCCAACGCAAACGCGCGAGCCGCGGCGCGCGCGCGATCGCGCGATCGAGGAGCTCGAGCGCCTCGTGATGATCGCCCGCGAGCTCCGCCGCGCGTTCGAACGCACGCGCACCGAGCGACGGCACCGGCTCCGCGTCGCCCGCACGTGCGAAGCTCGCGAGCGCCGCCTCGACGTCGCCCGCCTCCGCGAGGAGCTCGCCGACGAGGAGCCCCGCGTCAGGCGCGTGCTCCGCCTCGACCATCGTCGCGAGCGCCGCCTCCGCGCGACCGCCTTCACGCAGATCGATCTCCGCGATCCGCCGGCAAACCTCGGCGTGGCGCGGTGCGCGTTCGAGCGTAAGGAGATCGAGCTCGCGCGCGCGCGCCAAATCGCCCGCGACGCGCGCGTCGTCCGCCTCTTCGCTCAGCCGCGACGCTTCGCGCGCACGAAGCGCGGGCTCGCTCGGCGCCGGCGAAACGCCTCCGGACGATGCATGCAGAATCCACGTATCGTCGTGCGCCGCGATCGACGTCCAGCGCACGTCCTCCGCCGACGGCGCGCGCGCGCCGGCGTCCGGAAGGAGCGCGCGACCGATCCGCTCGGGACCGTGCGCGACGACGAAGCGCCCGCCCGCGCGCGTCGCGACATCACCGAGGAGCGCCGCCACTGCCGAGATCGCCATCGACGTAGCGGGCCCGGGCAATCCCGTTCCTCGCGCGCGCGACACGACCACGTCGATCGCGTCGCCTTCGACGATCACGGTGAGATCGAACGCGAGCACGCGTGGCGTCGTCACTTCGGTGAGCGGATCCTCCGACGCCGCGATTGCGACCGTCGCTCCGTCGGCGCAGATCGCGATCCACACCTCTGGCGCATCCGGCGAGACGAGCCCACGAAGCCGCGGCGTTGCCCACCGCTCGATCGCGCGCGCGCTGAGCTCGACCGCGAGGCGCTGCAGCGCACCTCGTCGATGACGAAAGCGCGACACGCCGCCCGACACGTCGAGCGGAAACCGAACGCCCGGCAGCGCGACCGAAAGCTCGGTCACGTCGACGCACGCGACACGCGTCGTCCGCGCGAGCTCGACGCCGAGACCGTCGCGACCGATCGCGAGCCGCAGCTCGACCGCGTCCCCATCGGGCGAACGGGGCGGCGGACGTGACGGCGGGCGCGAAGACGCCGCACGCGCGCGATCGGAGTGGGGCTGGGAAGGCATGGCGCTGCGATCCGATCGTAGTACGCGCGGGGCACGGCGCGCGAGTTTGCGGTGAGGTCCGTGCTAAGGAACGGCTCGTGCGCGCGCTCGACGTCCTCGGCCCCGGCTCCGCCCTGAGCCGCGCGCTCGACGGGTACGAAGAGCGCCCGGCGCAGCTCGCGATGGCGACCGCGGTCGAGGATGCCATCGCGTCGAACGGCCCGCTTTTCGTCGAAGCGGGGACCGGTACCGGAAAGACGCTCGCGTACCTCGTCCCCGCCGTCCTCAGCGGAAAGAAGATCGTCGTCTCGACCGCGACCAAGGCGCTTCAGGAGCAGATCTTCACGAAGGATCTGCCGCTCGTCGCCGAGGTCGTCGGCGCGCACGGCGTGTCGTTCCGCGCGGCGCTCATGAAGGGGCTCGGCAACTACCTGTGCAAGCGGCGCTTCGAGGAGCTTCGCACCGGCGGCGGAAGCGCGCACCGGCTCCTCGGGCGTCTCGAACGGTGGGCGCTCGAGACCGAGACCGGCGATCGATCCGAGCTGAGCGATCTCCCCGAGGACTCGGATCTGTGGCGCGAGGTGCAGTCGTCGACCGAGACGCGGATCGGCGCGAAGTGCCCGCACTTCGAGGCGTGCTTCGTCACGAAGATGCGACGCGACGCCGAGGACGCGCAGATCGTCGTCGTGAATCATCACCTCTTCCTCGCCGATCTCGCGCTCCGGACGTCGCGCGTCGGCGACTACGCGAGCGCGATCCCCAACTACGACGCCGTCATCTTCGACGAAGCCCACCAGCTCGAAGACATCGCGACCGATTTCTTCGGCGTGCGCGCGTCGACGGCGCGGGTCGAGAAGCTCGCGCGCGACGCAGAGAGGACGCTCGCGGCGTCGGGCGGGCTCGAGCTGATGAAGTCGGCGACGTTGCGCGCGATGCTCGACGGGGTCATCCGAGCCTCGCGCGATTTCTTCGGCGTGATGGGCGGCGCCAAGCGCGGCGAGTCCCGACGTGTGCTGGGCAAGGACGACTGGACCGACGCGGCGCTCGAGGCGTACGGCGCGCTCGACGCGCAGCTCAATCTCTTGCAAGCGTACGCGGCGGAGAAGGACGCGAACGAGGCGATCGCGATCCTCGGGCGACGCGCGCTCGATCTGAGGCGCGATCTCGACGACATCGTCTCCGGATCGCGCAAGGGCTCGGGCGCGACGGCGGGCGAGGCGGACGAGGACGGCGTCGTCGATCGCGACGCGCGGGTCGCGTGGATCGACATCCGCGATCGCAGCGTCTCGATCGGCGCGAGCCCGATCGATCTCGGTCCCACGCTTCGCGAGCGCCTCTTCGATCGCGTCGGCAGCGTCGTCTGCACGAGCGCGACGCTCGCGACGGCCGGAAGCTTTCACTTCGCCAAGGCCCGCCTGGGCGCGCCGCCCGATGTCGCGGAGCTCGTCGTGCCGTCGCCGTTCGACTTCGCCGCGCGCGCCGCGCTCTACTTGCCGCGCGATCTCCCCGAGCCGAACGATCCGGCGTTCGAAGCGGCGGCGACCGCGCGGCTCGTCGAGCTGATTCAGATGACCGACGGCGGCGCGTTCGTCCTCTGCACGTCGAACCGCGCGATGCGTGGGCTCCACGCGGCGCTGTCGCGGCACCTGAAGCAGCCGCTCCTCGTGCAAGGCGAAGCGCCGAAGCATCTGCTTCTGTCGCGCTTCCGCGCGTCGCAACGGGCGGTGCTCGTCGCGACGATGAGCTTCTGGGAAGGGGTCGACGTGCCCGGGCGCGCGCTGCGCATGGTGGCGATCGACAAGATCCCGTTCGCGGTGCCGACCGATCCCGTCGTCGCCGCGCGCTGTGCGCAGATCGAGCAGAACGGCGGCAACCCGTTTTCGCAATACTCCGTCCCCGCTGCGGCGATCACGCTGAAGCAAGGCTTCGGTCGCTTGATCCGCACGCAGCGCGACGCCGGCGTGGTCGCGATCCTCGATCGTCGCATCGTCACGCGCGGCTACGGCAAAGGGCTCCTCTCGAGCCTTCCACCGGCGCGACGCATCGGCGATCTCGACGAGCTTCGGGCGTTTTGGTCGACGATCGCCCCGTCGCTCGTCGAGCAGCGATCGCTCTTGTGAACGTGCGCGATCAGCGAAGCCGCGATCCCCATGGCGCCGCCGCGAGCAGCGCGTCGGCTTGCGCGCGGAGCGACGGCGCGAGTCGCCCGGGAAACGCCGCGGTCAACGCGTTCGAGAACGCGCGTGCGCTCTCGAAGCGATCGCGGTGACTCTTCGCGAGGCCGATCGCGAGCACGCGCTCGACGTCGTGCGAGACGGTCACGAGCTCCGACGGTCGCTCCGGCTGCGCGAAGCAGACGTCGAAGAGCACTTGCGGGAGCTGCTCGCCCGAGAACGCCGGCTTCCCTGTCAACGCGCGGTACGCGATGCATGCGAGCGAGAAGACGTCGGCCTGCGGACCGACGCGATCGCCGCGCGCTTGCTCCGGCGCCATGTAACCCGGCGTCCCGATCGGCGCGCCCTGCGTGAGCGTCCCGGAGTCCGTCGCGAGCTTCGACACGCCGAAATCGAGGACCTTCCAGATCGGCGTCGTCACGCCTTCGCGCCGCGCGAGGAACAAGTTCTGCGGCTTCAAGTCGCGGTGAACGATCTCCGCCGCCGCCGCCTCCTCGAGCGCATCCGCGACCTGCACGACGAGCTCGATCACGCGCTCCGGCACGAGGCGCTCTTCGCGCCGCAAATGCCACGCGAGGTCATTTCCGTGGAGCAGCTCCATCACGATGTACGGCGGCGATGCATCGGACGGCACCTCGAAGTTGCCGAGACCGAGGAAGCGCACGACGTGCGGGCTCTTCATGCTCGCGACGATCTTCGCCTCGCGGAGGAAGCGCTTCACGTGCGTCGGATCGATCGCCAGCACGCGATGCAGCACCTTGACCGCGGCGTCCGTCCCATCGTCGCGACGCGCCGCGTACACGTCGCCCATCGCGCCGCGCCCGATGACGTCGCCGAGGTTCCACTCGCCCATCTTCGCGCCGGTGTACGCGCCGCGATGCCCGGCGAGGAGCGCGCGATCGAGCTGCAGGTTCGCCTCCGCGAGCAACGCCTCGCGCTTCTGCACCTGCACGAGCGCGGCATGGAGCTTCTCGACCGCGTTGCGCGTCGCGTTCCGGCTGCCGCGCGCGAGCATGTACGTCGTCGCGAAGACGATCTGCACCATCAGCGCGGACACGACCATGTTGCGCACCGAGTTGCTCGACGGCGCGAGCAATCCCGGATCCTCGACGACGCCGAAAGCGATGAGCATCGCCGGAACGAAGTGACTGAACGCGCCGCCGATCCACGCCCACCGCGCGATCTTGGCGCTCGACCCGAGGCACAAGAAATAGATCCCGAACGTACCGACCATCGGCGCGGGTGAGTACGCGCCGAAGAAGACGACGGCGATGCTGCTCGCGACCACGAGCACGCTGCTCACGATCACCCAGCGCCGCGTCGTCGAGAGGACGTCGCCGTGGAGCGTGCGCCGGAAGAGGAGCATCACGACGACCGCGATCGCGCAGCACGCAACCACCGTCGCGCGCATGAGCACGCTCCCGGAGACGAACGGAACGACCATCCCGACCGCGCCCGCGAGGTACGCGCTCAGCTTCAAGAACAGGCGCGAGCGCTCGACCTCGTCTTTTTGGAGCGCGAGCTCCGGCGTGACGGTCTGCGAGTCGTCGGGCGACGGTTGGAGCAACGTCGGCGCGTCTTCGGCGCCCGGACGCGTCGCAGTTCGCACGCGGTCGCCCGATGCCGCGGGATCGGTTCCACCGCCCAGCGTCGGCTCGGAATCCGCGTCCTCGGCGTTGTCCTGCGTCCCCACGATCTCGATCCTAGCATCGGCTCGCACGCTGCCGGCCGGCGTGCTACGCCCCCGGCCCATGAGCGAGATCACCGCAGTCTACGCGCGCGAAATCCTCGACTCGCGCGGCAATCCGACGGTCGAAGTCGAAGTGCAGACCACGAGCGGCAGCGGTCGCGCTGCGGTCCCGAGCGGCGCATCCACCGGCGAGCACGAAGCCATCGAGCTCCGCGACGGCGACAAGAAGCGCTACCTCGGCAAAGGGGTCATGAAGGCGGTCGACAACGTCAACCAGACGCTCGGCCCGTCGATCCTCGGCCTCGACGCGCTCGACCAAAGCGCGGTCGACAAGATCCTCCTCGACGCCGACGGCACGCCGAACAAAGCGAAGCTCGGCGCCAACGCGATCCTCGGCGTCTCGATGGCCGTCGCACGCGCCGCCGCCGAGACCGTCGGCCTCCCGCTCTGGCGTTACCTCGGCGGCGCCAACGCGCGCGTCTTGCCGACGCCGCTCATGAACATCTTCAACGGCGGACAGCACGCCGACAACGGGCTCGAGATCCAAGAGTTCATGATCGTGCCGGCGGGGATCGCGACGTTCCCCGAAGCTTTGCGAGCAGGCGCAGAAATATTTCACGCGCTGAAGAAGCTCCTCAAGGACAAAGGCCTCGCGACGACGGTCGGCGACGAAGGGGGCTTCGCGCCGAAGCTCGGCACGAACGAAGAGGCGCTCGCGTTCGTCGTGCAAGCGATCGAAGCGGCCGGGTACAAGCCGGGCAAAGACGTCTTCGTCGCGCTCGACTGCGCGGCCAGCGAGTTCTTCGACAAGAAGAGCGGCAAGTACACGTTCGACAAGAAGCAGGTCTCGGCCGCCGAGCTCGTCGCGATCTACGAAGGCTACGCGGCGAAGTACCCGCTCGTGTCGATCGAGGACGGCTGCTCCGAAGACGACTGGGACGGGTGGAAGCTCCTCACCGACAAGATCGGTAAGAAGGTTCAAATCGTCGGCGACGATCTCTTCGTCACCAACGTCGAGCGCTTGAAGCGCGGCATCGATGGCGGCTACGCCAACGCGATCCTCGTCAAGGTGAACCAAATCGGATCGCTCACCGAGACGTTCGACACGATTCGCATGGCGACCGACGCGGGGTACCGCTCGATCATCAGCCACCGCTCCGGAGAGACCGAGGACGCGTTCATCGCGGATCTCGCGGTCGCGACGAACGCCGGGCAAATCAAGACCGGGAGCCTTTCTCGCAGCGACCGAGTTGCAAAATACAACCAATTGCTCCGCATCGGCTTCGAGCTCGGCGAAGGCGCCGTGTACGCGGGCCAGGGTCCGTTTCGCCGACGGTAGCGCTCGATATCCTTCACCGCCTGGTTACGTTTCTTTTCGGGAGAGCTCATGGCCAAGTCGAAAGTCGCCGTCATCAAGTGCAAGCCGGAATCGATCCTTCGTGACACCGAGCGGCTGTGCGAGCTCGCGGGCATGAAGCAAGCGCTCGCGCCCGGCGCGACGACGATCCTGAAGGACAACATCTCGTGGCACTACCCGTTCCCCGGCGCGAACACGACGCCGTGGCAGCTCGAAGGG
>JBBQXV010000005.1:0-76034 GCA_038209335.1 Polyangiales bacterium | reverse complement strand
CGGCGTCGAGCGCGCGCTCGATCGGCCACGCGACCGTGATATTTCCGCCTGACGCGATGATCCCCTTCAGCGCGTCGTCGAACGAGTAGCGGTTGCCGGTTCGCTTTCGGATTTCGAGATCCGCGAGAAGGCAATACATCGCGCCTCCCCAGTACGTTCGTCCCCACGTCGCCGCGTGATCGAGGCCGCGGTCCGCGTGACGCGGAAGACCTTTCGGCAATCCGTTCGCGAAATCCGTCCACACGTCCGTCGCGGGCGTCGCGCCGGCCCGCGCGCGCGCGATCGGCTGCACGTACGTCGCGATGCCTTCTTCGAGCCAGTGATGACGCGCGTCGACCGACGGGAACGCCATGTGGACCATCTCGTGCGGGAGGACCCAGTCGTCGCGGAGCGCGGCGTCGGTCGCTTTGCGCCCGACTTCGACGACGATGACCGCGCCCCCTTCGCCGAGCGCGTGACCGCGCGAGACGTCGTCACCGTCGGTGGCGACGACGACGACGAGGAGGCGCGGGACCGGAAAGCATCCGTAGTAGGCGCCGACGGTTCGCGCGGATTGCTCGACCCATCGCACGACGGCGTCGCTCGGAAGCGCGAGCGATCCCGGTTGCGACGCGATGGTGATGTCGGCGCCTGCGCCGTCGAGCTTCCGCGTCTCGAACGCGCCGAAGATCGTGAAGGGCGCCGTTCCGAGGCGCGCGGCTTCGCCTTGGTACGTCGCGGGGGCGCCGTCGGGCGCGGGGAAAATGCCGGTGGCGAACGCGACGTTCGCCGGCGTCGCGACGTGGAGTCGAAACGTCGCGCCGTGGCGCGCGAGACCTGGATGCATGAGCCACGTCGCCGGTCGCGCGACGATGACGCCGTCGAACGCACGCACGTTGTCGGTGTCGGCGAAATGGCGCGCGGCGTCGCGGAAAAGGAATCGGTAGCGCACGCGGCATCCTGTCGTCGCGCACTCCGGCACGCGCCAACTCGCCCCATCGCGCGTGACGGAACGCCACCGGCCGCGCGCGTCGACGATCTCGAAATCGCGAACGAAGCGCTCCGCTCCGGGCGTGAGGCCGAGCTCGGTCATTCCGCCGCCCGCGAAGTAAGCGTGCACGGCGACCTCGCGCGCGTCGGCGCTCGCGACGGCTTCGTACCGCCAGCCTGCGCCGCTCGCGGGAGCCGGGGCTTCGGGGACTCCGATGTTTCCGACGCACGCGGCGAGAAAGATTGCGGCAATGCCGAGTGAGGAGACGATGGCGGTGCTCTTGAACAACGGCATGCTGCGCTTCAAGTGTGATGCACGAATCAAACCGCGCATTCCCGAGATCGACCGTCGCCGTGCGTCAGACTCCCAGCGCGCGAAGGTCGAGTCGATCGCCGCGCACAGGAGGGCAGAAGTAGTAGCCGCCGCTCAGCGCGCGCGTGAACGTGAAGAGCGCGTCGACCACGCCGTCTTCGATGCCGAGCATCCGCGAGAGCACGCGCTCGTAGCGATCGAGCGTCTCGCCGAACGCGACGAAATAGAGCCCGCGCTCGCCGACGCCGCCCCACGGCATGGATCGGCGGACCATGAAGGCGGTCGGATCGAAGCTCTCTTGCGCCGAACGCTTCACGTGCGCGGACGCGGGCGCGTCGGCGATTTCTTCGTTGTCGGAGATGCGGCGACCGAACGTGTGGTCGCTTACCTCGGGCGTGAACGATTGGAAGCGCGCGAGATCGTGAACGTAGCGTTGCACCGCGACGAAGCTCGCACCGTCGAGACCGGCGCCGCGTGCGGAGACGATCGCCGCTGCGATTGCCGCGTCGCCTTTCGGGTTCTCCGTGCCGTCCTCGTAGCCGGTGAGATCGCGTCCGCCGCGGTACATGAACGTCGAGACGTCTTCGCGAACGTGAAAGCCGTCGCCGAGGACCGTGCGAAGCGCGCACGCGCGATCGTGCACGTCGCTGACGTCGGCGCCGCCGAAGAACGCCCACACGGCGCCTTGCGTCGACGGCACGGCGCAACCCGGACCGGCGAGCGCGGGGAACGATCGCAGGCCCGGGATCTTCGCGCCGACCGCGGCGGCGAGCGGCGCGCCGACACCGAGCACCGCGCGCTCCGGAGTGAAGCGTTCACGCAGACGCGCGAGCGCGGGGCGCGGATCGAGCCACGCATCCATATCGAAGACGACGAAGTGCCCGGCCGCGGGAACTGGCTCGAGGATCGCGGGTTGCCAGAGCTTGGTCATGGCGCGCGAGCTTACCCGAGGGTCGATCGGCGCGCCGGTGCCGTGCGGCGAGCCCGAGGCGGGGTGAGGCGACGACGTCGCACCGAGCCCGTCGCGTCGGTGTCGCAGCAAGTCCTTCTCCGCGACGTTGTCGGTGCGTGCGAGCGCCGCGTCGTACGCGAGCGCCGCTTCCGTGTTGCGGCCCATGCGTCGGAGGAGATCGGCGCGGATCGCGTGAAGCAGGTAATACGCGTCGAGCTCGAGGTCGTCGACGAGCGCGAGCGCCGCACTCGGTCCGTCCACCTCGGCCACCGCCACCGCGCGATTCAGCGCCACGATCGGGCTCGGCGCGAGCGCCATCAGCTGATCGTAGAGGAGAACGATCTGCCGCCAGTCCGTAGCGGGCGCATGCGTCGCGTCGCTGTGAACGGCGTTGATCGCTGCTTGGATCTGGTAGGGGCCGGGGTCGTCGCGCCGCAGGCATCGTCGGACGATCTCCAGGCCTTCGGCGACGAGATCGCCATCCCAAAGACCGCGGTCTTGATCCAACAGCAGCACGATGCCGCCGTCCGGCGTGGTGCGCGCGCGGCGGCGCGACGCGAGGAGCAACATCAGCGCGAGCAGACCCATGACCTCGGGCTCGTCGGGCATCAGCTCGTCGAGGAGGCGTCCTAGGCGGATGGCCTCCGTACAGAGCTCGTCGCGTACGAGTCGATCGCCGGAGCTCGCGGCGTAGCCCTCGTTGAAGACGAGGTAGACCACGGCGAGCACCGCGCGAAGGCGCGCGCGAAGGTCGGCGTCGTCCGGGACGCGGTACGGGATCTTCGCGTCGCGGATTTTCGCTTTCGCGCGCACGAGTCGCTGCGCCATCGTCGGCTCGGGCACGAGAAAGGCGCGCGCGATCTCCGCGCTCGTGAGCCCGCCGAGGAGGCGCAACGTCAGCGCGACTTGCGCAGCCGGAGCGAGCGACGGGTGGCAGCAGGTGAAGATGAGACGGAGCTGGTCGTCGCGCACGGCGCTCTCCTCGGTCGGACCGTCGTCGGCGTGTTCGCGATAGGCCTGGGCGTGACGGTCGTCGCGCGAAGCTTCGCGGCGGACGCGATCGATCGCCCGGTTGCGGGCGGTGGTGATGATCCATCCCGCGGGGCTCGGGGGCAGTCCCGTGGAGGGCCATCGCTCGACCGCCTTGGTGAATGCGTCCTGCACCGCCTCTTCGGCAACGTCGATGTCGCCGAAGACGCGGACCAGAACGGCCACCGCGCGGCCGTGCTCCTCGCGGAAGACGCGTTCGATCTCGGTGACGGGAAGGCGCACGCCGGGCTCAGTCCTCGGAGTCGCCCTCGAAGGGCCGCACTTCGATCGGCAGCGGGATCGCGCGCGCCGTCTTGCGCGCCCACTCGAGCGCGGCGTCGAGATCCGGCGCCTTGATGATGAGGAACCCGCCGATGTGCTCCTTGGCTTCGGCGTAGGGACCGTCGGTGAGGATCGCGTCGCCGTCCTTCATCCGGACCACCGTGGCGCTGCTGGCCGGATGCAGGCGCCTCGCGAAGACCCAGGCGCCCGCGGCCTTGATCTCCGCGTGGAGAGCGTGGACGTCCCGCTCGACCTTGGCGAGAAATTCGGGCGGCGGACGCGGCCCATCGGGTTGAATCACGCTGAGCATGTACTGTTTCATCGGAACGCTCCTCCCCACCGGCTGCGGTGGGCGGATGGGTGACCGGCGTCGTGCCGGGTCTTCAGCGCTTATACGAACGAGGGACCGGCGGATCGACAGGGACGAGGGAAATTTAACGCCGCGTCGTCAGAGCGTGACCCCGACGTCGCGCCCGCAGAGCGTACCGGACAACTGATTCCCATTCTGTCCGAGCGCGAGCGGACAAGCGTTCGCCGCGTAGTCGATCGCCGGATCCGAGACCGTACCCGTCATCGTGATCGTCCCGCCGAACGTCAGCGCCGTCGTCGACGTCGGCTGCACGGAGATCGTCCCGTTTTCCGTGATCGTCCCGGTGAAGGTCATGTGAAATGTCTGCGTCGGATCCGAATCCTTGAGCTCGTAGGCGCAGTGGTCGAGCACGTACGTGAGCGACACGAACGTCGCGCCCTGCTGCGCGTTCGACGTCGCGTTGCCGTAGACGCGCGCTGTGCCGCCGAGCGGGCATCCACCCGGGACCATCTCGTCGTGCATCCCGACGGGCTTGCCTTGGAGCGTCAGGTTGTAGACGAGCTTGAGGCCGTTGCGCATCGCGAGGAGCGCCGTTTGATCCTGGCACGTCACGTCGCACGCCTTCACCGCGGGGGTGCTCCCGCCGCCGCATCCGATCGCCGTCGCCGCGGCGATGACGACCGCCGTCACGATTCGTTTTGCTCGATGCCGCATCAAAAACCTCCTTCGACCCCGATGCTCGGAATGGTGACCGGTCCAATCTTCGTTTCGGTGCATCCGTTGAGCGTGCAACCGGTGCCGACGGACTCTTTGCTCAACGTGGCGTTCATCCACTCTGCCACGAACGAGATCCAATGCCGGCGACTCAGCTGCCATCGCTTCTCGAGGCGCAGATCGAGCCGGAAGAATGGCGCGAGGCGTGTCGCGCTCGGGTCCGTCGGATCGGCCGCTTTCGGCAGCCCGGTGTAGAACGTGACGCGCGTTCCTGCGCGCCAGTTGCGACCGAGATCGTAAGCGACGGCGGCGTTGAAGACGTGCGTGCGATCGAACGCGGCGACGAAGTCTTGATTGTTCGCGGTGCGCGTCGATCGCGAGAGTGTGTACGAGACGAAGCCGCCGAAGCGTTGCGTGAGCTTTCGCTTCACGAAGATCTCGAGGCCATACGCGGTGCCGGTGGAGCGTGCTTCGAAGGCTGCGGCTCGGCGCGTATCGCCCGCGCTCTGCGCGCCCTGACCGCCGCCGCCGCTCCGGTCTTGGTAGATCTGTCCGGGGACGCGGCCGCTGTTGCCGATGCCGCACCCGGATGCGTTGCCCGTCGGCTGCCTCACGCGATCGCCGGCGAGCGTGTCGTCCGGGAAGGATCCGGGCGGGCAGCCGCTGACGGTCGGTTGGCTGACGCTGAGCGCGTCGCTGAGATTGAAGAACGCGTTCTTGAACACCGTCGCCGTCGCCGTCGTCGTCTGCCCGAGATCCATCTCGATGCCGACGCTCTCTTGGTATGCGCTCTGGAGTCCACCGTGCAGGCCGCCCGGCTGAAATCCCGGGACGGGGATCACGAACGACGGCGCTTGGTGGACGATCCCCATCGCGGAGAGAAGGCGCAAGCGATCGGTCACGACGGTGCGCATCGCGAAGCGCGGATCGATCGCGACCGCGGTCGCGCCTTGCGATCCGAAGAAGTCGAGGCGCACGCCGGGCGTGATTTGAAACGCGCGCGTCACGTCGAGGACGACGTCGGCGCGCGCGCCCGCGGCGACGTCGGTGCGCGTCGGGAACTGCGCGATGATCGAGGCCTGCGCGGCGTTGAGATCGGCCGCGGTGAGCTCGATGTCGTAGCTGTCCGCTTGCACATCGGTGCCGACGCGGAGGAGCGCGCGTGGCGAGAGGCGGTACGTGATCTCGGTGCGCGTGCCCGCGAGGCGATCGCGTAAGAAGCGCCCTTGATCGAGCCGCGTGCGATCGAGGCCGACGGTGACCGCGGTGCGCATGGTCCCTTCGTTGCCGAAGCGGTGGTCGTACCGAAAGTCGAAGCGGTAGAATTCGGCGCCGAAGATGGTGAGCGTCTCGGTCGGCGTCTTCTCGCCGAGAAAATCCGAGGCGCCGAACGCGAACATGCTCACGCGATCGCGCGACGTGAGGTCGTAGTGAACGCGCGCTTGGTAGTCCCAATAGTCGAGCACGGTGTTCGACTGAAGGAGCGTGAGTAGCGCCGCCGTGTACGAATAGCGACCGCCGACGAGCACGCCGCCGCGACCGTCGGCGAACGGTGTCTCGACGAGCGCGCCGGCGTCGAAGAGGCGAACGTTGTACTCGCCGTGGAGCGCGAGTCCGGGCGGCGTCGTCTCGCCGGAGACGATGCCTCCGCTGTAGCGACCGAAGCGCGCGGGGTAACCGCCCGGGTAGAGATCGACGCGATCGATGAGACCGGGATGAACGACGGACGGACCGACGCCGACGTGAAAGAGATAAGGGACGCGAACGCCGTCGAGGTAGTAGCCGACGTTTCCCGGTGGCGCGCCGCGGATGAAGAAGAAGGGGAGGCCCGAAACGATCGGCGTCACGCCCGGCATGATCTCGATGGCGCGAAACGGATCGCCGAAGACGCCCGGGATCTGCCGGACCTCGGCGCGCGTGAGGGTCGCGGTGCGGCCCGGCTCTCCGCGCAAACCGCGGACGCGCACGTCCTCGATCTCGGGCGTGCGCGGCGGTGGGCGCGCGGCGGACGCGGATGCGGATGCCGACGCGGATGCCGACGCTGCGGGAGGAGGCTCGACCGGCGGCGGAGGCGGTGGAGGTGGCGGCGTGCGGAAGATCACCTCCATGCGGATCTTCGCGGCGACAGGCTTTCCGTTTTGCGTCGCGGGATCGAAGAGCCAACCGAGCGCGGCGTTCGCGGCGAGCGTCGAGAACGGCTCGATCGGGACGGCCGCGATCGCGGAGCGCACCGTGCCGTCGGCGTTGATGGTGAGCGTGAGGATGATCGTCGCGTCGCCGGTCGCGCCTTGGGGGTACGCGACCGACGGATCCGATCGAAGCACGGGCGCCGTGATCGACGCCGCGGCGGGTGCAGGCGGCGCAGGCTGCGCGCGCGCGATGGGCGCGACGAGGAGCGCGGCCAGAACGATCGCCGCGACACGCGCCCAGGACATGCGGCGCATACTCGCGCATCCGCTCATGCGAAGCATCCGTCGTCGCGCGTCGTAACCTTCATCGAGGCGTACGATTGCGGACGAATCGTCCGCGGCAGAGCTACTTGAAGTTTTGCACCGACCACACCGAGCCATCGGGCTTCACGTAGAAGCCGCACGCCGCTTTCGTGTAGCCGCGGCTGCCTTTCATGTTCTCGTAGTGGCCGCCGCCCGGGCCTTCGCCCCACATCAGCTCGAGGCACTTCGGGATCATCGTCTCGGGTGGGCCGGGCCAACCGGGGCATTCGTTCTGCGCGAATTCGTTGCACGTGCCGAACGCGCCGTGCGCGCTGCCCGACATCGAGTCGCTCTTCGCTTCGCCCGACGCGCACGACTCTTCGTCGGTCCAGCGTTGGTACGGCGGAAGGCCGAGCGTCGCGCGGTAGGCGTTGATCTTGTCGACGCAGATTTGCTCGGCGCCGGACGGTCCCGTCGTGCCGTTCCCGAGCGTTCCCGAGTCGCTGCCACATGCACTCACGCCGATCCCGAGACAGAGCGTGACGGAGAAAAGAGCACGGGTGGGCATCATCAGCTTTCAGGTTATCGTGTATCGAAGACGGATGCATCGACGCGCCGCGCTGCTCTTCGTCTCGCTCGGCGCGATCACCGCCCTCGTCGTCGCCGTTGCGTTGGCCGCGTTCGCGACGGCGTGCAACACGATCGGTGACATCCAACCGCCGGACTCCGGCGTCGACGACGACGCGTCGGTCCGGATGTTCGGAGGCAAGCGCCCGGTCCCGGTTCACGTGCCTGCTGGCTACGATCCATCGAAGCCCGCGCCGCTCGTCATGATGCTCCACGGCTACTCGAGCTCGAGCACGATCACCGAGTGGTACTTCCCGATGTCGACGCTGGCGGACGTCGACGGCTTCTTCTACGTCGCTCCCAACGGCACCGTCGATCGCTACGGCGCGCGCTTCTGGAACGCGACCGACGCGTGCTGCGACGTCGAAGGCGTCGGCGTCGACGACGTCGCCTACCTCGCCGCGCTCGTGGCGGAGATTCAGGGCGCGTACGCGATCGATCCGAAGCGGATCTACGTGATGGGGCATTCGAACGGCGGGTTCATGGCGCATCGGCTCGCGTGCGATCGTCCCGATGTCTTCGCGGCGATCGTCAGTTATGCGGGCGCGGTGTGGGCCGATCCCTCGAAGTGCAAACCGAGCGCGCCGATCGGCATCTTGCAGGTTCACGGGACGGCGGACGACTCGACGATCTACGGAGGGACGATTGTCGCGGGCGACGCGGGCGACGCAGGCAAGGCGGGCGACGCGGGCGATGCTGGCGCGGAACCGCCTTATCCGGGCGCGAAGCAGACGGTCGCATTTTGGGCGGGCGCGAACGGCTGCGCGCCCGATCTCGTCGATACGGGAATGCCGCTGCACGTCGACGCGGACGGGATCGGAAAAGAGACGACGGTGTTGCGACACGCGGCGTGCACGTCGAACGGCGCGGCGGAGCTGTGGTCGGTCGATCAGGCGAGCCACGTCTTTTCGTTTTCGCGCGAAGGGCTCGATGCGTGTTGGCAGTTCTTGAAGGCGCACGCGAAGCCGTGACGCGCAGTCATCGCACCGGGCACTCGCCGGTCGACGCGACGCCGTAGCCCGCGGACGCGGCGTAGCAAGCGTTCTCGTAGGTGTGGCCGTCGCATCCGCAGACGAGCTCCGACATCTGCGGGCAATCGGTCGGTCGGCGCGCGCACGCTCCAACCGCGACCTCGCCCGGCACGCTCGCGCAGTCGGCGACGAGGAGCGAGCACGCTTGGCTGACGTTGCACGTGCCGGCGACGCAGATGGGCTCTTTGCGATCGACGCGGCCGACCGAGACGTCGCCGGATCCACCGCACGCGACGAGCGCCGCGAGCGCGACGAGACCGGCGAGCGCCGAGGACGACGCGCGTCGCAGGGTGATCATCGCGTGGCCTCGCCGTCGAGGCACGTGCGCGCGAGCTGGGTCGACGATGGGAAGCTCAGCTTGAATTGCTGGAGCGCGGTGCGCGCAGAATCGCGGCGGCCGAGCGCGCACAGCGCGAGCACCCGCGTCGCGTCGCGCTCTTCGGAGAGCACACTTCGCGGGTGACGTCGCGCGTGCTCATCGACGAGGGAGAGCGCACGTGCCGCGTCGCCGCTGCGGAGAGCGACGTACGCCGCGCGCACCATCGTGACGTCGGCGTCGTCCGATGCGGGGGATGCGGATGCGGACGCGCCCGCAGTGACGGTGGCGACCGACGCGACGGCTCTGATCGGTGCGATGCGCGGAACGGGAACGCGCGGCAGCTGCTCGACCGGAACGGTCGTGAGGGGAAGCGCCGGTTGCTCCTCGATCGTCGGCGGCGGCGCGCGCGTCAGCGGCGGCGCGATCGGAGGCTCGGACACGCGCGGCGCGGCGAACGTCAGCGTCGACGTCGAACGCGCCGGCGCGAGCAGCAGCGCACCACCGCCGATCGTCGCGATGATCGCGAGCGCCATCGCGATCTTGGATCCGATTCCCGCCGTCGCCGTCGCGCCCGAAGCCGCGCCGTTCGCGAGCGAGTCGCTGACGCGCCCCCACAAGCGCGCCGCGTCCGCCGGCGTCGGCGACGCTCCACTCCTCGCGGCGTCCAGAAGAGCGCGCGCCTGCGGACCGAGCTCGCTCATCGATCTCTCCTCGCTTCGCGCGCGTGATGCCGGCGCACCGCCATCTCGAATTGCTGCCGCGCCGTTCGGAGGCGGCCGTACACCGTGTTGGCGTTCTCGGCGAGGAGCTCCGCGATCTCGGGGACGCTCATCTGCTCGAGCTCCGCGAGGACGAAGACCTCGCGTCGCGCGTCGTCGAGCTCGTCGAGGAGCGCGTTGAGGACGCGCATCGCCTCGGCGGCTTCGATCACTTCGACGGGACCGCTCGTGTCGGCGCTCGCGATCTCGTCGATCGCCGACGTCGCTTCGGGGCCGGATAGATGCGGGCTCTTGCGACGGAGCGAACGGCGATGGTTGCGAACCAAGTGGAGCAAGATCCCGAAGAGCCACGTCTTGATCGACGACCGCCCTTCGAACTCGCCGAGGCGACGGTGCACGACGAGGAACGCCTCTTGGAGGACGTCCTCGATCGCGCTCGGCGCGACGCCGAGATGACGGCACGCGCGCCACATGTACGCCACGTGATCTTCGTAGACGCGCTTGAAATCGAGCGCGATCGGGCTCTCGATCGCGCGCGACGAGTGTGATCCCGAGTCATGCTCGACGCGGAGCGCCGACGAAGACGAAGCCATGCGCAAGTGAGTGTCCGCGGGCGCGGTGACCCGTATCAAAATCGGATCTCCGCGCCGAGGAGGAGTCGGCCCCAGACCGCGGCGGGTCTGTGCAGGGAGATCGGCGTGCCGTCGTCGCCTTCGACGACGAAGCGCGGGCGTGCCGTCGGGACGACGCCGTCGACTTCGAGGCGCAGCGCGAACGCGCGCTCGATGGCCCACGTCGCGAGCGCGCCGAACGAAGCGGCGGCGCGGAGCTCGTCGGTCGATCGCGATGCCGTCATGCCGAAGCCGGTTGCGGTGATTCGGATCGCCTCGACGCCCGCGCATGGGGCGAGCGCGAAGCGATCGGAGGCGAGGAGGTTTCCGCATGCGCGCGCGGCGCCGGTGAGAAGGCGGAAGTCGGCGCCGATCGGCGCGCCGAGGATCGACGCGCTCTGCGAGGTGGAGATCGTGCCGGCGAGCTCGAGGCGGACGCGGCCGGGGAGGAACGCGAGCCATGCGCCGGCGCCGGGAGCCGCGGATGGGAGCGCGCCGGAGAATGCGGTGGCGGCGAAGCCGGCGGCGAAGGGGGCGCGTGCGCGGGAGGGCGAGGGAGATTCGGCGCGCGAGGTTTGGCGCGGAAGCGAGGACGCGGGCGAGGGCGAGGGCGAGGGCGAGGACGAGGACGAGGGCGAGGGCGAGGGGCGAAATGCGATCGCGAGGACGAGCGCGGTGGCGTCGGCGACGGCGTCGCACGTGGCGCCTTCGACTTCGCGCGTGTGCGCGCCGTCGCTTGCTTCGATCGCGATCGACGCGATCCATCGGCCGCCCCGTGACATCACGATCACGGTTGCGTGGGCGCCTCCGCTCGGCTCGCCGCCGAGACGCGCGACGTCCGCGCGCACGTGTGCGGCGTCGGGGCATCCGTCGGGTGCGCTCCACGCGATGAAATCAGGGTCGCGCGCTTCGGCGACGGCGGCACGGCTCGCCGCGATCGACGCGACGAGCAGGACCACCGCGGCGGCGCGCGATACCGTGGACGACATCGAGCGCGACCAAAGCGAGATCCGTTCCAGCGGATCGCGTTTCAGCCGCCGGTTGCGGCGTCGGTCGCGGCTTCGGCGGCGGAGTCGGCTGCGGCATCGGTGCTCGAATCGGTGGCGCCGTCGCCGGTCGTGCCGTCCGTCGAGCCGTCGTGACTTCCGCCGTCGGTCGTACCGGCGGGGGTCGACGAGTCGCTGCTGCAACCGGTGAGCAGAGAGAGAGGAGCGGCGGCGCCAACGGCCGCGCACAAAACCAAGATCAGCTTCGAAGATCGGAGCATCGGGATCACCTTTCGGGTGGGGATGCTTCGTCTGTTTCCGACGCGCGCGCGAACCGTGTCGAAATCGTCCGCGACGCTTCAGCGCGCGCGACGTCGGCGACGCGCGAGAACGACGACGCCGGCGAGCGCGAGCGCGATCGGCGCACAGCTCTGCGATCGTGCGACGCGGCAACCGCAGCCCGAGTCGTTTGCTGGCGTCGCGCCGTTCGTGGCGCCGCCGCCGTCGGAGCCGCCACTCGGCCCGCCGTCGACGCCGGGGCCGATGCCGCCGCTGTCGCCTGTGCTCGCGTCGTTCACGCCGGCGTCGGCGCCGCCTCCGGATCCGATCGGCGGCCTGGTCGTGTCGCAGTCGCCGAGCGAGTGTTGGAGCGCGCCGAAATCGAGCTTGTTCGCGCCGCGTGCGCGCGCGCAGTAGTCGTCCGTGATCGCGGCCACCGGCGATCCTTTTCCGACGAGCGCCGATACGTCGCCCGCGATCCGGAGATCGCCGGTCGTCGGCGCCTTGTACCAACCGGCGAACGTCGCCGCGGCTACGTTCGGCATGTTCTCGACGTCGTTGAACGTGGCGCCGTCGCGCGCGCGAATCGCCGACGCGAGGACGTTGCCGCGCGCTTCGCCGGTCGTCGTCGAGAACCGGTAGTCGACGCCGCTCGTGCCGACGAGCGTGTTGTAAAATACACGCGTGTTCTTGCCGCGGTTGATGTAGACGCCGACGTCGGTGCACGTCGCGATGATGTTGTTTCGCATCATGCCGTCGGTGTGCTCGACATCGCACGGCACGTTGGCGTCGAACGCGGGCGCGCAGAACTGCGCCCCGGTGCCGCCGCCGCCGAACGAGAGACCGATGTAGACGCCCCCCGAGGTCACGTAGTCGCGCGAGCAGAGGACCAGGTTGCGCTCGAAGACGCCGCGGTGTCCGCCGCTCTTCATGAAGGCGCCGTACGTCGGATCGTTGTTCACCTTGTGAAAGTCGTGGATGTAATTCGCGCGGACGATCCAACCGTCGCCGGTGTCGATGTTGATTTTGGTGACGGGCGACGTCGTGTTGCGCGCGTGCGCATCGCCGAATTCGTTCCCTTCGACGAGGCCGAGGTTCGGGATCGTCATCGTCGCGCCGACGATCGCGGCGTTCACTTTGATCTGCGCGTTGAAGTCGAAGATGCGACTGAGGCGCACCTGGAATCCGTCGGCGGCTCCGAAGACGTGGAACGCGTGCTCGCAGTCGGCGTCGTTCGGGCACGTTCCTTTGATGTCGATCCCTTCGAAGTGCCAATACGCGCCCGACACCTTGAAGCCTTCGAGCGCGTTGAACTCGATGTGCGCGGAGAGCGGGGTCTGCGCGCGAACGATGATCGGCGACGACGATGTCCCGACCGCGGTGCAATTCGCGCCGGCGAGCGCGTACGTTCCCGGCGCGAGGATGATCTCGTCGCCCGCTTTCGCGGCGGCGATCGCGGCCGTCAGCGCGGCGGCGTCGGCGACCGGCACGGGCATCGCGCGCGCGGCGTTCGATGCGACGAGGCTCGAGACGACAACAGCGCACGCGACGTAATTTCGCATGCACAGATCGTAGCGCCGTTCACTCGTCGTCGCCGTCGAACTCGCGCGGATCCGCGCCGACCTCGCTCGGCTTGATTCCGAGTCGCGCGACCATGCGTTGCAAGAAGCGTCGACTGACGCCGGCGCGCTCGGCGGCGCGCGTGACGTTGCCGGCCATCTTGCGGAGGAGCGTTCGCACGTAGACGTCCTCGAAGCGCTCGGTCCACGCTTGCCGTGCTTCTTTGAGTGGCAAGTGGAGCGCGACGAAGCTCTCGATCGACGACGACGGCGGAACCGACGCGCGCTTCGGAGGCGACGGCGACGACGGCGCGACGAGGCCGAGCGAGACGCTCCGCTCGATGTAGTTGCGGAGCTCGCGCACGTTGCCGGGCCATCCGCGCCCGACGAGCGTCGCGACGAAATCGTCGGGGAGCGCGGCGCCCGCTCCGGCGAGGCGCTCGTGGAAGTGACGCGCGAGGAGCGGGATGTCGTCGCGTCGCGCGCGCAGCGGAGGCAAGTGCACCTCGACGACGGCGAGGCGGTAGTAGAGATCTTCGCGGAACGTCCCTTCGTTCACGGAGCGCGCGAGCGAGCGGTTCGTCGCGGCGACGATCCTCACGTCGATCGGTCGCGCCGCGCTCGCGCCGACGCGTCGCACGGATCGCGATTCGATCGCGCGGAGGAGCTTCGGCTGGAGCGAGAGCGGCATCTCGCCGATCTCGTCGAGGAAGAGCGTCCCGCCGTTCGCCTCTTCGAAGACCCCTTTGCGATCCGACGCGGCGCCGGTGAACGCGCCGCGCACGTGGCCGAAGAGCTCGCTCTCGACGAGGTTCTCCGGAATCGCGCCGCAATCGACGGCGACGAACGGACCGGACGCGCGCGGCGACGCGGCGTGCAGTGATCGCGCGAGGACGTCTTTGCCCGTGCCCGTTTCGCCCTGGACGAGGACGGTTGCGTCGCCGACGGCGATGCGCTCGAGGATCGCGTAGACACGCCGCATCTCGAGGCTCGCGCCGACGAGCTCGCCGAACTGTTGGCGATCAGAGACCTCGACGAACGCGGGCTCTTCGCCGAGCTCGACGCGGAACGCGGAGCTTCCGACGCGAACGAGCGTGCCGGGTGGGATCTCGGCGTCGCGGAGACGCACGCCGTCGACGAACGTGCCGTTGGTGCTCGCGGAGTCGCGAATCGCGATCGTGTTGCCGCGAACGGAGAGCTCGCAGTGGAGGCGCGACACGGTGGGATCGAGGAGGGTGAGCTCGTTGCCCGCCGCGGATCCGACGCGCGCGGAGCCGCTGGAGATCGAGACGCGCGTGCCGCGTGACGGGCCGTCGACGACGACGAGATCGACGGACCAGATGCGCATGCCGTGCGAGGGGGCGACGCGTGAGGTGACGTCTTGCTCGAACGGCGGCATCGCCGGGGATACTAGCGCGGGTAGGGGTTTGGCGGCGGCCAGGTGGGCTTCGATGTCGAGGACGCGCGCGGTGGCGAGGGCGGGCGCACCGTCGAATTCGTCGCGGTCGCGGTCGGGGTCGGGGTCGCCGTCGGGGTCGGGGTCGCGGTCGCGGTCGAGGTCGCGGTCGCGGTCGAGGTCGCGGGTTGCGCAGATGGAGGTGCGCTCTCGGCGGTGAGCGGCGCGCTTCCCGTTCCCCGGACGCCGAGCGTGATGAGGGTGCCGGTCGCGGCGATCGCGACGACGATCGCGCCGACGACGATCACGCGACGCGATCCGCGCGAACGCGACGCGAGCCGAACGTCCACGCGCGTCGCCGCGTCCACCGCCGCGACCGTCGCGTTCTCCGGTGCTTCGAGTCGATCGCGCGCGGCGCGTGCGCGCGCTTCGATCGCTTCGCCTGCAACCGCGCGCACGTGCTTCCCGACCTCCGCGTGCGTCGCGATGAGCCCCGCCGCACGCGCCGCGGCTTCGAGCGCCGTCCCAAATTCCTCCGCCGTCGCAAAGCGCGCGTCGCGATCGCGTTCGAGCGCGCGCTGCACGACCGCGTCGAGCGCCGCTCCGATGCCGCTCGCCGCTTCGGAGATCGGTCGAACCGTCATCGTGAGAACGCGTTCGAGCGTCTCCCCTTCGTTCGAGCCGCGGAACAGCCGCTTCCCGGCGAGCGACTCCCAAAGAACCACGCCGAGCGCGAACAGATCCGCGCGTCGATCGAGATCCTTTCCGCGCACGTACTCGGGCGCCATGTACCCGACTTTGCCCTTGAGCGATCCGCGCGTCGTCGGCGCGCCGCTGACCTCCGCGCACTTCGCGATCCCGAAGTCGGCGACGCGCGCGAGACCGTCGAGGCCGACGAGGATGTTCTGCGGCGAGACGTCGCGGTGCACGAGGCCGAGCGATTTTCCCGCGTCGTCGGTGAGCTCGTGCGCGGCGTGGAGACCGGCGCAGGCGTCGAGGACGATTCGTACCGCGACGGACGGCGCGATCGGCGGACCGTCCTTCGACCACGCGACGATGAGATCGCCGAGCGACGCGCCTGCGATGTAGTCCATCACGAGCTGCACCGAGTCGCCGAACGTCTCGATGTCGCGCACCGCGACGACGTTCGCGTGGTGGATGCTCGCGGCGAGGCGCGCCTCGGTCATCAGCGTGCTGCGAAACGCTTCGTCGTCGAGGAGGTGCTGGTGCGGCCGCTTGATCGCGACGAGCTGGCGGAATCCGAGCTCGCCGCGCATCGCGCCGAGGTGCACCGTCGCCATCCCGCCCGACGCGATCTTCACGAGCGGCTCGTAGCGAAGACGCTCGCTCATCAGAACGACAGTCGGAGAGATGTGCCGGGCGCGCCGTGCACGAGGCCGACCGCGACGCTCGCGTCGCTCTTCCAACGAACCGCGAAGAGCGCGATCGCCGCGGTCGTCACGCCGAGCGCGGCGGTGACGCCGAGGAGAACGTTCGTGCGCGTTTGCGCGGACGAGCCGTCGCTCGCGGCGGTCGCGCATCCGGAGCCGCCGGTGCGATCGCATCCGGCGTTCACGAAGTTGGAGTGCTTGCTCGACGTGTCGACGCCGCTCGCGATGCCGAGGCCGCCGGCGATCGCGGTGGCGCCGGCGCCGACGAAGAACCAAACGGGGGACAGTCCGCCGGAGCGCGGTGGGATCGGCGACAAGGCGACGCCGCTCGGCGAGAGGACGACGGCGTCGTCGGGCGGGACGTCGACGTCGCGTCGTTCGCGGCGTCCGTCGCTCTCGATCATCGCGACGTGCGGTCCGACGCGGACGACGATGCGCGCGCCGCCTTCGATCGCGACGCCGTCGATCGTCGCGCGGCACGGCGACGCGGGCGACGCGCGGCAGACGAGGCTGACGCGTCCGGTGCGTCGCGCGAACTTCGTGCGTGCGTCGCGTGCCGTGGTCTCGAGCGGGAGATCCGCGGGCGCGCGCGCGACGCGATCGAGGAGCTCGACGCCGAGCACCGGATCGTCGGCGCGGATCGCCGCGTCGAGCGCCGCGTGGAGCGCGACGCTGCTCGGCACGAGCGAATCGGCGGTCGCGAACTCGCGCGCCGCGGCGCCGAACTCGCCTCGCTGGAACGCGACGACACCGCGATCGTACGCCTCGCGCGCGCGCGTCGAGTCGCCGCCGTCGGCGCTCGCGACACCGGAGCACGTGATCGCCGCAGCAAGCGCGACCGGCAAGAAGCGCCACCGCAGCACGGCGAAGTTCTTACCACACGGGCATGATCCATGCTCGGTTGAACGCGCGTATGCGCCGCGTAAGCTCCATCGAATCCATGCCGCCAGTTCTCTCTTCGCTCGCGATCGCGACGCTCGTCGGAGTGAGCGCGGCGTGCTCGTACGACTGGACGACGGCGCTGGTGACCGACGGTGGCAACGACGCGAGCGCGGTCGACGCGACGACGACGGGTGACGCGAGCGCCGTCGATGCGATGGTCTCCGATGCGCCCGGCGCCGACACGGCGTCCACATGCACGATGCTCCTCGCGAACGTCGTCGCCGCCCGCGCCGCCGCGAAGACGTGCTCGCTCCCCGTCAACGCGTCGACGTGCACCATGACGGTCACCGACGAGTGCTCGTGCACGCAGATCATCAACCAGTCGAAGGCGCCGTACGTGAGCGCGATCGCCGCGTACAAAGCCGCGAGCTGCACGAACTCGCCGTGCCCGAGCTGCGGAACGATGCAGCAAGGGCTGTGCGTCGCGTCCGACGCGAGCGCGACGGGTCTCGCTTGTACGCAGTAGGCGATCATCGGACGAGCTCGAGCGCGCGCGTCCCGATGAGGCTCCCCGGGGGCTCCCACGGGGCGATGAGGACATGCTCATCTCCGATGTCGTCGGCTACAGGTCGGATCGTTTGGCAAGCGATCGGGGATGTTGACGTCGACAGGGTCGGTCGTGTTCGACACGTGGAGACATGAGGACGTCGACAGGTCCGATCGCTTGGCTAGCGATCATCGATGTCGACGTCGACATCGACGATGTGGACATGCACTGGTCGGATCGTGTCGCTATCGAGTCGGGATGTGCACGTCCACTGCTCCGCTCGATAGGCAGACGATCGCCGGCTTATCGCAATCGAGTGGGGATGAGGACGAGCGGCGACGCCGAGGCTCCGGAGGGTGCGTCGCGCGTGACGCGGGTCCATCGCCGATGCTGCGCGCGCTCCGCGACGCGTGCGCGCTGCGTCAACGCGCAGTTTCACGAACGTTTCACCTGAGCGTC
Organism: Polyangiales bacterium; assembly: GCA_038209335.1. GTDB lineage: Bacteria > Myxococcota_A > Polyangia > Polyangiales > Polyangiaceae > JBBQXV01. Next base: position 58,227 of record JBBQXV010000005.1, on the reverse strand, counting down.
GCCATGGCACGCGCGCTGCTGAAGCGCGGCCACGATGACGACGACGCAAACGTGGTGGAGAGAGCCGACGCGCGGGCAGTGGCTCTCGTTCGGAGCGGCGTGGAGCGGCTGGGTGCTCGACGCGTTCGACTTCACGATCTTCATGCTCGTGATGCCGGAGATCGCGCGCGAGTTCGGCGTCGCGAACCTCGCGACGACGGGATCGATCGCGCTCACGTTGGTCGCGCGCCTCGCGGGCGGTTTCCTCGCCGGCGCGGCGGCGGATCGCTGGGGCCGCAAGCTCCCGCTGATGATCTCGATCGTCTGGTTCGCGATCTGCGACGGCGCCGTCGCGTTCGCGCCGTCGTTCACGTGGATCCTTGTATTGCGCACGCTCTTCGGGATCGGGATGGGGGCCGAATGGACGAGCGGCACGACGCTCGCAATGGAGAACTGGCCCGCCCGCAGCCGCGGTATCGCGTCCGGCATCCTCCAAGGGAGCTGGGCGATCGGCTACCTCGCCGCCGCGATCATCTCGAGCGTCGTACTCCCCATCTGGGGATGGCGCGGTCTCTTCGTCATCGCCGCGCTCCCCGCGCTCCTCGTCCTGCCGATGCGCGCATGGATCCCGGAGAGCTTCGACAAGAACCACGCACGCGAGCACGCCGCTCCGCTCCGCGCGCTCTTTGCGCCGGCGGTTCTCCGCAAGCTCGTCTGGGCGTGCGGCACGATGGCGCTCGGTCTCGGCGCGTACTACGCGCTCACCGGCCTCTACCCGACGCTCCTCAAGACGCAGCTCGGTCAGAGCGACGGCTCGGTCGCGTGGCTCGTCGCGCTCTTCAACATCGGTATGCTCGTCGGCGCCGTCACGTGCGGCGCGCTCGCGTCGAAGCGCGGAGTCGGCCTCGCGATCGTCGTGCCGGCGCTCGCGTCGCTCGCGATCCTTCCGCTCTACGTCGGCGCGTTTCCCGCGCTGCTCCCGATTGGCGCGTTCGCGGGCGGTGCCCTCGGCGTCGGGTTCTGCGGCGTCGTCCCGCTCATGCTCACCGGGCTCGTCGACGCGGACGTGCGCGCGCGCTTCGTCGGCGTCGTCTACCACGTGGGCGCGCTCTTCGCGGCGCTCGTCCCGATGGCGATCGCTGCGCTCTCCGAGTACGCGGGGCTCTCGCTCGCCGCGTCGATCGCGATCGTCACCGCGATCTGCGAAGCCGCGCTCGCCGTCCTCGTCCTCTCGCGCCGTGCGTCCTTCCGCAGCGTGAGCACGCGCTCCGCGATCGCGCTCGCCGCGATCGTCGGCGTGGTCGCGTGCGGCGCCACGCCGACCGATCGCGAGACGATCGCGACGACCTCCGCCGCGCTCGACACAGTCACCGGATTCGGAACGAACCCCGGCAACCTCACGATGTACCGCTACGTCCCCGCCGGCATGCCCGCGAACGCGCCTGTCGTCGTCGCGCTTCACGGCTGCACGCAGACCGCCGCGCAGTTCTCGGCGAACGGCCTCGACGCGCTCGCCGATCAATTCAAATTCTATGTCGTCTATCCGCAGCAGAACACGGCGAACAATCCGGTCAGCTGCTTCGATTGGTGGGGCGCGTACAACAACCCCGCGAACAAGGCGAACATCACGCGCGGTCAGGGCGAGAACCTGTCGATCAAGCAAATGGTCGACAAGATGGCGACCGACTTCTCGATCGATCGCGCGAAGGTCTTCGTCGTCGGCTTCTCGTCGGGCGGCGCCATGGCGTCGGTCATGCTCGCGGCGTGGCCGGACGTCTTCGCGGCGGGCGCGATCGACGCGGGCGTTCCGTACGACTGCCCGTCGACGGTGAACAACGATGTCTTCCAGTGCATGAGCCCGGGGAAGACGCTCACCGCGGCCGACTGGGGAACGAAGGTGAGGAACGCCTATCCCGGGTATGGCGGCGCGTATCCGCGCGTCACGATCTGGCAAGGCACGCAGGACACGACCGTCGCGACGGCGAACCAGACCGAGCTCATCAAGCAATGGACGAACGTCCACGGGCTCTCGCAGACACCGACGGCCTCAGACACCGTCGACGGATATCCGCACACGACATTCGCAGATGCCAATCACGTCGTGCGTGTCGAGAGCTACGCGATCACCGGAATGGCGCACGGCGTGGCGATCGACTCCGCGCACGGCTGCGGGACGGCGTCGCAGTACCTCATCGACAAAGGCATCTGCTCCGCGCGCCACATGATCGACTTCTTCGGGATCACGACGAGCCCCGTATCCGATGCCGGGACCGCGATCGACGCGACCGCCGATGCGAGCACGACGACCGACGCGAGCATCGCCGACGCGATCGTATCCGACGGCGCGACGACGACGGACGGGAGCGTGCCGCAGGACGCGAGCGTGCATCCCGTCGACGCGAGCCATCCGTCCGACGCGGCGAGCGACGCGAGCGTCGCGCACGACTCGGGATCGGTCGCTCCGCCGAGCGCGCAAGACAGCGGCGCCCTTGGCGCGAAAGCAGCGCCCGAAGGCGACACGTTCGCCGGCTGCGCGATCCGTCCGTCGCGTTCCCGTGGATCCGCGGGGTCGGTCCTCGTTTTCGCGCTCGTGGCGCTCGCGTGCTTCGCGCGACGCCGCCGCGCGTGATCTTCGAATCGGCAGAAAACAGAATCGGGAGGATGAAATCATGAATCGTCTAGTGTCAGGTCTTTTTGCTTCGCTCACCGTGGTCACGGCAGGGTGCCTCACCTCGACGGCGAGCTCCACGGTCGGCGACGCGGGCAGTCACCCCTCGACCGGGAACGACGCCGGTGTCGCGACGGGCGACGACGGCGCCGCGCCGCCCGATCCGAGCGCTGCCGCGAATGCCGACGCGATCACGTACCGCGACATCGCCACGCATCCGGGCTGCACGACCGACGGCCTCACATATCCCGCCGCGCAGATTGGCACGTACCGATGCGCCGCGAAGGCGTACGCGCTCGCCGGCGCGGAAGACACGAGCAAGCCGATCGTGATCATGGTGCACGGCAACTCGTCGACGCCGGGCGATTGGGAGGTGTGCACTCCGGGAGCCGGGCCGACCGCGAAGTGCGTCGCGCCGAGCATGTCGCCGCCGATGCTCTCCGAGCGCCTCGTCGCCGCAGGAATCCGCACGTACGCGATCGATCTGCGCATGGACAAGACGGACGATCCGACGACAAACGATCCGAAGACCGGCAATCCCGCGCACAACATGAACCACGGGTGGGCCGTGCCGATCCTCGAGCACATGATCGAGTCGACCATCGCCGCGTATCCCCAGCGGCAGATCTCGATGGTGGGCTTCTCGATGGGGCCGACGGTCATTCGGGACGCGCTACGTCGGCTGCATCGGCGAGGCGTGAAGCCGTTCGAGCACGTGCGCGCGCTCGTCCTCGCGTCGGGCGCGAACCACGGAGTCTCGTCGTATCGGAAGAAGTGCGGCGATCCGGCGAACCCGATCAACGTGACGATGGCCGGAGTCGTCGCGTGCGAGATGGGCGATCTCGTCGCGTTCACTCCGACGACGTTCCTCGCGCCGCTGAACGGTCCGGACGGAGCATGGGAGACGCCGTGCGCCGACGGCAACAGCGCGTATGGCCAGACCAACATCTGCGGTGGCCACACCGTCAGCTATACGACGCTCGTCATGCAGGATCCGCCGATGGGCGCGCTGCAAGACGAGTTCGTCTCGCAGAAGAGCTCGACGTTGAACGGCGCCGACAACCGAACCGTGTCGCTCGCCGACCAAGATCACACTGGCTACTTCTACGACATCTTCAAAAATCACTACGGCGCCATTCGCAGCGAAGCGGGCCTCGCGATCATCGTCACCGCGCTCACCAAGTAACGCCGCCCTCTTCCACGCAGCGAGTCATCATGAAACGCATCACTGTCGCCGGCGCGGCGATCGCCATCGGTTTGTTCACGACGAGCGCGTTCGCCGAGGAGCCGGTTCAAACGGAGCCTACGAAGGTCCAGGCGCCGTCGGTCGAGCCTGCGAAGGTCGAGCCCGCGAAGCCTTCGCTCGTTCACGTCGAGCCGTTCGCGACGATCGTCGGCGGCCTCAAGGGCGACACGATCCTTCAGGCGCAGGAGGAGCAACGGCAAGGCCGCGTCAGCGCGATCGCCCTCGGCGCGTTCGGGCTGCGCGGGACGGTCGGGACGCTCGTGTCGTTTCACAGCGAGCTGATGTTCAATGGCGGGACGTCGCTCCACGGCGCGAGCGCGTGGGAAGGGCAGGCGGCGTTGCAAGTGCGCCGTCAGGTCATCCGGCTCGCGACCGGCGGGTGGATGATCGAAGCGGGGCGTGTCATCGACGAAGCGAGCGTCAACTTCGTCTCGGCGCACGTGATGGACACGCTGCTCCAAGACACCGCGACGCGCGATCCGCTCCTCTACAGCGGATTCAACATGGGCAATGGCGTGCGCGGGACGTACGAGGCCGTGCCGGGGCTTCGTCTCGGTCTCGCGTTCACCGCCGGCAACCCGGTCGCGACGACGTCGAGCCTGCAAGTCGGCGGGAGCTTCCCGCCGTTCGATCGCTTCTACATTCAGCCGTACCAAGCGGTGAAGCAGAGTCCGAACAACTACCCGGACGACACGTTTCACATCATGTTGCTCAGTCCCTCGATTCTGTATTCGAATCCGTACGTCGACGCGAAAGCGGCATTCCAAGGGTACGTCGTCGACACGAACACGAGCCGCCGCGACGACGAGAACATTCGCGGCTACAACGCGCGCGCCGATCTGCGGGTGAAGCTCTTCGACGAGGCGCTCGTGCCGTTCGTGAACGGATCACTCGAGCGGAACGACACGGTCGTCCCCACCGACGTCAGCAAGCTCGCGCCCGAGAAGTACACGTCGCTCACGTTCGGCGGCGGCGTCGACGTGAACTACCAAAGGCCGTGGGCCGGCCGCTCGAATGGAATCGGCGCGCAGTACGACCGCGTCCAATACCAAGTCGGCAACGGCAACATCACGAACCTTCATTACATCAACGTCGGCACCACCTATTGGCTCAATGCCAACACCGCGCTGGGCGCGCGTGCGGCGGTGTGGCTGCGGAACGACGTCGGCGTGCACGACGAAGGCGAGCGCTCGCTCTTGCTCACGTTGCGAATCGTTCTTTAGCCCCCGTGGAGGATTCAATGGCGAAGACAATCGGGATCGCGCTCGTCGTGGCGGGGCTCGCGGCGTGTGGAGACGCGCCGCTCGAACGCGAGGAGGTGGAGAGCACGTCGGCGGCCCTCGATACCGTCACCGGCTTCGGGACGAACCCGGGAAACCTGACGATGCTTCGTCATGCGCCGACGGGAATGCCGACAAACGCGCCGGTCGTCGTCGCGCTGCACGGGTGCACCCAGACGTCTGCCGCATTGTCGAACATCGGACTCGATGCGCTGGCGGACAAATACAAGTTCTATGTCGTGTATCCGCAGCAGAATACCGCGAACAATCCGGTCAGCTGCTTCGATTGGTGGGGCGCGTACAACAACCCTTCGGACAAGGCGAACATCACCCGCGGCAAAGGCGAGAACTTGTCGATCAAGCAGATGGTCGACAAGACGATTGCCGATTATTCGGTCGATCGTTCGCGCGTCTACGTCATTGGTTTTTCCGCGGGGGCGGCGATGGCGTCGGTGCTGCTCGCGGCATGGCCGGATGTGTTCGCGGCGGGCGCGATCGACGCGGGCGTCCCGTACGACTGCCCGGCGACCGTGAACAACGACGTCTTTCAGTGCATGAGCCCGGGGAAGACTCTCACCGCCGCCGATTGGGGACAGCGCGTGAAGAATGCGTATCCCGGTTACGCGGGGGCGTATCCGCGTGTTTCGCTTTGGCAGGGGACGGCGGACACGACGGTCGCGACCGCGAATCAGACAGAGCTTTTGAAGCAATGGACGAACGTCCACGGGCTCTCCGTCACGCCGACGCAATCGGACATGGTCGACGGATATCCGCACACCACGTTCGCGGACGCTAATCACGTCGTCCAAGTCGAGAGCTACGCGATCACCGGCATGGCGCACGGCGTCGCGGTCGATCCGGCGCACCAATGCGGCACCGCCGGGCAGTACATCGTCGACAAAGGGATCTGCTCGGTCAAACACATGATCGACTTCTTTGGGATCACGTCGGCGCCGGCGCCGGACGGCGGGATCGTGGGAGCGGACGGGGGGAGCGTCGACGGCGGGAGCGGCGCCCACGCCGACGCGGGGTGCTGCGGCGCGGGGCACGACGGCGGCGTCGTTGTCGGCGGCGACGCGTCGGTCGACGACGCGGGCGTGGCGGCCGCGGATACGTGCGGGTTCGAAGGGCGCACGATGTCGTCGCGATGCGGCGTCGCGTGGGCGCGCGTGGGAGGCGAGGGCGCCGATGCTCTGTTCGTCGCGATCGGCGCGGTGCTCGTCGCGCGCCGTCGTCGGAGGCGGTCGGCGTCGTACCGGCCGATCAGCGCGTGACCTTCGCTTTGCCGTTTGCGCGCCATCGGCTGTATGCGTCGAGCGACGCGCGCTCGTGCTCGGTCGCTTCGCGGCGATCGTCGCGGGAGGCTCGGAAGCGCGCCGCCAGCTCGTGCGCGAGGCCCGCGTCGTTGAGCCAGCCGCCGCGCTCGGCGCCGGCGATCGCGCGACGGAAGCTCTCGATCGCGGCCTCGGCGTTTCCATCGGCGCGCGCCTGCTCCGCTTCGACGAGATCGACGCGGTGGGCGAAGTTCTCCGGCCCGTGCTCGGCGAGCGCGCGCAACGCCGCGAGGCTCGCGTCGGCGCGATCGCGGAGCGCGGCGCGCGCATCGGCTGGGAGCGCGTGGATCGCGAGCGCCGCGTACTGATGAAAGATCGGCACGTGCCACGTCGACGCGACTCCATCGAGGAACGGCCGACCCGCTTCGAAGCACGCGCTCGCGTCGACGACCGAGCCGAAGTGGTAGCGCACGATCCCCATCAAGAGATGCACGATTGCCTGCGCGCTGCGCGATCCCGCCGCGCGCGCTTCTTCGAGCGCCGTCGTCTCGTCGAAGCCTTCGCCGTCGAGCTTCGCCGAGTCGCGCGCGCGCCCCGTGAAGCACCGGAGGAGCTGCTCGAACGGCGCATGCACGTGCAGCGCGTTGACCTGACCGTAGCCGCGCATGAACGCGCCGAACGCGAGCGCCTCGTCGAGGAGCGCGTCGAGCTTGCGCGAAGCGTAGAACGCGTTGTGCACGTACGCATGCGCCGCGTACGCCGCGTACTCGAGGTCCCCCGTGCGCTTTCCGATCGCGACGACGTCGCGCAGGTCGTCGAGCGTTCCGGCGAGCGGTACGGTGAAGGTGCAGACGAGATCGTGGACGACGTGGCGCGTGCGCGCTTCGAGGCTTCGGTCCTCGAAGCGATCGAGGAGCGAGAGCGCGACGGTTCCCCAGGTGTGCGCGTCGCGGAGCATTCCGATCGTGTTGAGGACGATCCCGTAGATCGCGAGCGCGTACGGCGTCGCGGGGGAGAGGCCGTGCTCGACCGACGTCGCGACGAGGCGGCACGCGAGGAGCGGCAGGAGCATCGGCCTCGCGAAGTACGCGGCGGAGCAAATGCGGCTCTCGATCCGCATCGCCGCGGTGACGGTGGCGTTCTCCGCCGGGCCGAGCGCCGCGAGTCCTTCGGGTCCGACGCGCGCGAGCGCTTGCATCGCGCGGGTCAGCTCCGCGCCGACGTCGGCTTCGTTCGGGCTCGCGGGGAGCTCGACGTCGAGACGATGAAGCGCGTCGAGACCGGCGTCGACCGCGGCGGCGTATTCGTTCTTCGCGATGCAGGCGTCGATCTGCGCCTCCCACACCACGAGCTGATCGAGGATCGTTCGCGCGTTCGCTTTCACCTCGGCGACGTGCGTGTCGACGTCGCTCCACGCGCCGCTCAAGTACGCCGCTTCGGCCGCGCCGCAGTGGAGCGCGAGGGCGACGTCGTAGTCGGTGTCCCACGCGCCGGGCCCGAGCAGGCGCGCGCCGGCGCGGAAGCAGTCGAACGCGAGCGGGAACGCGGCAGCGCGTCGCGCGCGTCGACCGGCGGCGAGCTCGAGACGCGCGGTGCGTGCGCGCTCGTCGGCGTCGAGTCGATGCGCGGCGGCGTTGAGGTGACGGACGGCGTCGAACAGGAACGCGCCTTCGTCGTCACGCGCTGCGAGCGCGCGTCCGAGCGACAGGTGATGGTCGTCGACCTTGTCGCTCGTCATCATCTCGAGGACGGTCTTGCGCGTGCGATCGTGATGGAGCTCGAGGCGATCGTCGGGACCGGCACCGACGTTTCGGACGAAGTGGCCCGCGCGGAGCGACCAGAGCGCACGAATGACGCCGGACTCGACGCCCGCGACCGCAAGCGCGACGTCGAGCGGGATGGGGTTGTTGGCGACCGCGAGCACTTCGACGATCGCGCGCTCGGTGGGCGACAGCGATTGCACGCGACGCACGAGCACGCTCTCGAGCGCGATCCCTTTCGTTTCGGCGGCCGCGTCGCCGTGCTCTTGCGCGACGTGGCGTGCGAGCTCCTCGATGAAGAAGGGGAGTCCGCCTGTCTCTTTCGCGATCGCCGCCGCGATCGCGTGGTCGTCGTCGCGAACGTCGAGCGCGGCGAGCCTTTCGCGCGCGAGCTCCGCTGCGTCGGCGATCGCGAGAGGAGCGACGTCGAGGCCGATGCGGTGCACGCCGCCTCGCAAATCGCGCACGGCGTCGAGGTAAGGCGCGATCTCCGCGTTGGACGACGCCTCGACCGCTCGCAGCGACGCGACGACGAGCACACCGCGCGGCGCGGGCGCTTCGAGGAGATTCACGAGCAGCGCGGCGCTGTCGGCGTCGGCCCACTGCACGTCGTCGATCACGAGCACGAGCGGCCGCCGCGCCGCGAGCGTCGTGAAGAGCGCACGCAGGGCCACCGCCGCGCGTCGTCGCAGCTCGACACCCGAGCTCGGCGCGTCGTCCGACAAACGCGCCGCGATCGCCGGAGCGCGCGCGAGCACCGGAAAGACGCGCGCGAGATCCGCGATCCACTCGGGGAGCTCGTCTGCCGGGATCTCGTCGTCGCCCGCGAGTCGCACCGCGAGCGCGTCGAGCATTCCGTCGAACGCTTTGTACGGCACCGTCTCGCGCTCGTAGCAGCGGCCGCGCAAAACGATCGAACCCGCCGCTGCGTCGTCTCGGAGCGCGTCGAGGAGCGCGCTCTTCCCGACGCCCGATGGCCCAAGCAAATGCGCGACCGCGGTCCCACCGTCGACGGCGACGCGTAGCGCTCCCGCGAGCACCGCGCGTTCGGCGTCGCGTCCGACGAGACCCGCGCGCGCCGGCCGTTCGATCGGCGTCCTCGGCACCGCGCCGGAGGTCGCGATCGCCGCGAGCGACTCGCCGGTGGGTCGCGCCTTCGCGTCGCACTCGAGGAGCGCGACCGCGAGCTCCGACAGATCCGCCGGCGCCTCCGCGAGGAGCCGATTGGGCGGAGTCGGCCGCGTGTTGAGCTTCGCGTACCAAGTGACGGGCGTCGTCGCGCGCGCGAACGGCCGGACGCCGGTGAGCGCGAGGTAGAGCATGAGCCCCACCGCGTACCAGTCGGCCGCCTCGCCGACGCCGTCGTCCACGTACTGCTCCGGCGCCATCCATTCGGGCGTTCCGGAGATCGTCCAGCTCTCCGCGTCGCGCCCGGTCGGCAAGGAGATCTCGCCGATGCGACGCACGAGACCGAAGTCGAGGACGACCACGCGCCCCGTTCGATCGACGAGCACGTTGCTCGGCTTCATGTCGAGATGAAGCAGGCCGGCGGCGTGAAGCGCGCGGACGCCACGAACGAGCTGCGCGAGCGCGTCACGCAACACGGGCATCGCGCGCGGGAGCGACGGCGCTGGCTCCGCGTCACGCGGCACCGGTTGCGCGTCGCGCGCGGTCACCGTCGGCGATGTGGGCGACGTCGTGCGCGGCGCAGCGGAGTCCCGATGCGCGCCGCCGCGCACGTGCGCGATGAAGTCGACGCCGTCCACGCGCTCCATCGTGAAAAACCAGAGATCCTCGTGGCACCCGAGCTCGTAGAGCGACACCAAGTTCGGATGCGAGAGATCTGCGACCGCGCGAAACTCGTTCTTGAATCGAAGCAGGCTCTCGGGTCCCAGGTGGTTCAGCGTCTTGAGCGCGACGCGCGCGCCGTGGTCGCGATCGATCGCGTCGTAGACCGTTCCCATGCCGCCGGCGCGAATGAGCCCGGTCACGTCGTAGCGACCGACGGAGATCGGACGGTCGACAGTGGCGGCGGCGAGATCGTCAGGGGTCAAGAGGCAACCGTGGTGGATGAGGGTACCATCCGGCGCGATGAAGCGGCTGCGCGGCCTGATTGTCACCGCCGTTCTGCTCGCGGTCATCGTCGGCTTCAAACGCTTGCGCACGACGCCCGACCGCGTCTTCGAGCCGCGCCCGCCCGCGTCCGTACGCGCGATCGCGCCGCTCCGCTTCCGCGAAGTATCCGCGACGCTGGGCGTGGTCTCGCATCATCACCTCTTTTATCCGAACCCGCGCGCCGGGAGCTACCTGCCGCTCATGGCGTTCCCTCCCGCGATCGCGATCGCCGACGTCGACGGGGACGGCTTCATGGATGTCTACGTCGTCGAACCCGATCCGAGCCGCGCGAACGAGCTCTTCAAGAACGAAGGGGGCGTGCGCATGGTCGACGTCGCCGCGGACCTCGGCCTCTCGGATCTGCCGAAGCGCTCCGCGGGATCGATGGCGGCGTTCGCCGACTTCGACGGCGACGGTCGGCTCGATCTCTTCCAGTCGCGCTTCGGCTGCCACACGATCTTCCTGCGCGACGCCGACGCGCTCCACTTCACCGAGCACCCCGAGCTCCTCCGCGGCTACTGCTCGAACCCGAAGGCGATCAACGTCGCCGACTTCAACCGCGACGGATGGCTCGACGTCGTCGTCGGCAACTACTACCCCGACGGCGATCTCGCGACGTACCTCCCGCTGAACCACGTCTTCGGGACCGCCGGCGCGAACTTCCAAGGCGGCGGCACCGAGGTCCTCTTCGGCACGTCCGGCGGCCTCGTCCGCGCGCAGCTTCGCGGCCCGCGCGCGCACACGACGGCGGTCGGCGTCTCGGACATCGACGGAGACGGCTGGGCCGATCTCTTCATGAGCAACGACTACACGTTCGACCAGATGCTCTCGAACAAGCGCGGCCACGGCTTCGTCGACGTGACCGCGGCCACGATCCCGCTCGTCGAGCACGGCTTCAGCGGCATGAACGGCGAGTTCGCCGACTTCGACAACTCCGGCGAAATGAGCCTCTTCGTCAGCAACATGTACTTTCCACCTTTCGTCACGTCGACGAACTTGCTGTGGAAGAAATCCGGCGGGCGCTTCACGAACGTCGCCGAGCAAGTGGGCGTCGGGCGATGCGGTTGGGCGTGGACCGCGAAGTTCGCCGACTTCGACAACTCGGGCGATCTCGATCTCTTCGTCGTCAACGGCAAGGCGCGCGGCGCAAAGGTGAAGACGCGCGACGACGCGGCGAAGTCGTTCGCGTTCGTGCGGAACACGATCACCACGACGCCGCCGCCGCTCCGCGAAGAGATGAGCCTCGTGCCGAGCTTCGACGACTATTACCTCTCCGCGTTCGAGCGGAGCTGCGTCTTCTGGCAGAAGGACGGGCACTTCTACGACGTCGCGATCGAAGCGGGCGTAACCGATCTCGAAGAAGGGCAGGCGGCGGCGCTCGTCGACTTCGACAACGACGGGAAGATGGACGTCGTCGTCGCGAACCTCGGCGGACCGCTGCTCGTCTACCGCAACGAGACGCCGGACGCGGGGGCGTGGGTCGGGATCGATCTCGTCGGACCGCCGCGCATGCGCATGCCGTTCGGCGCGAAGGTGTTCCTGCATCGCGACGACGGCAAGCGCCCGATGCGCGAGTACTTCCCGCTCAACGGATTTCGCGGGCAGAGCGATCCGCGGCTTCACTTCGGGCTCGGGCGCTCGGAACGCGCCGTCGACATCGAGGTGCGCTGGCCCGACGGCAAGATCGAGATGTTTCGCGGGCTCGCGCCGAATCGCTACCACGTCGCGCGCTACGGCGAAGGGGGCGCGCCGTGAAGTGGCTCCGTGCGATCGACGCGCGCTGGTTCGTCTTCGTGAACAACGCGCTCCTCCTTATGTGGGGGCTCGCGTTCTTCGAGCTGCAGCGGAGCGGGCTTCAAATCGTGAGCTGCTTCGCGGCGACGATCGCGTGCGAGCTCGCCCTCGCGCGCCTCGGTGAGAAGCGTCGCGCGTCGCGTCTCTCCGATCGCGCACTCTCGGCGGCGACCGCGGCGGTGAGCACGATCATCCTGCTTCGCTCGCCGTCGCCCTGGTTTTACGCCGCCGCGGGGACGATCGCGATCGCGTCGAAGTACGTCGTCCTCGACGCGGCACGCGGCCACGTCTTCAACCCGACCAACTTCGCGATCGTCTTCGCCGTCGCGTTTCTCCCGGACTACCTCTTCGTGCGCCCCGATCAGTTCTCCGGATCGCCGTGGCTCATGGCGCAGATCGTCGTCTTCGGCATCCTCGCGGTCGTGCGCGGCGCGCGCTACCGGACGACGCTCGGCTACTACGCGACGGTGCTCGCGTTCGCGCTTCCGGTCGGGATGCTCCTCGGTCTGAAGCCGCTGTGGATCCTCGCGCCCGAGATGAACACGAGCACGCTCGTCTTCGCGTTCTTGATGTTGACCGATCCGAAGACCACGCCGTCGGCGCCGCGACGCCAAATCGCATTCGGTGTCGGCGTCGCGCTCGTCCACCTGTCGATGAGGTACACGCAGATTCCCTACTCCGCGTTCATCGCGCTCTTCGTCATGTGCGGCGCGCGATCGGTGTGGGTGAGCGAGGAGAAGGCGAAGGAGAAGGGGACGAGCGAGCCGCGCGCGGCGCCCGCTGGGTCTTGACCGCAATCGCCGTCGTCACGGATACTCTTACAATGGCGCGTCGTATTTCGCTGTTCGCTCTCCTCGCGCTTGCCGCGTGCTTCGATCAACAGACGAACGACGCTCCGGAGGACGCGGGGCACTTCGACGCGCCGACGTTCGACGGAACGATCCCGGATTCGTCGAACCCCGACTCGCCGATCGCGGACACGTCGCTGCCCGAGGTCGAGGCAGGCCCGAAGCTCGTCACCGTCGTCGTGCGAAACGAGCTCGGTCCCGAGCAAGGCGTGACGATCGTCTTCCACGATCCGAACGGCGCGGTGATCTCGAGCGGGATCACGAACGCCGCAGGCCTCGTCGCGCAGCTCGTCCCGTCGGGGAGCATGATGACGGCGCTGATGGGCTCGCCGACGACGCCGCGTCCCGTCACCGTTCAAGGCGTGGAGCCGGGCGATGTCCTTACCGCGTTCGACGACTCGAACCCGACGTTCCTCAACGATCAGATCGCGGTGGACTCCGTCCCCAGCCCGCCTCCCGCCGAGACGATCGGTTACTTCGCGGGCGCGGGGCGATGCTCGGCGTACTTCAATACGCCGCCGGCGCAGATCGGTTTGTCCAACGGCTGCGAGATCGGCGGGAGGGCTCCGCTGCTGATCACCGCAGCGGGCGGCCCCGACGCGGGCTACGCGAACGTCGGCTACACGTTCCAGAAAGCGAACGCGCTCCCGGGCGACGGCGGCACGTTGCACATTTCTCCGGACGGCGGTTGGACGACGACGTTCACGACGCAAACGCTCTCCGCGACCGGAATGTCCGACGCCGGTGGCTTCGGCGGGTTCTCGTTCATGGAAGTCACGGGCAACGTTCCGGCGTGGACGACGTCGGGCTTCCCGACCGCGCCGCTCGACGGCGGTCCGCTCAACCAGCCGTTCCAAGGGCACCCGGGGTACGCCGACTTCGTTCAAGGCGAAGCGAACATCGTCGTCTTTCGCTCGGGATCGTCGTCGGTCGCGGCGATCGCGACGCGCGGCGCGGCGCCGACGACGTCGACCACGACGTCGCTCGATCTCTCGCAGATCTTGCCGCTCATTTCTGCCGCGACGCTCGACTCGACGACGCCGGCGCGCCCGAGCGTCACGTGGACCGCGGATGGATCGCTCGCGTCGACAGATGGCGCGGTCGTCGTGATTCGTTGGATCACGCGGCTCGATGGCGGAGGTACGGCGTCGGGTACGTGGACGATCGTCTTGCCGCCGACGGCCACGATCGCCAAAGCGCCGACGCTGCCGTCGACCGCCGCCGCGTGGGCGCCCGACGCGACGTCGACGTTCTTGAGCCCGCCGTTCGTGTTCTTCATCGACGGGAGCTTTCTTCCCGGCTACGCGCAGCTCCGCGCGATCACCGGCTCGTTCTCCGCGCTCGGCAACGCGACGGGGAACCCGCCGATCGTTCCGCCGCTCCCTGTCGACGGCACGATGCGCATCACCGGATTCACCGTCAGCGGCGACTGACGCGCGCGCCGCTCCGGTAGAGTCGCCACATGCGAGCGTGGCTTGCGGACAACGTCCGCGTCGTCGACGAGCACCCAGCGCTCCGCGCGTACGCGGTCGTGCTGTCCTTGCTTCACGCGCTGACCGGCGTCGCGTGGTTCATGTACAAGAACGTCGCGACGCTCGTGACGGGCGAAGACGCCGTCTGCTGGCCGATCTTCCCCGAGTGCGAGCGCGTTCGCGCGCATCTGTCGGAGGGGATCGTTCGCGGCGCGGTCGTCGGGTACATCGCGATCGCGATCGTCGCGGCGGCGCTCTTCGCGTCGCGTCGTCGTCGCGCGGCGTTCGCGTCGTTCGTCGCGGCGTCGGTGGTCGGCGCCGCGATCTACGCGCTCGACTACCGCATGCGGATGAACCAGTCGTACATGTTCGCGTGGATCGTCGTCGCGTTCGTGCTCGCGCCGAAGAAGACGCAGGTCATCCAAGCGTTGATCGCCCTCTTCTACTTCTGGGCGGGCACGCTGAAGCTCCATCGCGAATGGATCAGCGGCGCTGCGCTCTACGCGAAGCCGTACCTCGTGCCGGAAGCGCTCGTTCCCGCGGCGTGCGTCTACGTCCTCGTCCTCGAGCTCGTGCTCGTGTGGTGGCTCTTCGCGTCGACGCCGCGGTGGCGTTGGGCGCGTTGGGCGGTGTACGCGCAGCTCGTCGTCTTCCATGCTGTCTCGTGGGGGACGGTCGGGTATTTCTATCCGCTCTTGATGCTCGGGCTCACCGCGATCTACCCGCTGGTGTGGCGACGCGCGCCGGGCGACGCGCTGACCTTTCGAAGCGTCCGTGACGACGCGAAGGTGCGCCTCGCCGTGCTCGCGACCGCGGGGGCGTTCTCTGCCTTTCAGATCGTCCCGCACCTCTTCCCGGGCGACACGGCAGTGACGGGGGAGGGACGCATCTTCGCGCTGCACATGTTCGACGCGAAGGTCGAGTGCGAGGGCGGAGCGATCCTCCGCGGCGCATCCGGCCCGATCGCGCGCGCGCCGCTCATCAACGATCACCTCGACGTGAGGACGCGCTGCGATCCTATCGTCCTCGTCGCCACCGCGAAGCGCCTCTGCCGAACGATCGCCGCGCGCTCCGACGTGACCCGCGTCGACATCGCGATCGATGCGAGGCGCGCGACCGACGCGCGGATGGCGCCGCTGATCCACGTCGACGACTTCTGCGCGACGCGGATCGACTACTCGCCGTGGCGTCACAACGCGTGGATCGGCGGCGGCGGTCCGT
The DNA here is from genome assembly GCA_038209335.1 of Polyangiales bacterium. Lineage (GTDB taxonomy): Bacteria > Myxococcota_A > Polyangia > Polyangiales > Polyangiaceae > JBBQXV01. The sequence goes on along the minus strand of JBBQXV010000005.1, from coordinate 42,570 downwards.
GACTCACCGCCGTCGCACACGCCGCGCGAACGCGACGAGGAACGCGAGCGCCGCAGCGAGCGGCGATCCGAGCGGTGATCCGGCGATCCCGTGTCCGACGCTGCAAATGCTGCTGTCGTGATGCTCGGGCGGGGCTCCGGCGTCGAAGCTGAAGCCGGAGTCCGCCTGCTGGGGGGAGCCCGCGTCGTTCGGTGTGCTCGCGTCGGTGCCGCCGCCGTCCGCGACGCTCGCGTCGACGCCCGCGTCGATCGGCGGTGGGTTCGCGACGGTCACGGTCGCCGTCGCCGAGTCGTCGGTCGCGTTGCAGTCGGGGATGCCGCTCGTCACCGACGCGGTGCTCGCTATCGTCCCCGTCGCGATCGTGTGCGCGATCACGGTGACCGTCGTGGTCGCGCCGTTCGCGAGCGTGCCGAGCGCGCAGGAGATCGCCGGTGCGCCTCCGTCGGGCGCGCCCGCGTCCGCGCCGCTGCACGATCCTTGCGACGCCGTCGCCGAGACGAGAGTGAGCTCCGCCGGCAGCCCGTCGACCAATCGCACCGACGTCGCGTTGGACGGTCCGTTGTTCTTCACCGCGATCACGTACGTCACGTTCGCGCCGACCGTCAGCTGCGTCGCCGACGGCGTGCTCGTCACGACGAGGTCCGCGCGCGTGTTCGCCACGACGACCGTCGCGCTCGCGGTGATGCCGGCGTTCGTCGCGCTGAACACGTACGTCCCGTCGCCGCCCCCCGCGAAGACTTGCTTCTCGATGATCGCGAACGTCGGCGCGCCGAGGTTGATCCCCGACTCGCTCCATCCGGTCGAGCCGTGCGTGATCACGTTGTTCGCGCCGTCGAGGAGCGTCGCCGTGAGCGTCGCCGGGCTGCCAGTGAAGATGCACGCGGTCGCAGGCGTGAGCGTGAACGCCGCGGGCGTCGGGATCGCCGCGCCGCCCATCCAGAAAAGCCCGTTGCAAAGGCTGCCGCCGGTCACCGGAAGACTCACCTTGCCGGTGCCGTCGAGGTTGATCGTCGTCGGCTTGTTGAAATCGTCGTAGACGATCTTCGTGCTGTCGAACGAGAAGCGAACGTTGCCCTGCGACGGATCGATGCTGCCGAGCGTGGCCGACGCGATCGACGTCTCGCTCGAGTTGCTGACGAGGAGGATGCGGACGATGTTCGGGTCGAACGTGTCGGCCGTCCAAAGGATCCGCGATCCGTCGGGCGACCAGTCGATCGCGGACGTGACCCTCGGCGAGTCGACGCTCTTGATGACGGACTCGTTCGTGCCGTCGGCGTTCATGGTCCCGATGACGTTGTGGTAGGCCCCGCCGAAGTTGTGGGTGCCGCGGAACGCGAGCTTCGTGCTTGTCGGATCCCACGCGACGCCGCTCTCCGTCGCCGCCGGATCGGTCACGACGCGATGGAGGTTCGTGCCGTCGGCGTTGACGATCCAGAGTTGCCGGCAGCCCAGCGCGTCCGATCCGGTCCCGGTGCGGCACGACAAGAACGCGATCTTCGTTCCGTCCGGTGAGAGCGTCGGCGCGTGATCGCCGACGTTCGTCCCGAGCGAGGGGACGGTGGTGACCTGTCGAACGTTCGTCCCGTCCGCATCCATGATGAAGACGCGCGCGCCGTCGCCGGAGCGATTCGACTCGAACGCTATCTTCCCGTTCGCGAACGACGGGAAGAACTCGCCGCCGCGCGCGACCTCGTTCCCGTTGTCTTTGATCGGGCCGTCGTTCCCTTCCGGAGTGAGGTTGATCCGGTTGGTCCCGTCCGCGTTGAACGCGCGGATTCCGCCTTGCGTCACTCCGGTGCCGCCGCACAAGATGCGTCCTTGAGCCGATGCGATCGCGGGGGACGCGAGCGCGCCTCCGCAAACCGCGGCGACCACGATCCGACGGCCGACGTTGCTCCCGATCATCGCTTGCTCCTTCGACGCCGTCGGGCACATCTCGGGCACGTGCCCGATTGTGCCCGTGCCCGAAGGAGCACGCCGCACGGGAAATCGTGCGGTGCGCTGCTTTGGTGCGTTGGCATCGGGCGCAACTACGCAAGCGCCACGCCACGCGTCTCAGCGCACGCAGCCGCCCATCGACGGGATGAACGATTGATGCGCGGGGCAAATGCAGAAGAGCCCCGTCTTCGGGTCGGCATCGTCGTCCGTCCACGCCCCGTGCGTCGCGTCGCAGATAGCCTCGTTGCCCGAGGCCCACGGCGCGGTGAGCGTCTGCGTGTACCCGTTGAACGTCACGCGCATCGTGTCGTTCGGCGCCCAACCGACGCCCGGATCGATCTGCGCGTCGATGCGCAGTCCCGTGGTCACGAGCACGAGCGCCGGCGGCATGAGCGGGCTCGGCACCTTCGTCGGACCGTAGAACGTTCCGTGCTTGGTCCAGCCGTCGATGCTTCCGACCCACGTGCCGTCGCGGTTCAAGAGGATGTAGTCGACGCGGCCGCTGTCGTTGCCTTCGTAGTCGCCGACGTACTGGAGCACGAACGGGATCGGCTTCTTGCGGGAGAGATCCTCTTCGGTGGTCGACGTGCCGTCGTTCGACGATGCGCCGCATGCGACGAGGGAGAGAAGAGCGAGAGAGAGCGAAACGGACGAAACGGAAAGGACGTGCACGAAACCTCCGCGGTGGGGGTGGAAACGAAGACCGCGGTGTGCGCTCCGGTGGCACTCCGTGCAAGGGAAAAGGGTCGCGCCCGTGGCGATGCAAAGTTTTCCCCCCATGGCCATTACGATTCGCGACGCCGTGGGGACGTCGCGAATGGAGCGAGACTCCTCTATGGTGCGCGGCAAATGAAGCCTCTCCATCGCCTCGCACGCACGACGCACCTGCTCGCTCTTCTCGCGCTCGGCTCGCTCGCATCGGCGTGCGGAAGCAGCGATTCGGCGGTCACGCTCAGCGGCGGTGACGCATCGCCGGGCGGAGGCGACGACGCGTCCGCCGCCGACGACGCCGCGAGCAGCGACGACGGCGGATCGAGCGGCGGCGATGGCGCATCGAGCGGCGACGGCGCGTCTCCCTTCGACGGAGGCATCCCGTCGGGTGGCGGCAAGATCCCTTCGCCGACCGGCGCGTGCCCCGACTTCAAGAGCGGCACCATCACCCTCAGTCCCGCCGGCATCGCACCGCGCACCGCGCGCGTCTGGATGACCGACGCGGCGAAGACGATGCACGGGCCGCTCGTCTTCTATTGGTACGCGACCGGGAGCTCGACGAACGAAGTGCCGTACTCGCTCGGCACGGTGCTCACGCAGATCCAAGCGGCGGGCGGGATCGTCATCGCGCCAGTGAGCGATCCGAACGCCGGTCAGTTCCCGTGGTACCTCGTGTCGTCGACCAAAGACGATGATCTCCGCGTCGCCGACGAAGCGCTCGCGTGCGCGATGCAGAAGGTCGGCGTCGATCCGCGTCACATCCACAGCATGGGGATGAGCGCCGGCGCGCTCATGACGTCGCAAATGAGCTTTCGTCGCTCGTCGTACCTCGCGAGCGTCGTGACGTATTCGGGCGGGATCGATCAAGCGCCCGCGTACCAAGACTCGTCGAACCTCTTCGCTGCGATGATCTTCTTCGGCGGCCCGACCGACAACGTCTACAACTACGACTTCCAAGCGGCGAGCCAGCGCTACAAGACCAAGCTCGCGGGTGACGGACACTTCGCGTTCCTCTGCAACCACGGCATGGGCCACGCGATCCCGAGCGCGGCCGCGAGCGTCTGGGCGTTCTTTCAAGCGCACGCGTTCGGCACGAAGCCGTCGCCCTACGCGGGCGGACTCCCGCCGAGCTTCCCGAGCTACTGCGCGCTGTGATCGATCGCCCTACGGGTTCTTGACGAGCAACTGCGGAATCACGAGGCACATCTCGTCGAGCGTCTGCTCGCCCAAGTAGATGTCCGAGGTTGCCGTGTGCCTTCGCGCGACGAGCTCTGCCCGCAGGCGGTGGTTGTCCATCGTGTTGTCGTACGTGCAACGAAGAAGGATCTTGTCGCCTGGATCGAGCGTCGGCAGATCCTCGACGGCCGCGGCATACGAGTACATGCGCTGCCAATGGAAGTCCCAGCGGTCTTGCAGCAGGCACGTGCGGTCCGCGCTCCCGACCTTCTGCAGATCGACCTTCACGTCGACGCCCGCGAGGTGCTCGTGCGCCATGACTCCATAGAGATGAAGCTTCAGCGGCGGACTTCCGACGGCGGGCACCGTGATCCGCATGCTCTCGGTGTGCCCCGACGTGTTCGCCGGGATTCGGAACTCGGGGATCGCGCTGCGATCGTTCGGGCCCGGCTGAAGCCCGTCGCCGTTCGCCATCGCCGTCGCCACGTTTCCGAACGCCGCCGTATAGAGGAGGTACTCGGGCTTCGTCGTCGCGAGCCGAAGTTGCACGCGCGTCGAGTCGACCTCGCCGACGCGACCGCCGGGCGAGTAATGGATCTGCATGACTATCTTCGACCCAGGCGCGACGGGCATGGCGATGTTCGCCGGGAGCTCGATTGGCAAGTAGCCCGGCGTCCAAACCGCGAGCACGACCGAATTCGCGCCTCCGACCGTCGCGCTCGAGCACTCGAAGCTCCCGTCGGGTCCGGCGAGCGCCGCGGTCAGCCCCATCGGATCGGTGACGACGACGGCGTGATGCACGACGGTGGCGTTCCCCGGAATGACGTGGACGCCGTTGATGTACGCGCCGGCCGCGAGGCGCGGATCGTCGAGCACGAAGCAGCGAAACTGATCGTTGTCGCCGCCGGTGACGAACGGCTGCTTCGGCGTGAGCTCGAAGCTCGCGTTTGGGAGATCCATGCGCGGCGGCGTGCGCGGCGCGGGCGCGTCCTTCGGATCGCCTTCGACGGTGCCGCCGCTCGACCACGCCGCGAGTGTCGCGATGTCGGCTTCGGAGAGTCGCGCGTCTTTGTTCCACCCGTGTGTTGGCTTGCACTCCGACGTGTCGAGCGCTCCCCACGGCGGCATCCGTCGCGCGCCCGTCTCGCCGACGATGCCCCCCGCGCGAACGCGCGCGTCGTCGAACGTCGTGAGCGCGAACGGCGCGAGCCCGCCTGCGACGTGGCAGCTCTGGCAGTGCGCTTGAAGGATCGGCTCGACGTCTTTGTGGAACGTCGGGCCGGTGGCCGCGGGGGGAGTCGTCGTCGGAGGGATCGTGGAGGTGGGCGAGGTCGCGTCGCCCGAGTAGCAGGCGACGATCGCGATGGGGACGACGAGGAGCGCGAGTCCTGCGCGGAGAAAGGTCGGCATGGGGAACCTCCAGGAGCTGGGGTGGGTGCGCCGGTCGTCGCGGTACTCAGCATTCGGCGTGCCGACCGCGATCTCGCAGGATTTCTCAGGTCGACGTCGCAGGAGTGAACGCGGTCGAGACGCGGCGCGTGACGCGGGGTTCACTTCCTCCGGCACGCCCACGGGGCTATACCTCGTGCATGAGAACCTCACTCTTCGTCGTCGGAGCCGCGTTCTGCGTGGCGGCCGGATGCGGCGACGACGCAAGCCCGGACACCACCACGACGGACGGCGACGGCGGGATCGTCGGCGATGGCGGAGTCGTCGGCGACGGCGGAGTCGTCGGCGACGGTGGAGTCGTCGGCGATGGCGGAGTCGTCGGCGACGGCAGCACCACGGGCAAGGACGGGAGCACCGGTGGCGACTCCGGCGTCGCCATCCCGACGGTCGGCGGCATCTTCGAGCAGCCCGAGCCGTGGACGAAGGACGTCTCGGCGCTCGCGAAGGACGGCACGTCGGACGCAATCATCGCGGCGCTCGTCGCGCAAGGCGGCTGGGGCAACGGCAACGTCTTTCAGATCGATTTTGCGATCCCGGTCTTCTTCGCCAACGCGTCGACGCCGCGGAAGACGATCACCGCAGCTAGCGGCTACTGCTTCGGCGGCCCGGACTGCGATCCGGTCCCGCTGATGATGCCCGTCCCCGCCAACGCCAACATCGAGGGGAGCGCCAACTTGGTGTGCAACACCGGGCAGAACGACTGCCACCTCCTCGTCGTCGAAACGGCACAAAAAAAGCTCTACGAGCTCTACAACGCGACGCAGAGCGGGACCGGGATCTCTGCCCTCGGCGCGTTCATCTGGGATCTCACGAAGGCGTATCCACCGAACGAGCGCGGCGAGCAGTGCTCGTCCGCCGACGCGGCCGGGTTGCCGATCGCGGGGCTCTTGCCGACGGCCGACGAGGTCGGGGCCGGCGAGGTGAAGCACGCGCTCCGCTTCATCCTCCCGAACAACCAGATGAGGAACAAAGTGTACGTGCACCCGGCGTCCCACGCCGGAGCGCCGAACAGCCCGAACGCGAACGCGCCGCCTTATGGCGTTCGCTTCCGCCTCAAGGCGTCGTTCGACGAGACGCCGTTCAACGCGTCGCAGAAGGTGATCCTCCACGCGCTCAAGAAGTACGGGATGATTCTCTCCGACGGCGGCAACATCGCGCTCACGTTCGCCGACGATCGCACGAGCATCAAGAAGTGGGCGGCGCTCGGGATCGGCGCAACGTCGTTCGGCGCGATCAAAGCGACGAGCTTCGAGGTGGTCGATCTCTCGCCCGACGTCGCCGTGACCGACAATTGCGCGCGCAATCCCTGACGCGCATCCTCATCGCCTCGGCGATCCTCTTCGTGGCCGCGAGCGCGCACGCCGAGGACGCCGGGGATCGCCTCGGCGCCGACGGACTTCGCGCGGATCTCGAGCGCATCGTCTCGGCCGAAGAGTCCGGCGAGTGGTTCCTCGAGCGCGCGCAACTCGAGGCGCTGTATCCCGTGGTGCTGCAGTCGGTCTGCCGCGCGACGCCGGCCGCGCGCGCCGAGGTCGCGGCCAGCCTCGCACGCGACGTCGAGCTCGCCGGCGATCCCAAGCGCATCTACGAGCAGTCCGGCGAGAAGATCACCGCGGCGGTCGAGCGCTCGATGCACCTCGGGCGAATGCGCGCGGCGCTCGCGATGGCGCTCGAGCGCGTCGCCGTGGACTGCCCGTTCTGGATCGCACCCATCCCCGGATTTCTCGGACGACAGACCGATCGAAATCGTTTCACGTTGAGCCTCGAGACCGGCGGGATCGTCCAGCTGCGCCAGACCGAAGGGACGTGGACGTACGGCGCTGGCCTCGCGGGTCGGCTCCTCCCCGGTTACGGCTTCGGTCGCGTCACGGTGCTCGCGGGGTTCGAGCTCGCGGGGAGCGCGATGCTGCGACCGCGGAGCGAGCCGTCGCAGTTCGTCGTGAATTTTTTCCCCGCCATCCCCGTCGTCGTTCGCGTGCACGGCACGAGCTGGCAGTACGACTTCGAGCTCGCCGGCGTCAGCTTGTTCCAAGCCGACGATCCGCGATTGAGCTACGGCGTGCGCGCGGGCGCGGGCATCGGCGTCAAGGGACTTCGGCGCGGGTTCGTGTTGCCGTGGATCGGCGCGGCCGTCGCGTACGAGCACTACTTCGAGAGCGGCGGGCGCGGCACGGCGGAGATCTTGCGCGCCGGATTTCGCGTCGGATTCCAAGTCGAGCCGTGACGCGAAGGAGCTCGTTCACCCCATCGGTCGATGGTGACGACTCATGCACACGGATGCGTCGCGGGATCGCACGAGGCCGCACATAGGTTGTCGCGCGATGACGTCGTTCCGCTCTTGATGCAGTAGCTCCCTGCCGTCGAGGCGGCGTCACTGAAACCGATACAGAATCCCAAACGGCACCGCCCACGCGTTCCCGTTCGACCCGAGCAAGAAGAACGGCGCGACGTTCACACCGAACGATCCGCGTCCGACGTCGAAGAGCTTCACGCCGAGCTCGACGCCCGCGCCGGCGCCGAGATCGGTCGACGCGGTCATCGCGGTCGGGCCGGACGACGCGGAGTATCCGACCGACGGGATCACGGTGCCGTTGCCGCCGATCGACGCGGTGCCGAGGAAGAGCGACGCGCCCGCCCACAGCGCGCCGCCGACTTGAAACGACATCGACGGCCCGAACGCGACGATGCTACCGCCGCCGCGTTCGAGGACCGGACCGACGAGGAGACGCGCGCCGAGGTGCAAGCGATCCGACGCGCCGTATCCCGCGAAGAGCGTCACGCCCGCGAGACCTCCGCCGCCTTGCGGGAGCGCGTAGCTGCACGATCCCGATGCGCAGCTCGTGTACTTGCCCGTCGCGTTCTCGCGAATTTCCACCGAGCTCCCCGACCCGACGATGTACGCGCGCTGCGTGTTCGCGGAGACGAAGCCGACGATGAGCCCGGCTTCGAAGAGCCAACGTCCACGCGCGGGCTTCGGCGGTTCGTCTTTCGCGGGCGCGGGCGCGGCAGGTGGATCGACGACGATGCGCGTCTCCTTCGGCGGCGGCAGCGGCGGCGTCGCGACGAGGTCGGGCAAAGGTACGGTGATGGTCTTCTTCTCCGACTCGCGAAGCTCGAAGCGCTCTTCGAATGCCTGCTTCCCCGGCGCCTTCGCGGCGACCACGTGCGCGCCCGGATCGACCGGCATCTCTTTTCCGTACGCCGCCGGCTGAATCGTCGCGCCGTCGAGCGTGACCTCGACGCCGTCGGTCGCCGTCACCGCGATCGTCAACCACGGCACGCGCGGCTCGAGCACATCGATGCGATCCTTCGCGAGCCTCTCGCGATCCGCTTGCCCCTCGGCGCGCGCCGCCGTCAGCGCCTTCTGGAACTCGACCCACGCCGTCGCGATCTTCCCCTGCTTCTCGTGGCACGCGGCGAGGTTCAGCAGCGTGCCGACGTGCGGCTCGAGGCGATGGCTCTCGGCGATCTTCGGACACGCCTCGTCGAACTTTCCTTCGAGCATCCGCGCGCGACCTTCGCGGAACAGGCGCTGCCCCGTCGTCTCGTCGGCGCGCGCCGCGCTCGCGAACATCGCGATCGCGAGCACGCACGCGATCAAAGGAAGCCGTCTCATCGGAATGGGCATCTCACGTCCTCGGAAAAAGGGGGGTATGATCTCTCATTAGCCGTCCCGCGAAGACCCTTTAGAGATGGCCGCAGATTCTTCAAAGCGCGACCCGCGCGCACGTTTTCCCGCCACTCGGCGCTCGGCGGTCGCCGCGGTCGCGAGCGACGATCCGGCGGAGCGTGCGCGATCGTTCGACATCCTCGTGCGCGCGTATTGGCGCCCGGTCTACGCGCACGTTCGCGTGAGGTGGAGTCGCTCGACCGACGACGCGCGCGATCTCACGCAGGGGTTCTTCGCGCGCGCGTTCGAGAAGCGGTACTTCGCCGACTACGATTCGTCGAAGGCGCTCTTCCGGACGTACCTGAAGACGTGCCTCGATCGCTTCGTCATGGAAGCCGCGCGCGACGCGCGTCGCGAGAAGCGTGGAGGCGGCGCCGTGCGATTGAGCCTCGACTTCGACGTGGCCGAGAACGAATTGCAGCGCGCGGGACCGCGCAATCCGGACAACATCGACGCCGCGTTCGACGCCGAGTGGACGCGCAGCTTGCTCACGGCCGCGGTCGACGCGCTCGGCGTCGTGTGCGCGGAGAAGGGGAAGGACGCATACTTCGCGGTGTTTCGCAGATACGTCCTCGACGGTGACGCGGTGACGTCGGGCGCGAAGGGGCGACCGTCGTACGCCACGATCGGCGCGGAGCTCGGGCTCTCGGTGAGCGACGTCACGAATTATCTGTCATGGGCGCGGCGCGAGTTTCGGCGGATCGTCCTCGACGAGCTCCGCGAGATCACCGCGACCGACGAAGAGTTCCGCGCCGAAGCGCGCGCGCTCCTCGGGGGGACGTGACGTTGCTCGACGATCGCGCGGTCGCCGGATTGCGTGCACTCGCGAGCGAGCCGGGATCGGGCGACGTCCTCGCGGATCGATTCGAGCTTCGCGAGCCGATCGGCGAAGGCGGCATGGGGATCGTCTTCGCGGCGTGGGATCGCGAGGCATCGCGCGAGGTCGCGGTGAAGATCGTGCGCGCGGACGACGCCGACGGCGAGGAGCGCTTCGAGCGCGAAGCCGCGGCGCTCGCGAAGATCGCGCACCCTGCGATCGTGCGTTACGTCGCGCGCGGGAACGAGAACGGCGCGCGCTTCTTCGTCATGGATCGGCTCGTCGGCGTGACGCTCGCCGAGCGCCTCGCACGCGGACGACTCACGGTGCGGCAGACGCTCGCGCTCGGACGTCGGATCGCCGAAGGGCTCGCCGCGGTTCATCGCGAAGGGATCGCGCACCGCGACGTGAAGCCGTCGAACGTCTTCCTCGTCGACGACGCGCCGGCCGCCGCGAGCCTCCTCGACTTCGGCCTCGCGCGCACAAAGGACGGCGTGCCGCTCACCGCCGCGGGAGCGCTCGTCGGGACGCCCGGCTACATGGCGCCCGAGCAAGTGCGCGGCGATCGCGCGGGTCCGCACGCCGACGTCTTCGCGCTCGGCTGCGTCCTCTTCGAGTGCCTCACCGGTCGCTCCGCGTTCGCGGGCGAGAGCACCGCGATCGTCCTGTCGCAGATCCTCCTCGAGTCGCCGCCGCTCGTCCGCGAGCTTCGCCCCGAGGTGCCGCTCGCGCTCGAAGGGATCGTCGAGCAGATGCTTGCGAAGGTGGAGGCTGCGCGTCCCGATGCAAAGGAAGTCGCGCGCGAGCTCGCAGCGCTCGAAGCGCACTTGCCGATCGACGCCCCGAACGAAGCGAGCTCCGCGGGCTTGGCCGAGGGTGCGGTCATCGCTGGGAAATACCGCATCGAGCGCCCGATCGGCGCGGGCGGCATGGGCGTCGTCTTCGCCGCGCGTCACCTCGAGCTCGGCAAGCGCGTCGCGCTCAAGGTCCTGCGCGGAGGCAAAGGCGACGAAGCACGCTTCCTCCGCGAAGCCCGCGCCGCCGCGCGCCTCGAGAGCGAGCACGTCGCGCGCGTCCTCGACGTCGGTCGTCTCGACGACGGCACGCCGTTCATCGCGATGGAGCACTTGAGCGGCGTCGATCTCGCGCGGCGCTTGCTCGAAGGTGGTCCGCTCCGCGTGGACGAAGCGGTCGGCTACCTCCTCGAAGCGTGCGAAGCGATCGCCGAAGCGCACGCGCTCGGGATCGTGCACCGCGATCTCAAGCCGTCGAACCTCTTTCTCACGTCGCGCCGCGACGGCAGCGAGATCGTGAAGGTCCTCGACTTCGGGATCTCGAAGGTCACGCGCACGATCGAAGACGCGAGCCTCGCCGCGATGAGCATGACCGGCGCGACCGGCGTCGTCGGATCGGTTTGGTACATGTCGCCGGAGCAGCTCCACGACGCGAAGCGCGTCGACGCGCGCGCGGACATTTGGGCGCTCGGCGTCGTCTTGCACGAGCTCATCGCCGGATCGCGTCCGTTCGAAGGCGAGAGCGCGGCCGCGGTCGGAGCGCGGATCGCGGCGGGCGAACCGAAGCGGCTACGCGACGCGGCGCCGAATGCCCCCGCAGCGCTCGAAGCGGTGGTCCTCCGATGCTTGTCGAAGGATCCCGAAAGACGCTTCGCGAATCTCGCGGCGTTCGCCCTTGCGCTCGCGCCGTTCGCGCGCGGCGCGCGGCGTGTGTCGGTTGAACGAATCGCGCGCGTCCTCGCGGGCCCGCTGCCGCCGGAGGCTGCGCCCGCGCCGGCGACGCCGAACCGACGAGGCCGCGCCATCGCTGCGTCGTTGATCGCGCTCACGCTGATCGTCGCAGCGTTCGTCGTCACGCGCAAAGACCCGGCGCCCGGTGCGACGCCCGACGCGCCTCCGATCGCTGCGTCGAAGATGCCTACCGCGTCTTCGTCGGCGCCGGCACCACCGGCCCCGACCGAAGCGACGCCGGCGACGACCGCACCCGTCACCGCACCGCCGCCGCCCTCGACCAGCGCGCCGCGCGTCGCGTCCGCGCGCGCCGCGCCGCCGCCACCGAGAGCTTCGTCCGCGACACCGCCCCCTGCGAAACGTCCTCCGCGTGAAGTCGACTTGAACGATCCGGCGCTGTCGATGCCTTAGGATGATGCGCGATTCGGCCCGAGTGGGCCGCAATCTTCGCGCGCATCGTCGCGGTCGACGCCGCCAGGCACGCAAAGCTCGTCCCGATGCAGCGCGCCGCGCGGACGGTCGGATACCGCCGAGGGGCATGTGCGGCGGCTGAGCGGGTTGATGCAGAAGGCGTGGGAGATGCGCGCGGAGGGAGGAGCGCCGTGACCGCTCAATCTGTCCGTCGATGAAAGTCATCCGTCGATGAAAAGGTCATCCGCGCCGCGCGCGCCCGCCGCGAGCCAAGATCGCCTCGTACCCAGTCACAAACGCGTTCGAAGCGAGCTCCACCCGCGGGACCACGCGCGCAGCGGCAGTGGGAGTGATCCCACGGAGGGGCCCACTGCCGCGAGCACGTGGTTCCGCGGATGGAGCGATCGTCTACGATGATTCGTCCCCCCCGAAGGAGACCCCGCCATGCCCGCCGAAAAATTCGACCCCTCGCGCTACGACATCCGCCAAGACGACAAGTACGGTCGCTCGAAGCTCATCGACGTCGGCGCCGAAGCCGCCGCGCACGAGCCGTGGTTCAACCAGACGCTCACGACCGTCAACGACTCGACGGTGCGCATGGGCGTCTTCAAGGGCGAGTTCCATTTTCACAAGCACGACGACGAGGACGAGTTCTTCTTCGTGCTCGAAGGTCAGCTCCTCCTCGACATCGAAGGGAAGGAGACCGTCACGCTCTCGCGCAACCAGGGGTACACGGTGCCGAAGGGGATCGTGCATCGCACGCGCGCGCTCGAGCGCACGGTGTGCCTCATGGTCGAAGCGGCCGGCGTCGTACCGACCGGCGACTGACGCGCCGTTCAGTCTTTGTCCGGCTCGACGTCGAGCTCGATCGCGTTGCCCGGCAGCGGCGGCGGCGGCTTGCGAACGACCGACACGAGGTGGCTCACCGGATCTTCGATCCGCACGACGCGCACCTTGAACGCGAGATCCTTTCCCGCGAGCGGCGGCAACAGACGCGCGGTCACGACCTTGTCGTCGAGCGCGATGACGCGGAGATCGATCACGCCACCGGTCGCGGTGTGCGCCTCGAAGAGCGCGCCGATCTCGAGCTTCTCGGTGCTCGCGAACTCGCCGCGTGGGATCTTCCGAGTCGGCAGCGCGTCCTCCGGTCCGATCGCTTCCGCCGCAGGAATCTCGCCCTCGAGCGTCGCGCCCGTCTCGAGCCCTTCGAGCCGCTTCTCGAGCGCGGGTAAGAGCTTGCCTTGCCCGTGGACGTACTGCACCGGTCCCGACTTCGTCGAAGACTCGATGACGTCCCCACCTTTGACGCGGATCTCGTACTCGATGCGGACGATGCTCCCGGGCGCGATCTTCATGAAGACGATCTTACGCCTCTCGCGTGAATCGGGGATGATGTTGGAAGGAGGAATACGCCATGCGCCACGGAGCGATCGTCTTCGCCTGTCTCGTCGCGTGCAGCAGCTCGTCCGGATCTCCCGCAGGAGCGGGCGGTGATGCCGGGACGTCCGCGGACTCTGCGCCGGACGTGTCGGCCGGGACCGTCGTCGAGCACGGCGTGCTCGTCGACTACTTCACCTTGAAGCCCGTCGCCGGATTGACGGTGACCGACAACGGCGTCTCGACGACGACCGACGCGAACGGCGCTTGGTCGCTCATGGTCCCGAAGACGTCCGCGTTTCAGGTCACAGTATCCGGACCGAGCTACACGCAGCTCCTCTTTCCCGACGGCACCGCGAGCGGAAGCGACGCGGACTACGGCACCGTCGTGATCCCGGACTCGAGCTCGTACAACCTCGAGCAGAACTCGCTGACGGCCTTCGATCCCGCGAAGGCGCTCGTGCAGCTCGTCTTCGTGAACACGGGCGCGTGCACGAGCGTGGCGGGCGGCACACTGAAGGTTCTGACTCCGGCGGGGACGTCGCTGACGTACTTCGCGGGGGCCACCGGAATACCGACGGACGCGGTGAAGTCGTTGCAGGACGGAAAGCCGAACCGCGCGCAGGCGGTGGTCTACAACATCCCGGTCGGCGCCGATCTCACGTTGCAAATCGATCACCCGACCTGCAAAGCGATGCCCTTTCCGGCGACGGGGACCCACGGAATCACGCTGTCCGGCAAGACGCGGACGCGCGCGGCCGAGCCGGGCGACGTCAACGCCTCGCTCGTCCTCTTCATGCAGTAGGGCGTCGGCGCGTGAACGCGAACGCGACGAGCGCCGCGAGCGCGACGAACGCGGGGATGGCGTCGTCGCGCTCGCCGGCGAACGCGATCGTGCAGCTCTTCGACGGGGTCGACGGAGCCGCCGATCCGGACGGCGTGACCGGGCCAGGAGGAGTGGGCGGCGTCGTCGCGACCGTCGAAGGCGCCGCCGGTTTGTCCACGGCGGTCGTCACGAGGCCGCTGTCGCGATCCATCTCGAGGTGCGAGCCGTTCGCGACACAGCGGCGACCCTGCAAGTACTCGCTGTGTTGTCCGGACGGGCAGACCGGCGCGGGGCCGATGTCGGCGCGCGCGGACACGGCGCCTCCGAAGACGAACGCGAACAGAACGAAGGCGAGCGGAACGAGGCGCATGCCGCTAGCCTAGTCGCTTCCATGAGCGGTCTCGAACATCTCCTCGAAGAGGGCGTCCTCAGCGAGATCATCGCGCGATTGAAGAGCGGAAAAGAAGCCGAGGTCTACGCCGTTCGCTACGGAGGCAACGTCGTCGCCGCGAAGGTCTACAAGGATCGCGCGCAGCGGAGCTTCAAGAACAACTCGGCGTACAAAGAGGGGCGCGCCGTCCGAAACACGCGATCGCAGCGCGCGATGGATCGCGGGTCGAAGTTCGGGCAGGCGGCGACCGAGGATGCGTGGAAGTCCGCCGAGGTCGATGCACTCTACAAGCTTCACGCGGCGGGCGTGCGCGTGCCGACGCCAGTGATGTACTTGGACGGCGTGCTCTTGATGGAGCTCGTGCTCGACGCCAACGGAGAGGCCGCGCCGCGCATCATCGACGTGGATCTCACGCCGGAGCAGGCGAACCTCGCGTACCACGACATGCTCGGGCAGCTCGTTCGCATCTTGATGTGCGATCTGATCCACGGCGACCTGTCGCCGTACAACGTGCTGTGGAGCGCGAACGGTCCGACGATCATCGATTTTCCGCAGATCATCTCGGCGTCGCACAACAGCCGGTCCGAGGCGTTCTTCTTGCGCGACGCGCGGAACATCCTCGGGCACTTCGCGCGGTTCGATCGCAGCCTGCACGCGCGGAGCGGGGATCCGTCCGAGATCTGGCGCGCGTACGTGCGTCGCGAGCTGTCGCCGGACTACGTGCCGACCGGGAAGCGCGCGTTCGTGCCGCCGCGTGTGGTCGAGCGGGCCGCGCAGCCGACGCAACCGCGCGCGCAAGGCGGCGGGGGACCGCGGCCGCATCATCAGGGGAACGCGGGGCGCGGCGGGCATCCGCATCCGACGCAGCGACGGACGCAGCGCGGACCCGAGGTCATCGTGCGCGTAAATCGGAACGCGCCGATCGCGCCGATCGCGCAGCGCAACGTCGATCGCCCGGCGGCGGCTCCGCAGAGCGGCGCGGCGACTCCGTCGTCGTCGGCGGGCGGAGGCGGGAATCGACGGCGGCGTCGGCGTCGTCACTGACGCAATCACGCGGCGGCGGCGAATTCATCGACGGCCGCGCGGAGCGCCGAGACGGATGCACTGTGCAAGTAGACGACCTTCGCGTTGTCCGTCGCGAGCTCGCGCGCTTGGTCGCGCAGCACGTGCGAGACCATCGTCACCATCACGATGACGAGCGCGACCTCGGCCGCCGCGCTTCGTCGGACGTTCGCGGGGATGCTCGTCTCGAAGTGGCGGAGCGTCCATCCGCGGCGCTGCAGGACCTCGCGGTAGCGGTGGCTCATCCCGCCGCTGCCGCCCACGACCATCACCGTTCGACCTTTTGATTCGTTGGTTCTCATGCTGGGACGTACAGCAAGCGCGGCGCCAACGCGTGCGGGGCAGGGGAGGCCGCGATCTGCCGCGCGACCGCGAAGGCGCGCGTTTATTCCATGGCGAGTTGTCGCGCGCGCACGCGAGACCACGCGCGGTGCCGACAATCTGGCGACCGCGTCACTCCTCGGTGCAATCCGTCGCGTCGATGCCGCGCGGGTCGCGGCATGGTGCGAAGGCGTGTGCGTCGGCGCGGCCGCTCGACGCCGGCGCGCTCGACGCGATCGCGGGCGGCGCGCTCGAAGGCATCGTCGCGCCGCCGGTGTGCGTGCTCTCCGTCGAGCTCGACGCGCCGAGGACGCGCACGGCGACGATTGCCCCGCCGATCGCGACGACGACACCCGCAGCGAGTGCATAGGGCATTCGCGAGGCGCGTCGCTCCGGAGTCGCCGTCGACGCGGACGCAGCCGCCGACGCCGATCGCATCGGCGCGTACGCCGCGATCTCGCGCTCTCTCCCTATGGCCGGTCTCGGAGCCGGCGCTTGCGCCAGCGGGATCGGATCGCTCGTCGCCATCGGCGACCGATTCGACGCGACCATCGACTCACTCGTCGCCATCGGCGACCGATCCGACGCCGGCATCGTCGAGCTCGTCGCGAGTGGCGATCGCGCGTCGAATTCGCTCGCCTCCGTCGCGGCCGGCACCCGCGCGCGCTCGATGGCGACGCGCATCTCCCGCGCCGACGCGAACCGCTCTTCCTTCTTGTGCGCCATCGCGCGCGCGACGATCGCGTCGAGCCACGCCGGCACGACGTCGCGCTTCTTCTTCGGATGCCGCTCGATGTCGCCCGTCATGATCCGCTCCGCGACCGCCGGCGTCGGCCCCGGCTCGAGCGGATACGCGCCGGTGAGCATGCGGTACATCGTCGCGCCCATCGCGTACACGTCCGCGCGCTCGTCGACCGTGCCCGCGTTCATCAGCTGCTCCGGGCTCATGAAGAGCACTGTTCCGAGGAGCGCGCCCTCCTTGGTCGTCGACGCGTCGTCGTCGATCGCCGTCGCGATCCCGAAATCCAAGATCTTCACCATGCTGCTCGTCCGCGCGTCACCGACGACGAACAGATTGTCCGGCTTCAGATCGCGATGAACGATCCCCTGCGCGTGCGCCGCTTCGAGCCCATGGAGCGCGTTGCACGCGAGCGTCGCGACCCGCTCCGGTGCGAGCGGCGCGCGCACCGTCACCTCTTCGAGCGACTCGCCCGCGAGGAGCTCCATCTCGATGTACGGCGTCCCCGTCGCGTCGTGCCCCGCGTCGTGCACGAGGACGATCGCCGGATGATGCAGCTGCGCGATGCGACGCGCTTCCTGATCGAAGCGCGCGAGCGCGGACGGCTTAAGCGTGACGCGCGCGAGCAACAGCTTCAGCGCCGTGCGTCGACCGAGGCGCAGGTGCTCGACCTCGTACACCGCGCCCATGCCGCCCGCGCCGAGGAGACGGAGGATCCGGTACTTCTCCGCGAACGTCGTGCCGATGCGATGCGCGGGGCACTCTTCGCAGCCGCGCGCGTGATCGCGATCGCAGCGGGGGCATTCGGCGGAGGCGGACACGCTGCGAGCCATGGTAGCGTCGTCGCCTGTCCCCCGTCCCACAATGTCTCGCGTGCGGAGTCTGCTGTTTTTCGCGGCTCGCAACGTACGTGACGGTGACCGGCGACGATCACGCGCGGCTCGCGGAGCGCGCGGACGAGCTCGCGTGGTTCGACGGGAATCGCGCGTACATGAAGATGGTCGACGGGCATTGCGGCGCGCTCGTCGTGGACGCCGCGACGTCGCGCTTCGTATGCGGTGCGTACGAGACGCGGCCGGAGACGTGCCGGGAGCTGGCGCGCGGATCGGCGGCGTGTCGCGGGGAGATCGCGACGAAGGGGGAGCGGCCGTTGATCGCATTGGGGCGGCGCATCTGATCGCGACGGGTTTCGCGCGCGGCGGCCATTCGGAAATCGATGACCACCAATCGCCGCCTCTCGCTCTTCGCCACGCTCGCTTCGATTTCGCTCGCCGCGGCGTGCGGCGGCGCCGTCTCCTCGAACAACGGCGGTGACGGCGGCACCGGTGCGATCGTCAGCGCCGACGGGATCGGATCGCCATGCGTGCCGTTTCAGGAATCGAAGTCGGAGTTCAGCGGCTTCGTCGAGCAAGAGGTTGCTCTCGAGACATCGCCCGGCGATCCGTCCGGCGCGCCCGTCTGCCTAATCAATCATTTCCGCGGGCGCGTGACGTGTCCGTACGGGCAGTACGCGACCGGCGAGGGACCACCCGGTGCTGCGGCATGCACCGCAGGAAGCGGCGGCGCGCCCGTCACCGGCGACGCGCGAACCGCGCACGGATCGCAAGTGCAAGCGCAGTGCGTCGATCGCCTCGCGGCGAACGTCGTCATTCGATCGTGCCGGTGCGCGAACAACTCGGGGAAGACCGACGACGGCGACAACTACTGCGCGTGCCCGAACGGGATGACGTGCGAGTCGATGCTGTCGTCGATCGGTCCGTCGACCGCGCATCTCGCCGGGTCGTACTGCATCAAGGCGGGGACGGCGTACGACCGGAGCAGCGCGTGCGCGGAGGCGTGCGATCCGAGTGGGCATTCGTGTCCGTGAGCGACCGCATTCCGTCACACGCGCGCCCGCTTTGCGGCACGTCGTGACGAGCTGAGCGGAGGCGTCAGGTCGGAAGCGTCCCGCGCGATCCGCTGCGAGTGGATCGGTTGCCCGAGAGCGACCTTGCGCGAATTCGAAAAGTGAACGGCGATTCAGCTTCGACCTTGCGCGCGTCTCGGGCGCACGCTAGTTCGGGGTGCGGAGGGGAGCTCAGCGCAGCACCGCAGGAGAAAGCCCCACGACGGAAATCGACATCGGCCGCGCGAAATACCGCGCAACTTTCAGCCGGGTCGCACCGACATAGAGTCTGTAACAAACACGAAATGCGTCGCGGCCGCAGAGGCTGCGACGGGAATCGTGCGTTCTGCGCCGGGCGAATGCCTCGCGCTTCTCGGGAGAGGTGTGTCCATCGTGCGGAAAACGTCCGTCGAGAGCGTGTTGGCCCAGATCGCGAAGCTCGGCGTCGCGCTCGCCGCCGTCGCTGCGTGTGGCTGCAGCCCTGCGGTCGACGACGTCAGCGAAAGCACCGCGACGTCGGAGGCTGCGCTGAGCGCGTGCCGGCAAACGACGCTGGTCGCAACGAAGAAGTACACCGCGCCCGCGTCGACCACCGATGCGACGGCGAGCGTGACCGGTGGAATGGCGCTCAAGATTCCGGCGTCGCTTGCGGTGACCGCCGGTACCACGGGGACCGGAACGGCGACGTTCACGTTTCGTCGATCGGGCAGCACCACCGATCGCGTGTGTACGTACAAGGCCGCGACGACGAAGACGTACGGCTTTCAGAGCTGCGCTGATGGAACGCTGTCGGGCGCGATCGTGACGGGGACGAAGCTCACGATCCATATCGTCAACGGGAACTCCAGCGATCCGGCGGGGAAGACCGAGGTCACGTTCGCGTGGGTCGAGGCGAGCAACTGCGTCGCGGACGCAGGAACCGATGCGACGGCAGACGCCGCGAAGGACGGCGATGCGGCCATCGAAGCCGCGAACGACGCCGTGGTCGACGCACCGAAAGACGCCGCCGATACGGCGCTCGACGCGGGGACGGACGCGCCTGCCGACGCGGCGAAGGACTCACCTTCCGACGCGAAGGACTCTGGAAGCTGCACGCCGGCCAACTGCGACGACGGCAACCCGTGCACCGTCGATACGTGCTCAGGCGGCTCGTGCACGCACGCGAACGCTTCGGATCTGACCCTCTGCTCCGGGACGAACAAGTGCAACCAGAGCTACATGTGCAAAGCGGGCGTCTGCACGGGATCGAGTCCCGTCGTCTGCACGGCGAGCGACCAGTGCCATTCGGCCGGCGCGTGCGATACGACGAGCGGACTCTGCTCGAATCCGTCCAAGACCGACGGCACGAACTGCAACGACGGCAACGCATGCACGCAGCTCGACACGTGCCAATCGGGGACGTGTGCGGGCACGAAGCCGGTGGTTTGCACGGCGGGTGATCAATGCCACGACGTCGGCGCGTGCAACGCGAACACAGGCGCATGCTCGAATCCCGCGAAGGCCGACGGCGCCAGCTGCAGCGACGGCAACGCATGCACCACGGTCGATACTTGCCAGGCGGGAGCCTGCGCCGGCGCGAGCCCCGTCGCGTGCCTGGCGAGCGACGCCTGCCATTCCGCGGGGACGTGCAATACGTCGAGCGGCGCCTGCTCGAATCCGGCGCTCGCCGTCGGAACGGCATGCGCGGACAACTCGAACGAGTGTCTCGGCGCATCGACGTGCAACGCATCCTCGGTGTGCGTGCAGGCCGCCGCGCCCGTCGTCGACGATGGGAACGCGTGCACATTGGACAGCTGCGATCCGGGGAGCGGCGTAGCGCACGTCACGGTCCCCGGGTGCGGTCCGACGACCGATCGGTGGGCGCCGATCGTCGGCCGACCCGGGCCGCGCGACGGTGCGGGCGCCGCGTTCGATCCGGTGAGCAACGCGCTCGTTCTCTTCGGCGGCGAGAACGCCGGCGTGTCGCTGAGCGACACGTGGACGTTCGATCGCGTCAGCGGTCGCTGGTCGGTCGCGTATGCCGGTGGACCCGGGGCGCGCGCCGCTGCGGCGGTCGCGTTCGACTCCGTGCGCAAGCGCGTCGTCGTCTTCGGTGGGCTCTCGCGAGCGGCGAATGGCGACGCGTTCCTGAGCGATACGTGGGAGTACGATCCCGCGCTGAAGACGTGGGCGCAGCAGGCGAGCGCGTCGCCGCCCGCGGCGCGCGCGTACGCGACCGCGCTCTTCGATTCGGCGCGCAAGCGCGTCGTCGTCTTCGGTGGACGCGGCACGAGCGGTGCGGCCGACAACGGCGATCTCTGGGAGTGGGACGGGACGCAGTGGGCGCGACGCGCGGCGATTGGAACGCCGCTCGCGCGTTCGGCGTCGGCGAGCGTCTACGATTCGGCGCGCAACCGCTACATCCTCTTCGGCGGTGAATCGGTGCTCGGTCCGAGTCTCGGCGTCGCGCTCGACGACACGTGGGAGCTCGATCCGGCGACTGCGACGTGGTCCGGCGTCACGCCTTCGCAGAAGCCGCCCGCGCGTCTCGGTCATGCGATGTACTTCGACGCGGCGCGCGCGAAGGTGGTCGCCTTCGGTGGGACATCACCGGCGCATCTGCAGCTCGGCGATACGTGGGAGTACGACGGCGCGGCGCAAACGTGGAACGATCGCGCTCCGGCTTCGTCGCCGTCGGCGCGCGCGGGTCACGCGCTCGTCTACGACACGACGACCGCGCACGCGCTCCTCGTTGGGGGCGTCGCGTATTCGTCGACCGGCCAGCACACGCCGAACCTCGACGACACGTGGGAGCTCGACGGTGCGTCGGGCGTCTGGACCGCGCGCACCGCGGACGGCGCACCTGCGCGTTACCGCGGCGGTGTCGTCTACGACTCTGCACGCAACACGCTCGTCGTGCGCGGCGACGAAGCACGCCCGGCGATGTGGGAGCTCGCGGCGGGGCGATGGATCGCGAAAGACATGCTCGCGGGGATGAGCGGCGACTACGGCGCGGCATTCGCGAAGGGGACGATCGACGGCGAGGAGCGGCGCGAGCTCGCGCGCGCGGCGATGGTCTTCGACTCGACGCGCAAGCGCACGCTGTATTTCGCGGCGGGGGTACCTGCGGGCGTCGGATCTACCGCGCAACCGCCGTCTCTCTGGGAGTGGGATGGCGCGCGGTGGACCTCGCGTGCGTGCAGCGGTGGTCCACGCGATCTCGAACACTCGTCGATCACGTTCGACGGCGCTCGTGGTCGCGTCGTCGTCGCCGGCGGAACGTCGGGCGACACGGGCAGCCTCTTCGCAACGTGGGAGGTCGATCCCGTGACCTGCGTGTGGACGGTGCGCACGTCCGTCACGACGCCGTCGCCGCGAAGCGACGCGCTCACGGCGTGGGACTCCGCGCGGAACGTCGTCGTAATGTTCGGTGGATCAAACCTCCAGGAGACGTGGGAGTGGGATGGCGCGGCGGGAACGTGGACGCAGCGCGCGGTCGGAACTGCGCCTGATGCGCGCGTCGAAGCGACGATGGCGTTCGATCCGGGGCGTCAGCGCGTCGTTCTCTTCGGTGGGCACGTTGGGCAGATGCCGGGCGGAACCTACCTCGCCGATACGTGGGAATACGACGGCACGACGTGGACGTCGAAGGCGACGAGCGGACCGAGCGCGCGCATGAGCGCTTCGCTCGCGTTCGACGCCGAGCGCGGGAAGGTCGTTCTCTTCGGCGGCGTGGGTGCGGACGGCGCGCCACTCGCGGATCTCTGGGACTGGGACGGTACGGCGTGGAAGCAACGCATTCTCGGCGCGGCGCCTTTCGCGCGGAGCGGCGCGTCGGGCGGATGGATCCCGCAGCGCGGCCTCGCCGTGATCTTCGGCGGTGTGCGCGGCGACGGCGAGCGCGCTTACTTGCAAGACACATGGATATGGAAGAACGGCGAGTGGACGACTCCGTCCACGACGCGAACGGACGATGCGCCATCGCAGCTCTATACGAACAGCGAGCTCACGCCGCCGCCGCGCGCGGGGCATGCGTTCGCGGTTGGTGGCGGTGCCGTCTCGGGCCAACCCAACATCGGGCTCCTCTTCGGCGGCGAAGGCGACACCGGTCTGCTCGCCGACACTTGGACATGGGACGATCACCTCTACGTATGGACGCTGCAAGCGGCGTCCAACAC
Organism: Polyangiales bacterium; assembly: GCA_038209335.1. Lineage (GTDB taxonomy): Bacteria > Myxococcota_A > Polyangia > Polyangiales > Polyangiaceae > JBBQXV01. The sequence goes on along the minus strand of JBBQXV010000005.1, from coordinate 19,895 downwards.
CCCGCCCCCACGCTCGGGACACGCCATGGTGGCCCTGCCGGGCAGCGCGTTTCTTTTGTATGGGGGTACTGGCTCGAACAAGACGCTCCTCGGCGACACGTTCGTGTGGAAATGGGGGAACGGCTGGAGCGGGCAAGCGCAGTTCGGCGCGACGCCTTCGCCGCGAACGATGATCGCGATGGCGACCGATCCGGTTCGCCGCAAGGTCGTCCTCTTCGGCGGACACGGCACCACGAACGCGCTGCAAGATACATGGGAGTACGACATCGACGGGACGAACGGCTGGTCGCTGCGCGTGCCTTCGTTCAGCCCACCCGCGCGGTTCGGTCACTCGATGTACTACGACACCGCGCGCGACACCGTCGTGATGGTCGGCGGCACGGCCGATGATCCGGCGTCAACGTTTGGCGATGCATGGGAGTGGGATGGCGCTGCCGGGACGTGGACCATCCTCCCGTCGACGGCGTCGTTCGAGCCGCGCGCAGGCGCGGTCGCGTTCTTCGATTCGGTGCGCGGGCAGAGCGTCGTCTTCGGCGGGCTCGCATATCGGCAAGCGGGCGCGGCGGTCGTGACGTACGGCGACACGTGGGCGTTCACACGCGCGAACGAGAAGCATCGGAGCGGCGTCGCGTGCACGGACGCGGCGGGGTGCGCGTCCGGGTTCTGCGTGGACGGCTACTGCTGCGGATCGGCGTGCGGTTCCCAATGCGGCGCGTGCGACGTCGCGGGATCGCTCGGCGTGTGCACGGCGGTGAACGGCGCGCCGCACGGATCGCGTACGGCGTGCGGTGGCGCGGGGACCGGCGTCTGCGCAGCGAACTGCGACGGAACCGACCCCGCGACTTGCCACGCGCCGGCAGTCGGCACGACCTGCTCAGCGGCGTCGTGCGTCGGCAGCACCTCCACGCCTTCGGCCACATGTGATGCTCAGCACAACTGCGTCGGCGGAGCACCCGTCTCGTGCGCGCCATATACGTGCTGGTCCAACGCTTGTTTGTCGTCGTGCTCGTGGGACGGCGCGTGCTCGAGCGGCGGGTTCTGCGATACCGCCACTTCGACGTGCGGTGCGTACGCGCAGATCGCGTCGTTCGGCGTCACGCCTTTCTCGGGACCCGTGGGGACGCAATTCACGATGACGCTCAGCACGATCGCGGGGACGAACGTGACCTACGAATTCATCTCTCAACTCTTCGACCTCGTCGGATCTCCACCGGCCATCACGTGCTCCAGCGGTCCAGCAACGACCTGTTCGTTCACCCCAACGGTCGCCGGTAACTACGACCTGACTGGAGGTGTTCGGGCGGCCGGCTCGACGCGCGGATACGACGACGTTCGCGGAATCCGGATCACGGTGACGCCATGAAATCGCGCTTCGACATCGCCACGCGCACGCTCGCGCTCGCTTCGCTCACCGCGATCGTCGCGGGAGCCATTTTCGCTGCGCGCGAGCCGCGACCGCTGAAGAGCTTCGTCCGCGCCGAGATCCCGGAGGCCGCGGCGCTCCTCGAGCACAGCGACTTCGCCCGCGAGCCGACCGGTGGTGCGTCGAACACGGAAGCGCTCACAGGCGACGTCACGGGCAAGCAGCTCGTCACGACGGCGCCATCGTCGGCGACCGACGCGTTCCAGGTTCACGCGCGCGGCGGCTCGACAGCGATCGGTGTCGGACTGGTGGGAGCGTCGGCGAGCGCGCTGCATGTCGAGGACGGCGTTGCGGTGTACCGCGAGGCGTACCGCAACGTGGATGTCGTCGCGATCGCGGAGTCCGAGCGCTTCGAGCTCCTCTACGTGGCGCGCGACGTCGCAGCAGCGAGCGATCTGCGCCTTCACGTCACGATGGACGATGGCGACTCGCTCCGCGAAGAGCCGTCGTCCCACGCGATGCTCGTCGTCGGAGCTACGGGGCGTCCGCGTGCGCGGATCGCGCGACCGACGGCGATCGACGCGCGCGGCGAACACCGCACGGGCTCGTACCTCATCGAAGGCGGCGATCTCCGCATCGCGATCGACACGCGCGGTCTGCACGCGCCGCTTGTCGTCGATCCGGCGATCACGCTTCCGCTCTGGTCGATCGTCCGCGATGGTCGCGTCCCGGGGCAAGCCGTGTACGACGCGACGATCTTGTCGCGCGAGTCGCATCTCGCGTTCGACTCGGCGCGCGGCAAGGTCGTTCTCGTTCGCCCGGTACGCAGTCAGCAAAACGAGGACACGACATTCCTCTCGGGGAACGCGGCGAACATGCCCGACTCCGTCGCCTCGCGCGCGATTCTTCCGACACCGCGCACGCCGAGCGCTACCGGCGTTGCTCCGAGCGCCGCGCTCCTCGCCGAATGGAAGCGCGGCTGGGATCTCGAGGGCGAGACCTGGGAATGGGGTGCGGGCGTGTGGAGTGTCGTCGACTCCGCGCGGCTCCCCGGCATCGTCGACCCGGCGATTGCGTTCGACGCAGGGCGCGCGCGCACCGTGCTCTACGGAGGCGCGGCGACGTCGAGCTTCAAGTGCTTCGACGTCGGCTACGGCGTCAAGTGCGGCGCGGACGAATCGGACGCGACGGCGACGTACGAGTACGACGGTGCGACGTGGAGCGTGAAGCGCCTCGCGGGCGCTCCTCCGCCGCGCCTGCGTGCGTCGATGGCCTGGTCGCCCGCGCTCGGCAAGTTGGTCCTCTTCGGTGGTCGCGCGTTCGGAACCATCGGCCGCATCACTGACCAAGCGCTCGTCGATCCGCACGGGCCGCTGTTTCCGGAGAACCTCGCGGGCGATCTCCTCGGCGACACTTGGGTCTACGATGGCGTTTCGTGGGATCGCGTTCCGACCGGATCGCCGCCGCCGCCGCGTGAAGGCGCGCAGCTCGTCCTCGACGCGGCGCGCGGCGTCCTCGTCTTGGTTGGCGGCCACGCCGCCGATGACCTGACGGGTGAGAGCGATCCGCTCGCGATCTGGGAGTTCGACGGCGTCGATTGGACGAAGAAGCTCGCGGCGGGCGACGCAGGCCAGCCCGCCTCAATCGCCACGCGGCGAGGGGCTGCCGCGTTCTACAACCCGCTGCGCAAGCGCGTGACCGTGATGGGCGGCACCGTGAAGAAGCTCGACTTCTGCACGCTCTCCGACGCGCAGACCACGCAGCAGCTTACGGCGACGCAGAACGATCCGGCGGGGCGTCTCGCGCTCCAAGCGACGGGCTGCCTCGGTGGATTCGTGCATGATGCATGGGAGTGGGACGGCGCCGCGCTCACGAAAACAAGCGACGTCGTGTTCGGCGGCGACGTCGGCGCGACGCCGGTGTTCCGTCAGGTTGCGGGCGCGACGCCTTGGGCGACCGCGGGCGCAGCACCCGACGCTGGCGCAGGGCCGGCAGCGACGACTCCGCTTCTTCCCTATCGCTACGACGGCCGTCGCGATCACTTCGCGCTCCGCACCGAGCTCGAGCGCGCGCACTACACGCCGCCCACGGTCGATGCGGGCGCGCCCATCGCGCCGACGACCACGCCGACCGGAGCCCCGGCCTCGCCGCTGTTCGCGTCGCGCACTCGCCCCGAAATGATCTTCGATCCGGCGCGCGGCGTCGCCACGTTCTTCGCCGCAGACGCTGTCTATGAGACCGATGGCGCGACGTGGACCGACCGCTCGCCGCCGCGCTCTCCGTTCGTCAGCGGCGCGAACGACTTCCTCGCCACGACGTGGGACTCGGCCGCGCAGCGGATCGTCGCGTTCGACCCGCGCGACGCCTCGACGTGGGCGCTTACCGACGGCGGCGGATGGACGCAGCTCGCCGCGGCGAATCCGCCTTCTGCATGGACCGTCGATCCGAGCATTCGCACGAAGCGCGATTTCGCCCGCGCGCAGTTCGCGGCGTTCGCCGCGTTGCAGCCGCAGATGCCGAAGATGACGTTCGATCGCGTCCGCGGTCGGACGGTGATGCTCTATCGCGGCGCGACGTGGGAGTACGACGGCGCGGCATGGACGCAGGCGGTGCTGCCACCAACGTGGTCGCAATGCTCCGCGGCGACGCTCGTCGAGTACGACAGCGCGCGCAGCCGGACGGTTGCGTTCGGATGCAAGGTGCCCGCGGAGACCTGGGAGTGGGACGGCGCAACCTGGACCGGTCCTGGGCCGAGCCCGTTCACCGCGCTCGTCCAGCGCCCGGTCAGCGTCTTCATGTACGGCCAGCTCTACCAAACGTACTGGCAAGGCACGATGGAGCTCGCGTGGGCGCACCCGAACGCGGCGTTCGAGTCGGCGACGCTCGGGGGCATCTCGACGTTCGACGCCGACGGCACCGCGCGCACATGGACTGGAACGACGTGGAACGCCGGACCGAAGGTCGCGAGCGGCATGACATGCCTCGCGTCGAGCTACGGCGACAAGGCTCACCCGTTCGTCCCGACGTGCGCGTCGCCGCCTGCGTTCGAGGACGCCGCGCACGGCCGCCTGCTCGCGCTGCGTGATGGACCGCGCGGGATGCTCGAGCTTCCGCTCGCCGGCGTTGCGCCGGTGGACCGCGCATGGCGCATGCTCGCGCTCGGCACCGAGGGGTTCGCGCCGAACAATCCGAACGTCGTCGGAAACGTCCAAGCCAATCCCTATCCGTTCGAGCTCATGTCGGCGGAGAGCGTGCAGTTGTCGATGCAGAGTGCGCCCGCGAGCCGGACTGGGAACTTCGGTTACGGCACCGCGTCGAATCCGCCCGAGGGCGTCGTCCAGAATCTGTGGTGGCCGTACCGCGTCTTCGTCGATGCGGTGTCAAAGCGCGTGCGCGTGCTCACAAACCGCGGCGCGCTTTGGGAGCTCGGCGGCGAGGTGCTGCGGGGGCTTGGCGAGACGTGCGCGTCGAACCTCGATTGCGGCGACGGCGCGTGCGTGGACGGCGTGTGCTGCGACGACGGGGCGTGCGGCGGGAAGCTGTGCATGACGTGCAAGGGGGCGCACGTTGGTAAGTGCGAGGCGGTTCCGGCGGGAACCACGGACCCGCATGGATCGTGTGGGGCCGGGGAGTGCGCAGGCATGTGTCCGGGCACGGTCAACGCCACGGCGTGCGTGTTCGATCCGGCCCGCAAGTGCGGACCGGCTCCGACGTGCAGCGGCGAGACGACCGTGCCGCGCGGTCTCTGTTCCGCTAGCGCGGCGACGTGCGTCGCGGCAACCGCGCAGCACGTTCCGACGTGCAAGGTGGCGACGTGCGACGCACAGTCCGTGACGCTCGTCAGCGCGGCTGTCGGCGCGGCGTGCGGGGACAACTCGAACCAGTGTCTCGGCACCCTAGCGTGCGACACGGGTGGTGCGTGCACGCGCGGCGCCGCGCCGGTCATCGACAGTTCGAATCCTTGCCGCGTCGGTCATTGCGATCCGGCGACCGGCACGGTGACCTACACGACACTCGCCGCTGGGGCGACGTGCGGTGACAACTCCAACAAGTGCCTCGGCACCGCGACGTGCGATGTCCAAGGCGCGTGCGTGCGAAGCGCGCCGGTCGCGGTCGATACCTCGAGCGCGTGCCGCGTTGGATCGTGCAATCCCGCGAACGGGACCGTCACGTACACGACGCTCGCGCCCGGCGCGTCCTGTGGTCCGAACGTCAACGGCTGCGCGGCGACCTCCACATGCAACAACACGGGCGCTTGCGTCCCCGGCTCCGGACCTGCGGTCGACACGTCGAACGCCTGCCGCGTGCCGACGTGCAACGTCGGTGCGGGGACGGTCACGTATTCGACGCTGTCGCCGGGCACGGCGTGCGGCGACAACTCGAACAAGTGCGTCGGCCCGTCGGCTTGCGCTCCGAACGGCGCCTGCGTTGCCGGGAATCCGCCGCCCATCGACACGTCCAATCCGTGCCGCGTCGGCCGGTGCGATCCTGCCACCGGGACGGTCTCGTACTCGTCCGCGCCGAAAGGCACCGCGTGCGCGGACAACTCGAATATGTGCGCGGCGGCGTCGACGTGTGACGGAGCGGGCGCGTGCAAAGTCGGATCGCCACCCACGGTCGACGACGGCGAGCCGTGCACGACGGACCGCTGCGATCCCAACGTCGGTCCTGCGCACGATCTCGTCGCAAACTGCCTCAAGCTGCCGCCCGATCCGTCCACGGTCGCGACGCCGATCGATCCGACCATCGCGACCGACATCGCCAGCGCGAACGCGTACCTCTATACGGGCCCAAACCCGATCCAGACCGGCGTGACCCCAGGCGCGATCGATCCGACGCGCGTCGCGATCGTCCGCGGTAACGTGCAGCAACGCGACGGTTCGCCGCTCGCCGGCGCGCGCGTTCGCGTGTCGCAACACCCAGAGCTCGGTCAGACGCTATCGCGCGCGGACGGCGCGTACACGCTCGCCGTGAACGGCGGCGGACCGATCGTTCTCGACGTTTCGTTCATCGGGTATTTGCCGTCGCAGCGCACCGTCTCGACGACGTTTCGCGCGCACGTCGACGCGCCCGCGGTCGCGCTGATCCCGTACGACACGCAGGTCACGGAGATTCATCCGAGCGTGGGCGGCGTCGCTCGCGGGAGCGTCACGACGGACACGGACGGAACCCGTCAGCCGACGATCGTCTTTCCGTCGGGCAATGGCGCGACGATGCGGCTTCCGGATGGTTCGTCGCGCGACCTCGGCAAGATCCGATTCCGTGCGACGGAGTACACAGTCGGACCGAACGGCCCGAAGTCGATGCCCGGCTCGTTGCCGCCCGAGAGCGCGTACACGTACGCGGTCTCGCTCGACCTCGATGAGGCGGTCGCCGCAGGCGCGACGACGGTCGAGTTCGACAAGCCGGTGCCGCTCTATGTCGAGAACTTCCTCCACTTCCCGGCGGGGACGATCGCGCCGGTCGGGTACTACGATCGCGACGCCGGAGCGTGGCGTGCGGTCGAAAACGGCGTCGTGCTCACCATTCTGAACGTCAGCGGCGGAGTCGCCGCGATTGACGCCGACGGCGACGGGCTCGCGGATGCGGACGGCGCGCTCGTCGCGCGCGGCATCTCGCATGACGAGCGGGTCCAGCTCGCTGGTCTCTACACGGCCGGGACGTCGCTGTGGCGCGCTCAGCTGCGCCACTTCTCGGCGGCCGACGTCAACTGGCCGTCTCGTCCACCGGACGATTCTTGCGCTTGTTCACGGATACCGGACGAGAAAGCGAAGACCCCGGACATCGATTGCCATACTCCGGGATCGGTCATCGGGTGTACGACGCAGTCGCTCGGCGAAGAAATTCCCCTCACGGGCACTTCGCAGAGTCTCACGTACTCGAGCGACCGAGTCTCCGGTCGGGTGGACGGATTCCGCGTCACGCATCCACTGACCGCCGGCGCGCTCCCTCCGTCGCTGAAGCGCGTCGACGTCGAGGTGCACATTGCGGGACGAGTGACCAAGCAGTCTTTCGGCCCCATCCCCGGACTGACGACGGATTTCGTCTGGGACGGCAAGGACGTCGAGGGGCGTACGCTGCGAGGTCTGCACCCCGCGCAGATCAAGGTCGGTTTCGTCTACGACGGAGTGTACGAGTCGCCTTGGCGAGGCGCGTCCGGGCCCGACTACGACCAGGCGTTTGGCCACTATTCGTACGACCGCGCGTCGGTGGGCAACGGAAGGACGCGTGACGAGATCACGCTGTGGGCGGCCGACGAAACGTACTTGCTCGGCGTTGGGAACTTCGATCGCCTCCACGCCGAAGGCTGGAGCTTGAGCTCCCACCACGTCCTCGATCCGAATACGCACGTCGTGTACCGGGGTGACGGGAGTCGGCTCGGGGCGAGCACGCTCGGACGCGCGATGCTCAAGGCGGAGCATCGTCCGATCACAGACGGCGCGTGCGCGGTCGCCGCCGGCCCGGACGGTTCTGTTTTCGTCACCGTGCGGGACACGGCCCTGGGCGAAGAGCGCATCGTGCGCGTGCGCGCAGACGGGGATGTACGGGTTCTCTGGACGTCGACGGCCTGGGGCAACCTCGTCTGCTCGATCGCTGTTGGGCCCGACGGGAGCGCCTACTTTGCACTGACGATTGACGCGAAGGTCATCCGAATCGCCCCGGACGGACACATCGAGACGTTCGCTGGAACGGGAACGTCGGGTCTGGCAGGCGAGGGGCAGTACGCCGTCAACGCTCAGCTAAGGAGTCCTCAACTGGTCGCCGTCGGGAAAGACGGCAATGTCTACGTAGTCGACTCGAATTCCGGGAACGACACACGTCTCCTCAAGATCGATCGAAACAACATCCTCACCGCCGTCATGCGGTCGACCGGTGCGCTGAACGCGGACGGACCGCTTTCCCAGGCCACTATGGGCGCGGTCATCAAGTCACTTGCGGTGACGGACGACGGATCCGTCTTCTTCGTTCAATGGCCGATTTCAGACCCTAACCAACAGATCCAAAATGATCGCACCCACCTGCGCCGCATTCGCCCGAGCGGCCTCGTCGAGACCGTGGCGGTCACGAGCACTCGGACCGATATCACCGCCATCAATTTGCCGACGGCGCTGGCGGCGTCGCCGGACGGGGCGCTCTACGTTTGCGATTTCAATCGCCTGCTGAAGTACCACCTCGATGGGGTCTTCGAGACGATCACCGGTGACGATTCCTACGTCGTGCCTGGTGCAATCGACCCGCCCAAAGACTACGCGAGATGCGGCTGGGGATTGGCGGCGACGCCCGACGGAAATGTCGTCTCGGCCGACATGCCGCTATTCCAAGGCGCGTACCCTCAACCGAACATCTTCCGAGTCGTCTCCAGCCTTCCCGGCTATTCGCTCAACGAGAGCGTCGTGCCGGAGCTCGACGGCAGCGTCGCCTATGTCTTCGACGGACGCGGGCGGCACCTGCGAACGATCGACACGGCGACCAAAACCGTGCGCGCGCGGTTCGACTACGACACGCGCGGCTATCTCGCGAGCGTGACCGACGCCGACGGCGACGTGCTCTCGGTTCGCCACGACGGCAGCGGCGTGCTCACGGCGATCGACGCGCCCTTTGGTCAGCGAACGTTCCTCAGCGCGGACGCGAACGGCGCTCTCTTTGCCGCGACGGATCCTGCCGGCGGCGTCATCAACCTCCACTACAAGGCCGGAGCGATCCTCGACACGTTCATCGACGCGAAGGCGGAGATCCATCGCTTCGAGTACGACGCCGACGGCCGACTCCTGCGCGACGTGAACCCGTCGGGCGCGTTCAAGCAGATCGTTCGGAGCGAGCTCCCGACGGGATGGACGACCGCGCTCTCGACGGCGCTCGGGCGTACGAAGACGTACCGCACGGAGACGCTCCCGAACGGCGACGAGCAGATGATCGTCACCGATCCGTCTGGCCTCGTGTCGCGCGTCGTCACGCGAAAGGACCACGGCATCGTTACATCGTATGCGCCTGATGGAACGATATCGACCGACACGATCGACCGCGACCCTCGTTTCGGTTCCGCCGTGCCGCTCGTCAGCGTCGGTACGGTGAGGACGCCTTCGGGGCTCACCGCGATGACCCAGTCGACGCGGCAAGTCGATCTTGCCGATCCCGCCGATCCACTCTCACCCCGGTCGATAACGAACACAGTAACGGTCAACGGTGTCACGAGCACGTCGTTCGTCGACGTTGTCCAACGCGCGACCAACGTCACGAGCGCCCAAAGTTACGCCATCGCGTCGACGTTCGACACGATGGGCCGCACGACCTCGGTGAGCGTCCCTCGCCTCGCGCCGATGAGCGTCATCTACGACGCACACGGTCGTGCATCTCAAATCACGTTCGGCGCCCGTACCGCGACGATCAACTACGACGCTGCGGGAAACATTTCGCGTGTCATTGACCCGATGGGTCGCATCTCTGCCTTTGGGTACGACACACTTGGAAGACCGACGCGCATCACGCTGCCAGATTCGCGATTCGCGCTTGCGTCGTACGACGCGAACAACAACATCACGTCATTCACGCCGCCGTCGCGGTCCGCGCACTTGTTCGCGTTCCTTCCCGGCGATCTCGCGTCGACATACGCACCGCCGGTGGTCCCCGCGACCGGCACGAACACGACGGCGTATTCGTACGACGGAGACATGGCGATCCAGACCGTCACGATGCCAGACGGCTCGCACGTCACAATCGGTCGTGATTCGGGAGGCCGAGTAGCGACATTGACGACGCCCGTCGGTGTAACCACGGTGATGTACGATCCGAACAGCGGACACGTTGCGAGTGTCGCAGCGCCGTTTGGGCCGACACTGGCATACGGATACGACGGGCCGCTCTTGACGGACACGACGTGGTCCGGAGTCGTCGGCGGTAGCGTCCACAGCGACTACGATCGAAACTTTCGTGTCATATCCGAAAGCGTTAGCGGCGGCGCGGCCACCTCGTATGTGTACGACGCTGCAGGTTTGTTGAAGACCGCTGGTGCGTCGACGTTCGTGCGCGACTCGCTCAATGGAATACTCCTCGGCGCGACGGTTGGCGGCGTCACCGACGAACGCACCTACTCGGAGTACGCCGAGCCTCGGTCGTACATTGCAAGCTTCGGATCGCGCACGCTGCTTAACGAGTCGTACGTTCGCGACCCGCTCGGACGGATCACAGAGAAGGTAGAGACGGTCGATGGCGTCTCGCACACCTACGAGTACGGGTACGACGTTGGCGGGCGCCTTGTCGAAGTAAAGACCGATGGCGCTATTACGGGCTCGTACGGTTACGACGGCAACGGCAATAGAACGACGGTGCTCGCGGGCGGCGCGGCGTCGACGGCAACCTACGACGCTCAGGATCGCTTGAGTGCGTACGGCCCGGTTGTATTCACATACAACGAGAACGGCGCGCTAAAGACCCGGGTCGAGGGCGCCCAAACGACGACATACGACTACGACGTGCTCGGGAATCTCCGGAGCGTCAGGTTGCCGCGCGGGAGTGTCATCGAATACGTCGTCGACGCCGCGAATCGGCGTGTGGGAAAGCGCGTCGATGGCACGATGGTCCAGGGGTTGCTCTACGCCAACGCCGTCAAGCCAATCGCCGAGCTCGATGGAAACGGGAGCGTCGTGTCACGGTTCGTGTACGGCTCGAACCCGCTCGTGCCGGACTACCTAGTCAAGAATGGGACGCTCTATCGGATTCTAAGCGATCACCTCGGGAGCCCGCGCGTCGTACTCAATGCGGCAACCGGCGCCGTGGCGCAACGCATGGACTTCGACGAATGGGGAACTGTCGTCCGCGACACGAATCCCGGGTTTCAGCCGTTCGGGTTCGCGGCTGGAATATACGATCGCGATACCGGCCACGTTCGTCATGGCGCGCGAGACTACGACGCTCGCGTCGGGCGCTGGACCGCCAAGGATCCGAGCGGACTCGGCGGCGGAGCAAACGTCTACGCGTACGCGGAGTCGGACCCGGTAAACTACATCGATTCGGACGGCCATTTCGCTGTGCCGGTCGTCGTCTACCTCGCGATCATGGTGTTGGGGATGGCGACATCCGCTCCGTCTGACACGGCGGGTGCTCCGGCAGATATCCTTGGCATGTGCCTGAGCGTCACGGGGCTGAAGTCGCTGGTGCCGGATGCGGCGGGCATTCTGCAGGGTTTGACGTCGAAGTGGGCCTGGAAGCTCACGCGAAATCCGGCGCTCGCGACGGACGTTCTGTCGTTCGAAGAGCAAGTGGCAGTCGCCGCCTGCCCCAAACTCGAGGCGGCGACTTTCGGTAAGGCTGTGGAGCGGCTGGTGGCCAAAGAGATCAAGAACACGCCGAGGTACGACCGCTTGTTCAAGCATCTCGGCCAGGCGAACCAGCCGGACTTCTTGGGACGCGGATGGGCCAACGGTCGGACATTCGACATCACCACCGCAGCGCAAATTCCCGCCCACGTTGCTCGCCCATACGGAAGTGTGCTGGAATTCGCAACCTACGCGCGTCCCGCGTCGTGGCTCGGAGCCGTCGAATGAAAAAGAAGTTCAACCGGGAAATCTTCGACGAACTCCGCGACCGCGACCCCAGCGCCGAGTTCTCCGACGTCGAGTTCGATCGCTGCGTCTTCCAGGGCTGCGCGTTCGGCATGACGCTGACGAGGTCTGCTCGACGCAGAACGCACATCCGCAGCGTCGTGCTTCGAAACTGTGAGGTTCGCGCATGCCATCTCGATGGCGCGATCGTCGAAGATGTAATGATCGACGGTCTCAAGACTCACGGTCTGCATCAGTGTTTCGGCGTCGTGTACAAGCACGTCGTGCTTCGCGGCCGAATCGGCCGACTCATGCTCTCGTCGACGATACTCCCGGCGAGCGCCGACGAAAGAGAGACGAAGACCGCCGCGGTTCAGCGCGAATTCGATGAAGCGAACGCAACGTTCTACGAAGGCGTGGATTGGGCACTCGACATAAGCGAAGGGGAGTTCGAGGAGCTCGATCTGCGCGGCATCCCGGCACGCCTGATTCGCCGCGACCCCGAGACCCAATTCGTCGTGACGCGCGAGCGTGCGCTCCTCGGCGAGTGGCGTTCGCCCGAGTTCGGCATGGCGGCGCAGTTCATGCTCGACTTCTTTTTGAAGTCTGGGAAACCAGACTTTGTACTCGTGGCAGCCAAGCGATCGAAGAAGTTCGCGGAGCGATTAGCGGAGTTTCGACAACTTCGCGAGCGCGGTATCGCCGAAGCCGACTAACGACAGTGTAGTAGTCCGAGGGCCCTAACGGGAACGCCTTCCACGACTACAATCGTCTCCTCAACCCGGGCGCGTTCAAGCAGATCGTTCGAAGCGAGCTTCCGACGGGATGGATGACAGCGCTCTCGACGGCGCTGGGGCGTACGAAGACGTACCGCACGGAGACGCTCCCGAACGGCGACGAGCAGATGATCGTCACCGATCCGTCGGGGCTCTCCTCGCGCAGCGTCACCCGAAAGGACCACGGGCTCGTCACGTCGTACGAATACGATGTCGTGGGGAATCTACGGCGCGCGACGCTACCGACAGGGCGCGTCGTCGAGTACGTCATCGACGGTTCGAATCGGCGGGTTGGGAAGCGCGTCGATGGGGCGATGGTGCAAGGGCTGCTCTACGCGGGTGCGCTCAAGCCGATCGCCGAGCTCGATGGCAACGGAAGCGTCGTGTCGCGGTTTGATTACGGGTCGAGCCCGCTCGTGCCGGACTACCTTGTCAAGGGCGGGACCCTCTATCGGATCCTCAGCGATCATCTCGGAAGTCCGCGCATCGTCGTCAACGCGGCGACGGGCTCGGTCGCGCAGCGGATGGACTTCGACCAGTGGGGGAACGTCGTTCGGGACACGAGTCCTGGATTCCAACCGTTTGGGTTCACTGGCGGCATCTACGATCGGGACGTGGGGCTCGTGCGGTATGGGGCGCGGGACTACGACGCGACGGTAGGACGGTGGACGGCGAAGGATCCGAGCGGACTCGCAGCGGGCACGAACCTGTACATGTACGGTTCAAACGACCCGGTGAACCACGTTGACCCGAACGGGCGTGAGCCCGTGACGATCATCATCGTCGCCGTCGCCGTGGCCGTCGTCGCGGCGCTGGTCACGATTGTGGGGGCGGGTGTTTTTGCCCCGTCCGACACTTCCAAGGCGCCAAGCAACGTCGTCGGTCTCGCCTCGATAGTGCCCGGTCTCGGCGCCGCGGTGGTGGGCGCGGCGAAGGTCGTCTTCGGAGGCTTGTACGACGTTCTCGGCCTGTCGCGCTTCTTCACGCGAGTGAAGTGTCCGCCGGCCAGTTCCGGAGAGTTTGTCAATCTCGCGAGCGCCGAACGCACGACCCACATCACGGTCGGGGATGCGACAGGAGGAGGCCACATGTGGCCCGGAGCGCCCGGCAAGACGCCATTCCCACAAGGGTGGTCGGCCGACCAGATCATGCATCACGTCTCGGACATCGCGACAGACCCCGGGCTGCAATGGATTCAGCAGACCGGCAAGGCTGGATCCCTTTTTACCAAGGCAGGAGACCCCGCGCTTCTTCGTGACGGGGATACGCGGCGGGGTCGGAATCAAGGTAATCCTCGAACCCGCGGGTGAAGGTATCATCACTGCGTTTCCACATTGAGGCCGAAAATGGACCTACGACACATCGAGGAGCGCCTGGCGACGGTTTTGAAGAGCGCGGAGGTCTGGCTTCCGAGCGATCAAGTCGCGGAGATGCTGTCGCTCGTCAGGGCGGGAGAGCCTGGCGTCGCTTTGGAAAACCTCTGCACTCAGCTAGACGAGTACAATGTAGCTGTGCCTGAGAATGTCGTGACCGAGCTGAAGGACCTCGCATCGATCATGGGAATGAAGACTCCGCGATGGATCGAACGCGGCGGACATGCCCAATAACGTCGCTTCGTACCCTCTCCTGAGCCGGCGGTGCCGGGCGGCGCCGGCGACTTGGGGAGGCTCGTCGGCGCGTAGTGCCGGCGGGGAAGGCATCGACTCTCGAAGAATCCGAACCACGTATTCGGAGTACGCTGGGCCTCGGGTCGTGCATCGCGAGCTTCGGATCGCGGACGCTCTTCAGTCAGTCGTACGTTCGTGACGCGCTTGGACGGATTACCGAGAAGGGTAGAACGGTCGACGGTATGACGGGAACGGGAGTCGCCGATTCCCTGCCGGCAACTCCTGCCCGACTTCGCCCTCGACCTCGAGCGATCCGCGGCTATGGTCCCTGCGCGGTTCCGGCCGACGCTCACTGCGTGCGTTCGCCGATTGCGCGCAACGTTTCCCCGCCCGTACCGATAAAGAATGCATGATCCCCAAGCTCCGCCAACGCACCCAGGCCGCCACGTGACCGAGCCGCGCCAACTCGCCACCTGCGCGGTCCACAGCCTCGCGTACGATCCGACCCTTCACTCTGGCTGCGTCGTCTGCCGGCGCTCCGACAGACCACTGCCGCCGCCGCCACCCACGCGCGCCACGCGCGCGAGCCGACTGACGATCTACGCCGCGCTCGGCGTCCTCACGATCGTCGTCGCCGCAACGACCGTGGCGTATGTCGCCGTCAAGAACGCGCGCGCGAATGCCGCGGCGCGGGCAGCGGTGAGCGCGAACAAAGACGACGCCGATCGCGAGCAGCGCCAAACTCCGGTCACGACGATCGCTCCGGCGCCGTTGCCGAACGCACTGCCGCTCCTCGGCCCCGTCGGCGTCGACGCGGACGGCTACCCTACGCAGTACGTCGATCGCCCGGCGCTGCGGAGCCTCCTCCATCATCACAAGTACGCCGAGCTGAGCTCGTACGTCGAACGCCTCCAGGCCGATTTCGAGGCCGATCCGAAGCGCGAGTACTGGCCGGAAGACGCCGGGGCGTCGTTCCATTCGGCGGAGCCCGAGCTCCGCGCTGCGCTCGACGAGTGGGTGAAAGCGACCCCCGCGTCGTTCGCGCCTTACCTCGCGCGCGGCGCGCACTGGACGGAGGTGGCGTACGCGCGGCGCGGCGGGAAGTGGGCGTCGGACACGTCGGAGGCCAGCTTCGCGTCGATGCACGAAGCGGTGGATCGCGCGACGTTCGATCTGGATCGCGCGCTTGCGATTCGACCGAAGCTCGTCGCCGCGCGGACGCTTCAGATTAGCGCGGCAATGGCCGCCTCCGACGCTCCGAGGCTTAAGGCCGCAATCGACCAGGCCATCGCCACTTGCCCGACGTGCCTCGTTCCTCGCACGAAGTACGTCATGGCGCTCGAGCCGCGCTGGGGCGGAAGCTACGCCGCGATGGAGCAGTTCGCGCGTGATGCGGCGGCCGTGCCGAATCCGCGAATGCGCTTCGTCGCGGGGTACGTCGACTGGGACAAAGCACACGTGCTGAAGCGTGCAGAGAAGTACGACGACGCGCTCGTGACGGTCGACCGCGCATGCAAGCTCGGCGACTACTGGGCGTTCTTGCTCGTGCGCGCGGAGATCCACGAGGCACGCGAGAATCTCCCGCTGGCGCTCGCGGATCTCGATCGCGCCGTGGCCGTCCGCCCGGGCGAGCCGGCGCTCCTCTTTCGGCGCGCACGCGTGCTGTCGGAATCGAAGCGATGGGAGGCGGCCGGGCGCGATCTGCTCGCGGGATTGCGTGTCGATTCGACGGATGACTTCGGTCGCGCGGCGTTCGACGCCGTGGTGAGAGGGATGGTCTTCGAGGGCTGGGAGCACTTCAAAGCCGGACGGCGCGACGACGCGCTTCGCGTGCTCGACCTCGCGAAGGAGCTCGCGCCGACCGATGCCGACCTACAGAGGCGGCGCGCGTGGATCGTCTCGGGGAACGCGCCCGCGGGGAGCGCGCAGCCTGCGTCGATCGACATCGCCGCGCTCGAAGACGAGGTCAAGAAGAGCCCCGACGACTTCCGCGCCTACCAGCGCCTCGACTTCGCGCTCGCGGGCAAAGGCGAGTTCGCGCGCGTCGTCGCGCTCTGGACCGAGTACCTCGCGCGCCACCCGAACGACGGTCCCGCGTTCATGGAGCGCGGCGGCGCCTACTTCCATCTGCGCAAGATGACCGAGGCGCACGCCGACGCGACGAAGGCGTGCTCGCTCGGCGTGAGCGAAGGCTGCGCGCGCGCGAAGCAATTCGCGAGCACGTTGCGATGAGCGGGTCTCCTACGGCTCGCGATCGCGCCACGCACGTCGGACGTGGGAGCGCCGCCCGCTTCTTCGAGCGCCCCGCTCACGCCCAAGCGTCCCGCGCCGGCGTTCCGACCCGCCGTCGTCCGGCTGCTTGTCCCGCGTGACCCCGCGCAAGCTCCGAGAACAAGCCGCTTAACCCGCGTCGTCAGCGCCTTAGCCCTAGCTGCGAGCGTCCTAGCCCCACTTACGAGCATCCTAGCGAAAATGGCTAGGATGATCACAAACCCTCGAAATCAGACCATTCCTAGACTCGTATCTCCAGCCCGAGTGACGCCCGAATCTGCAAATAGATCGGGAAAACAGGTGAATGTCGCCACCAACCGGCGGTTCGCGATGGGTCACGGACCGAAGCTCGTTTTCGTCGTGGAGATCTTCAGGTCGCGTATTCGGACGGAACGAAATGCGCGCCGACGACCTTCGCCACTTCGAGGGCGACCTTCGCGGCCGCGGAGACGAAGAGGACCCGAGGATACGGCGCGAGACGGAACACCGGTGGAAGAGGCACGTCGCGAAGAACGAGCTTCGGAACCGCGAGGACCTGCGCGGGGTCGCGGTCGTCGCGCTCGTATTCCGATCGATCCCAGGGGAACGCATCCCTCACGTGCTCAGTGAGATGAAGCACGACGAAGCGATCGTCGGTGACGTCGCGGCGAAGGCCGCGGTCGTCGTAACGGTCCGCCGGCATCACCTTGTCGTCGATCACGACGCACCGAATCGCGCGACGCGCGAAGCTCCCAACGGAGATCAAAACGTCGAGCATGCGGCGCGACATTACCGGCCATGTCGAGGGCTCCGGAACGGGCAGATCGCGTCCGCGAAGAGCTTCGATGTTCGCGACGAACTCGAGCGGCTCACGGACATCGAAGATGCGCGTCTGCCACAAGAACCAGCGATCCGGATCCACGCCCGCGCTCCGCACGAGCGAGACGTCGTAGGTCATGTCACCGAGGTGCTCGCCCCTCGGGCGAAGCTCAAACGCGGAGCAGGTCATTGCAAGCGTCGCGCTTCGGCGCCGATGAGGATCAAGTGGCCTCGCGCGTCGTGCGGGATCCGAGGCCCATGCCGAAGTCGCAAGGATAGAATTCAACGCCGCGCACTCCGGCGCTCTCGAGTTCAGTTTTCGCCGCCGCCGACACGAACAGCCTCCGCGGGTAGGGCGCGAGACGAAAGACAGGCGGCAGCGGAACGTCGTTCAGAACGAGCTTCTGGATCGCGAGCACGCGCGTGGGGTCGTCGTCATCGCGCTCGTACCGCGAACGCTCCCAGTCGAACGCGTCGGCGACGTGGGTCGTGAGGTGGAGCAAAACGAAACGTTCGTCGATCACGGCCGCGCGCAATCCGCGGTCGTCGTATCGGTCCACAGACATCACCGTGTCGTCGATCATCACGCAGCGGAACGCCCGATGCGCGAATGGTCCGACCGAGAGAAGAACGTCGAGCATGCGGCGCGAGATCACGGGCCACGTGCGATTCTCGCATATCAGGACGTCGAGGCTAGGAAGGACCTCGAAGTTCGCCTCGAACTTCACTGGCTCCTCGAGGAGTACGGGGTCGGTCTCGGCGAAGAAGAGGCGATCCCAGCCAGCGAACTTGACGATTCCGGCGTCATCACGCCGGTCGCCAATCATGTGCTCCGCGCTCGGCCGGAGTTGGAAGGGAGGATTCTTCATCGCAACGTCGCTCCGTTTTTCGATACCCACGCGTCGATCACCGACTTCATCTCATCCTCCACCCGGCGTACCGCCTTCGTCAGCTCGTTGGGCGGAACTTTCGCGAGTGATCCGTACCGCCGAACCAGCTCGGTCTCTTCCTCGAGCGCTATTCCCACCGCAATCTCGCTGTAGCGTGGGTGGTTGCCGTTGTGGATGGGTGGCTGCGTTCGAGCCGCCGATCGGCTTGCTGCATCGATCGGGAGCCACTTGCCGTTCCCAGTCCCGTCGATGTTGTACGGCGGGGAGCCGCGCGATCGAGCGGCACGAAAGAGAGGGCTGTCACGCACGACCGCGTCGGGCACGATATGGTGCGCTTGATGTTGCCCCGCGGTAGGCGGAGGCCCGAGCGCCGACCCGAGCGCCCCGGGTTTGCTGAGACGCTCGGCCGAGCCCCACTGAATCTTGCCGCGTGCGTCCACCGTTAGCGGCGCGAAGAGCGCATCGTCAGCGGTTCGTCTGCAGATGACGAGGCGTTCGTCGCGTTCGTAGACGATGTACCCCGGCGGGGGCGCCGCGACCGACGCGGAGGTTCCGATGTGCTGCTCCACATGCCGTACGTTCGCCGCGCGTTGCGCGCGCGCGACACCCGCACTCGGTCCGCCGAGCATCACCGCACCGAGCTGCGTCACTCGCTGCCGCGCGCGATACATCGCCTGCGCCGATCGCGGACTGACCGCCCGTCCCGCGCGCGCAAGCGCGAGCCCCTGCTGAATCGCCGCGCGATCGCGCCCGACGTCGCGCGCCGCGACGAGCGTCGCACGCATCTCCGCTTCGGTTCGACCGGTCGCGCGTGCGAGACGAACGATGCCCGCGGCTCCCGCCGCGCCCGCGCTGAGCAACTTGTCGGCGTACGGCGCGAGCGCGAACAGGATCTCGAACGCGCGCTCCACCGCGCCCGAATCGGTAAGCGGGCCGAGTCCGCCGAGGCTGCGACCACTCACCGCCTCAACGAGCGAGAGCGCGGCATCGATGATCTCCGCGTGTCCCGGCGCAAACGAGATGACGAGCCGAGCGGCCTCGGCGATCTTGATCGCCATGCCGCCGACGATGACGTGCTGCTGCACGCCGATCGGCGGCCGCACGTGCATCATGGTGGTCTGGATGTCGACGCGCGCGTGCATCGCGGCGCTCTCTCGCGCCTCGTCGTCGGCTTCGAGGCGATCCGCGAGCAGCTCGGGGCCGCGAGCCACCGCGAGATCATGCAGCGCGCGAAGCTCCGGCTTGGTCGCCGTGTACGCGATGTACGCGTCGATGTAGCGCTCGAGCTCTGGAGTCGTGAGATGCGATCCATCGCGGAGACTCGTCTCGAGATCGTCGCCAGCGTCTGCGACGCGCGCGGCGTTGCCGGGCATCGCGATTGGACGTGGCGACGCGCAACTTCCGTGTCCGAGCGGCGTGGTCGGTGGTTGCGCCGGAATCGGGGGCGCTTGTCGCGGTGCCGTATGCGCCTGGATCTCGGAGAGGCGCTGACGCAGATCACCGAGCCGGATGTAGAGCTCCGGATGACCGAATGCCATCGCCGCTTCGGTCAACGCGATCTGTTTCTTCACGATCTCCGGATCGTTGAAGCGCGCAACGGGAGTCGTGAGGTCGAGCGTCTGCGCTGCGGTCGGCGGCGACTCGACCCAACG